>JBBQEJ010000340.1:0-1948 GCA_038320555.1 Vicinamibacterales bacterium | reverse complement strand
CGGCGGTCACCCGCCCTCCGTGCAATCCGATCAGATGTTTGACGATCGCGAGGCCCAGACCCGTGCCACCGGGGTCGCGGGCGTCGCGCGAGCGCGCCTTGTCGACGCGATAGAAGCGCTCGAACACACGCGGCAGATCGGTCTCTGGAATTCCCGGCCCCTCGTCGGCGACGCTCAACACGATCCGATCATCCTTCCGCGCGGCCGCCATGACGATGGTGCTGCCTTCCGGTGCGTAGCTGGCCGCATTGTGAAGAAGGTTTCGCAGAGCATCGTGCAGTTTTGCGGGATCGCCCGACACGACGGCGGCCTCCGGGGCCACGCGCTGGACGACGTGTTGGGCGCGCGCCTCGAGCTCCGAGCTCAGATCGGCGATGACCGCAGAAAACAGCGAGTCGACCGCGCACGAAATGCGGTCGAGCGGTTCCTGGCCGGCATCGAGCCGCGCCAGCCGCAGGAGGTCACGCACGAGCCGCTCCATGCGGAACGTGTGGCGCGCGATGGTTTCAAGAAAGCGCCGCGCTTGGGCCGCGTCGGAGATCCCGTCGAGCAGCGCCTCGACGTACCCGCGCACCGCCGTCAGCGGCGTCCGCAGTTCGTGCGAGACGTTCGCGACGAAATCCCGGCGGATGCGATCGGCCTTGCGCAGATCGGTGATATCGTGAAGCACCAGCACCGCGCCACGTCCGGCCGCGGAGGCAACCGGTGCACCCCGCGCCACAAACGTCGCGCCGGCGTCACCGGGAAGGGTCAGCTCGCGCCCCTCGCCCGACAGGCCATGGAGCGCCCCATTGATCTGTGCCGCGATGTCGGGGTGCCGCGCAATTTCCAGGTAGTGGCGGCCTTCCGGCGCCTCTCCGACTTTGAGTATCCGGCGCGCCGCATCGTTCACCAGCTGGAGCCGTCCCTGCGGCGTGACGACCAGGACGCCTTCACTCATGCCGTTGAGGATCGCCTCCATGCGCGCGCGGTCGGTCTCGCGTTGAGTTGCCCGGCTGCCGATCTCGCGCATCGACTCGTCGAGGACGCGTGCCACGATTCCGATTTCGTCCGAGCCATAGTCGGCTGCGGCCACTGAGAGATCGCCGGCTGCGTAACGTTCCGCGACCTCCGCGATCGCTCGAACACGACGGCTCAGGAGCGCCGACGCTCCCCACGCGAGCACGAGGGCCGCGAGTACGCCGATCGCCATGGCGACCGATGTGAAACGGCGGACCGCGGCGAGCTGATCGCCGATTTCCGTGAGGGGCAGCGCGAGCCGTATCTCCGAAAGCCCTGGAGCCGCGGGGTTGTGGACCTCGACGGCGACGTACAGCATGTCGGTTTTCAACGTCGCGCTGTACCGACGCGCGATCCCGAGCCCCTCACGGCGCGCCTGTTGAATTTCCGGCCGCCCGGCATGGTTCTCCAGCGTGGCCAGCTCTTCGGGGGTCAGCTCCGAATCCCCCACGACCGTGCCGTCCGGACTGATGAAGGTGACGCGCGCCGAGACCAGACGCCCAATCGCATCGGCCTCGGCGTCGAGCTCCGCAGGCGATGCGGCTTGCCGATGGGACAGGGTCTCGGCCGCCAGTCGCGCCTCATTGATCAGGCCGCGCTCGATGCTGTCGTCGAGACTGCGGCGGACCGACCACGACACGAGAGCTGCGGCGACAAACAGCGTGACGGCTGCGGTCAGGAGCGACGAGAGGAAGAGACGCGTGCGGAAGGTCATCTAATTGAGTGCCATGGGTGCCAGGGCTGCCATTGAGTGCCAAGGGTGCCAAGAGTGCCGGATGTGTCCCGAGTCTTGTGGAAAAAGCAAAAGGGCGTAACCTCCTGCTGACCAAAGCAAATCGCCGTTAGCAGCGGCGACGGAGGTACGCCATGCAGGAGACTAGCACAAGCCCCGTCACGATTCTTCAATTCCGTCAGGACATCGAAGCGCAATTCCGGCGGCACATTCGGG
>JBBQEJ010000339.1:0-1965 GCA_038320555.1 Vicinamibacterales bacterium | reverse complement strand
GGATCAGGACGAAACGCCGCAGCCGAATCGACTCCGATCCGTTGATGACGTCGCGCATGGGGCGCACGTCCGCCCAGTCCCTGTTGGGATCCACGGCGAGCAACTGCGTTCGAAGATTGGTCGTCAGCCGCGCTGCGTCTGAAGCCGATCGCGCGCGCACCATCAGGAACATATCGTGCTCGACGATTTGCGTGAGGCACGAGGAAATCGCCGCCGTATCGCAGGACGTTCGGCGGCAGCACGCCGATGACGGTGAATGCGCTGTCCTTGGTCGTGAGGGTCTTCCCCACGATGTTCGGGTCGGACGCGAGGCGGCGTCGCCAGTAAGCATGGGTGACGAGCACGACATGGTCGTGGCCTGATCGCTGGTCGTCTGGCACGAACGCGCGACCGAGAATCGGCTGGATACCAAGTGTCGATAGCCACGCGCCCGTCACCTGCGCGCCGTCGACTGATCGGCGGGATTCGCCGGGAAGCGAAAGACTGATGGTCGCCGCCTCATCGGCCGCCACCTGCTCGAAGACGGCGTTCTGATCCGGATGTCCGTGAAATCAGCGAAAGAGACGTTGTCGATGGGTTCTGCCGATCCACCCAGATCTTGAACAGCCGTGCGGGATCCTTGTACGGCAAGGGGCGGAACACGACCGTGTCGACGATGCTGAAGATGGCGGTGTTGGCGCCGATGCCAAGCGCGAGGGTGGAGACGGCAACCGCGGTGAAGCCGCGGTTCCGGCCCAGCGCACGGATCGCATAGAACAGATCCTGCCGGAGTTGATCGACAAGCGCGCCAGCTCTGACGTCTCTGACCGACTCTCTGATCTGCTCGACGCCTCCGAGCTCGATGAGGGCCGCGCGCCGCGCCGCGCTGCGCTCCTCGACCATCCGGAGCCCCGCTTCTCGTCGGCTGCCATCTCGACGTAATTGCACAACTCGTCGTCCAGGTCCTGCTCGACGCGGTCCCGATGGAAGGTGTTCTTGGAAAAGCTTGCGAGGCGGGACATGGCATCAGCTCTGAATGATTCACGAGGTTGCGGCTATCGCCGAGGCCATGGCAGCTGCGACACGGTCCCAATTGGCCGTCTCGGCTTCGAGATGTTTACGTCCCGCTTTGGTGAGCTGGTAGTACTTGGCGCGGCGGCGGTTCTCGGACTCGCCCCATTCGGAGCTGAGCCATCCCTGGTCCTCCAGTCTGTGCAGGGCTGGAAAGAGCGACCCGGGCCTCACGTCGAACGTGCCGTCAGTGATCTGCTGCACGCGCCGGGCGATCCCGAGCCCATGATTCGCCCCAAGCGACAGCGTGCGTAAATGAGCAGGTCCAGTGTGCCCTGCAGCAGTCCGGTTTTACGTTCGGCCACGCACCCTCCTATAGAAGCTCGATACGAAGGTAGCGCCGCGACCTATCGAATGTCAGTAGAAGAGGATCAACACCGCGTCCTTCGACTCGCGTGGAGAGATCGCGTGAGCAGGTGCGAGCGGGTGCGGACGATGTCGGCCGGACACCTCGGGCTGAGTGAGTGGTTGAAAGACGCTGTAACCTAACCAGGTGTCTACGCTTGGCGAGCGCATCTCCACGCGAGTCGAAGAGGCGATCGTCATCGGCGCCGGTCCGGCAGGGCTTGCCAGCTCGCGTGAGCTGTCGCGCGCGGGCGTCCATCATGTCGTCCTCGAGCGCGGCGACCGGCCCGGCCTGACGGAATTCACGTCCGCAGGCGTCCGCTTCGTCAACGGCTCCGAGGAGGACTTCGATCATGTGATCCTCGCGACCGGCTACCGCGCAGCGGTCGGTATGCTGGGCAACCTTTCGAAACATCGGTCATGACGCGCGAATGGCCGCGGCCCTGATCGCCCGTGGCAGGTGATAGCGGCCGAAGCGGTGGGAGTCAGACGCTCGCCGAGCGGGCAGCGAGATAGTCCGCGATCTCCGCGAGAGACTCTAGTACTTGCACTTCAATGGATTCGATTTGA
>JBBQEJ010000338.1:0-2010 GCA_038320555.1 Vicinamibacterales bacterium | reverse complement strand
GTCCTGTTACACCACGTCCGGGGACTTGACCCCACCAGGACGTGCGGACAACCTGACCAGACAGCGTCCACCCGGTGTCCGGCGAGCGAGCACAAGCTCGAAGACGCTGACCAATCGCTTTAGGCAGCTCCTAACCCGACGACGACCACCGTCGTGATCGCGATGACCATGGGCGTCGGAACGACGAGCAGGCCCAGCCCAACCCTATCCAGCGGTGCTTGAACTGGGCACAGTGTGCTCAGCGATTAGGGCCGAGTGGGCAGGACGCCCCTACCTCTTGCACTTCCCAAAACGTCGAGATGTGGCTAGGCCGACGCCACGTCCTTGTAGTCCGCCGCCAGCAGACGGCTCTTGGTCGAGTTGAGCATGATCGTGACGATCGATGTGGGATTAAATCCACCCGGGGCAAGGATATCAAAGCCGCACGGATACCGGTCCCCGGAGGTGAGCTTCGCTGTTGAATAGCAGCGAAGTGTCGTACGAGCTGGAAGGAACAGCCCGGTTGGGTCGAAGAACTGCGCCTTGAATGCTCGATCGAGCGTGTCGAACACGTCGAGACCTTCCGCGCAGAGTTGTGGTCGCATGCTGTCAGCCGCGACCCGAGGTTCAAGGCGACGATCGATGCCGCCAACGTCGGGGCAGCGATCGTGCCCGAACTGACGGCGGGCACCAGCGGGCGCGTAAACGGCTTCGAGGGAGACGGCATCAACCGCTTCAGTAAGAACCAGGCCGCGGCCGCGAGCTTCATTCTTGAGACCGTTTCTGCCGCTGCTCAGAAGGTGATGAACCTGAGCACGGGTGGCTACCCTCGTCGCGCGTATTCGTGCTCAACGATTCCGACGTGAAGAAGAACTTCGCGGTTGGCGCGGTCATGGCCGAGCAGGGAAAGTACATCCTGAAGCGAGACTCGCCACCATTCGCCGGAAACCTGTATCCGATTCTCGAGGACTCCCTCGTAAAGCTCAATCGCGGCGACTACACGTCCAAGCAAGCTCATACGGAGACCGTGAAAGACGGCAAGCAGGTGATCGCGACGTTCCAAGGCCGCCAAAGGGACCAGCCACGTTCTGATGGCCTGGCATGGGCCAGTCCTCCGGTGGGAAGGTTTCTTCAGCGGGTGAAGGTTCGTCACAGATGGGCCACAGGCGGCAAACGCTCGGCGCTGATTCCCGAGCGAATGACCGGGAGAGGTCGCGGTCGTTTCCTGAGGCGATCCACGTCTCGATATCCTGGGTTCCGGTTTTCTGCTGCCATGGCTGGCTTGTTTCGACTTGCCGTTCAGGCTGCCGGGTGCCCTCCTCACAAGGAGGCATTGTTGCAGTTACCTTGCGGCACTCGACGGCGGAGGCCCGGGCGAACACGCTGGCGGCCCGGACCGGCGCGCGCTGGCGGAAGCCGCCAGCCAATCCGGCTTGGACGAGCTGGCCGGCTGGCTCAGGTTTCGCGCGCGACACCGCCGCCTTCGGTGAGGCGATCGCCCGGCCGGGCTGTTAAACGCTCCGCGACCGCTGTCTCGTGCGTCCCGCGTCTGCGCCAGACGACGAGGGCTGCCACCGCGAGAGAGGCCGTTTGCGCGATCGTCCAGCCGATCCCCGCGCCGATGATCCCCATGGAGGGAAGCAGCGCGATGTCAAGCGAAATCGTCAGACCGGTCGCGACGGACACGATCGCAAGTGCGGTTCGCGACCGCTGGTGGACACGTTCGGCCGCGACGAACAGCGTCACGGCCGTGAACGGGGCGAGGCCGAGCGCGAAGATGCGAAGCAGTCCCGCGGACTCGGCGCCGTAGCTGCCGCCGAACACGGACAGGACAAGTTCCGCGGTGACCAAAACGCCGATGACCATCGGCACGACGAGCGCGATCGCAAGCGTTCGCAACGGCCGCAGGAGACGCTGGAACGCTCCCTTCGACGTCGCGCCCTCGACCGTAAGCACGCTGCCGATGTTCACCGCAACGAGCCGTAGCGAGAAGATCAGGGTCCAGGCGACGTAGTAATAGGCGTTCTGCTC
>JBBQEJ010000337.1:0-2451 GCA_038320555.1 Vicinamibacterales bacterium | reverse complement strand
ACGCCGCTGTTGGTGATCTCGTAGGTGCGCACGTTCTTCATCTGGCTCGCGCTGCATGCCGCGAACGAGAAGCGCGCTGGCGTGACATTGTCGACCGGCCTCGGACAAGCCGTCGCGATGTCGTGATAACGCACGAGCGCGATCGGCGTGCCCTGCACACCCTGCAGGATCGGGGTACTGCCGCTCGGATGGCCGCCCATGTTGCCGTGGCACTGACCGCAGGCTCGGTTGAAGACAGCCTTGCCCGCCGTCTCCAAGGCGTCGAGGACGGGGTCGGGATCTGGCAGCGAGGTTGCGCCCTTGGCGATGGCGTCGGACAAGGCCCTAACGCGCGAGGAGGAGAACTGCGTACTCTGAAAGGCAGCGAGGTCGTCCACGAAGCGCAGCACCGGGTCGAACGTGGTCCCGGCATGATTGCGAAGCGCGCTCAACGCCTGGTTCTGAAGCGTGTCGATCCGGCCGTCGAGCTGGTACCCGCCCTTCTGATTCGGCCCGCGGGCCCAAGCAGGATCGGCGCCGTCGGGGCCGGTGATGTTGGCGTCGAAAATCGAGGGGACGGAGCGCCAGACGTCGGCGACCGTTTCACTGGTCGGTCGCGCTGATGCCGGACACGGGACCGTCGAGCCGCAGTCGAGAAGCTTGACGTTCGCGGGCAGCGGGATCGTGACGCGAACCAGACCGTTCTGCGTCAGGTTGGTGAAGTCGTGCGCGGCCGCGCCGTTGATGCGGAAGTCGTTGGCGTCGATGGCGCGAAACAGCGGATCGTCGACGCCCGTCCTGGTCATCTGCGCGAGCCTCGCCTGCGCGGCCGCCGGCGTCAGCTGAAAGTTCTCGGAGTCCATGTGGCAGTCGGAACACGCCCGGCCATTGCCTCCCAGCCCGGCCAGCGCGCGGTCGTGGAAGTTCGTCTTTCCTCGACAGACTGCGGTGTCGGTAGCAACACCCGGGTTCGTGGAGCAGCCGTCGGCGTCGACGGTAACGGCAAGAGGCGGCGAGCCGTCGTCGTGGCCACCGCTGCACGCGGAAACCGTGATCACGACAAACAGCACAAGCGCTGAAAGCATCGTGCTCTTGCGGCAGTCCCGTTTCATGCTCGCTCTCCTGTTTGCACTCGCCGGTCATCGGCGCACAGTCGCGTTCGCGATTGACTCCGAACGAGTTGTGAGTGAGCGAACTCTAGGCAGGCGATCGACGCGTCACCAGCACCGAGCGACGAGTTGGCGAGATGGGGGTGCGAGTGCGGGCGTGCGGCGACGAGTCCGGCCGCACGGGATTCGATCGAAAGTCGGTGATCGGCGGCAAAGCTCTGCCGCTGACACAAGCCGTGCTGACCTTCGCTTCCGGCGAGACTGGAGCGCGCGCTATGGCGGCAGGGCGATCGTCGGCGACGACCGCGCGCCGAGTAGTTCCGCTCGGCTTGTGCAAGAAGAAGACGACGGCAATCGCCGCCCGGGACCTGACGGAGGCGCCAATCCCGGGCGCAGGGCTCAGGGTCCGCTGATTACGTCTCCGATGACGACGCCTTCGCGTCTCGGGTCCGCCCCGCCTATCCACGCAGGCTGATTGCCCACCGTCGTTCTCCGCAGGATCGCGAGCCCGCTCGACTGCGGCGCGACCGAAACGGTATGGCCCAGCGCACGCAATCCGATCACCAGCGGATCGTTCGCGCCATTGCTGCTCGCATCGATGTTCGGATGCTCGCCGCCGACGTTGGTGGTCGGCGTGTTGGCTGCTCCGAAGTCCACCATCGACACGGCCTGTTGTGGATTCAAACTCCAATCGAGCGCGCCCACCAGCGTCTTGGTCACGTACCAGATGATCGCGCTGCCGCCGGGCGATCCGGTTGCACTCGCGAAGTCGCCGCGGGTTCCGTTCGAGGCGGTGTTGAACACCAGCGTGGGCGCCATCGAGCTGCGCGGGCGTTTGTTGGCCGCGACGCGGTTGGCGATCGGAGCGCCGCTCGCATCGGTCGGCGTCGCCGAGAAGTCGGTCAACTGGTTGTTGAGGATGAAGCCGCGCGCGAAGTGATACGACCCGAATCCGCTCTCGACGGTGGTCGTCATCGAAACCACGTTGTTGTAGCGATCGACGATCACCAGATGCGTGGTGCCGTGCTCGTCGACCGCGGAGATACCGAACGAGGTCGGACCCAGGTCGCCCGCCGGTGCGGTGCCGATGCTGCGCGTGAGACTGATCAACGCAGAGCGCGATTTCAGATACGGCTTGTTGAGCAGCGTGTTGGCCGAACCGCCGGGCAACGGCACGAAGTCGGTGTCGGCGATGTACTTGTCGCGGTCGGCATAGGCGAGGCGCTCGGCTTCGGCAACCAGATGCACGCCGAGCACCGTGGGCTTGCCGCCGTTGCGGTCGAGCGCGGTCGGAGCGTATTGCGCGAGGTTGAAGTTTTCGAGGATGCCGAGCGCCGCCTGGCTGGTGATGCCACCCGACGAA
>JBBQEJ010000336.1:0-2553 GCA_038320555.1 Vicinamibacterales bacterium | reverse complement strand
CAAACCAATCGGATAGCGGTCGCGGGTATCAGCATTTTACTGGTGCTGGCGCTGATCGTGACGGGCGCGATCGTCGTCAAACGCCGGCGCCGGATTGTGCTCGACGACGGGACGCTCGATCGTCGCGCCACGTTCATCTTGTTGGCTGCGCTTGCCGTGCTATGGGTGCTGACCAGCGTCAACAATCTGCCGTCGCAGTTTTTCTCGTACAGCACCACGCAGCCGTGGGGTAGCTTCATCGGTAGTACGGCGCTCGGATTCCTGATGGCGATTCCGCTCGCGCTGGTCGTTCTCGGCTTGTGGCTGGCACTCGGCGCGATGAGACGCCGTGTTGGAATCCCGATGCTGGCGGGCGAGCCGTCGCGATCGACCAGCAACGACATGCTGATCGCCGGACTCGGACTCGGCGGCATCATATACGCGATGTCGCATCTGACTGACCTCGTCGTCCCACGCGGAATCATGCCGCGCACGCCGACGACGGTACTCAACTCCGTGGCGCCGGTGTTCGCGGGAATCACGGACATTCCCGCGAATGCGCTGTTTGGCGTGGCCATGGTCGGGATCCCGATACTCGTTGTGGCGGCACTCACCCCACGCTGGAGCTTGAGAGCTTTCGTTGCGGGGGCCGTCCTCGCGCTCCTGGCCGCGGTAGCATGGGCATCTGGTACAGTCAACGACATCGATCCAGTGAGCGTCGCCCTGGTCGTCATCGGCGCGATAATCGTGTCGATCGCTGTTGTCCTCGGGGGCACACGGTCCGCGTGGTCCTGGATAGTCGCCGCGCTTTTCTTTCAAGCGCTGCTCGGCCTGCGCGAAGCCGCATACGGGCCGGTATGGCAGGCGGGCGGAGCAGGTGCGCTGACGGTGCTCATCGCGTCAGCACTGATCGTGGTAATCGCGCGCCGAACGGCGCAGGCCCATCAGCCCGCTGGTATCTTTACATGAAATCATTCTCATGGAGCTCATCGCGGTGAAGATTGCCGTGTGCGTCAAACGCGTTCCCGACATGGATGTCCGCTTCAGGATCGGCGCGGACAACCTCTCACTCGATGAAGCGGGACTCAAATTCGACATCAACGATTTCGACGCCTGGGCCGTCGAAGCCGCGCTGCAGCTGAAGGAAAAGAACGCCGGCAGCGAGGTTACGGTGGTCTCGCTCGGTCCTGACGTTGTACAGGAAACCATCCGCAAGGCGCTGAGCATGGGCGCCGACCGCGGAATCCACCTGAAGGCCGACAAGGTGCCGTTCGATGGACTCGCGATCGCGAAGGCGCTCTCCGAAGAGCTCAAGACCGGAGCCTACGATTTGATATTCTTCGGGAAGATGTCACCCGACTCGTCGAACGGCGTCGTCGGTCCGATGGCGGCAGAGATACTTGGACTTCCCTGCGTCACGGCGATCTCTTCACTGGAGATCGCGAACGGGAAGGGAACCGCCAAGCGCGAGCTCGAGGGCGCGCAGGAGATCGTCGAATTCCCGCTGCCGGCGGTGCTGACTGTCGACGAAGGACTCAATGCCGCGCGGTATCCGTCTCTCAAGGGAATCATGGCGGCGAAGAAGAAGCCGCTCGAGGTGAAGCTGGCCCAGATTCCGGCGCCACAGATCACCGTGCGCAAGCTCGAGCTGCCGGCGGAGAGAAAGGCGGGGCGCATCGTTGGTGAAGGCGCCGCCGCGGTGCCCGAGCTGGTGCAGCTGCTTCAGACCGAGGCCAAGGTTCTCTGATGTCGAACATCTTCGCATTCGTCGAGACGCGCGGCCCCGATGTTCGAAAGGTCGGCCTCGAGGCAGTCACCGCCGCGCGCATGCTGGCCGACAAGACCGGTGCTGGAGAGGTCCACGCCCTCCTCCTCGGTCCGCCCGGAATCTCCGGGAAAGCAAATCAGCTCGGCCAGCATGGTGCCGATGTTGTCGTCGTCGTCGAGCACGCAGCCCTCGCCAACTACAATCCTGAAGTCGCGACGGCGACCGCTGCCGAGAGGATCAAGTCGGGCGGGTATCGCGGGGCGATCTTCAGCACCTCGGCGCAGGGACGCGATCTGGCGCCCCGCGTCGCTGCTCGGCTCGGCGTGAGCGTCGTGACCGATGTCTTGTCGTTCGAGGTCGAAGGCGACACGGTAGTGGTTCGACATCCGATGAACATCGGCAAAGTGATCGCAACGCTCGCGATTTCCGCCACGCCGGCCGTGATCGCAATGCGCCCCAACGTCATCAGCCCCGCGCAGAACGTAAAGGCAGGAAAGGTCGAGAACGCACAGCCGGCCATCGATCCAGCGTCGGCACGCGTGAAAGTGATCGAGACGCGCAAGGGAAGCGGCGGCAAGCTCGATCTTGCCGAAGCTCCAGTCGTCATCGCGGGTGGTCGTGGCCTGAAATCGGCCGAGAACTTCAAGCTCGTCGAAGATCTCGCGGCGGCTTTCGGAAACGCAGCGGTCGGCGCAACCCGCGCGGTGACCGACGACGGCTGGCGGCCGCACAGCGATCAGATTGGACAGACAGGTCGGCTCGTGAGTCCGGAGCTGTACATCGCCGTGGGGATCTCCGGCGCGGTG
>JBBQEJ010000335.1:0-2751 GCA_038320555.1 Vicinamibacterales bacterium | reverse complement strand
GAGATTCCCAAGGTCGTCTTCTCGAAGACCTTGCGCCATGCCGACTGGCCCGAGACCAGCATCGCGCGTGCCGACCTCGGTGAAGAGATCGATCGGCTTAAGCGCGAACCGGGGGGCGACCTGATCGCGTACGGGGGCGCCACCTTCGACCAGGCGCTTTCACGACTGGGGCTCGTTGATGAATACCGGCTCATGATCCAGCCGGCCGCACTCGGCGCCGGGTTGGCGCTCTTCAAAGGTCTTCCCACTCCCCTGCAACTCGAGCTCGTCGAGGCGACGACGTACCCGACGGGCATCGCAATCCACGTTTACCGTCCGCGGTGACAGCCGACGAGGCGATGCTGCGGCGGATTGGAGAAGCCCTTTAACGGACTCCGGTACTCGGGCCTAGCCGTTCGGGCCATCGAAGACATAGTCCTTCTCGACCTCGACCATCGAAAGGTTGCGCCGCTCGGTGTTGAGTGAATCGCGCTGCCTGGTCAGTCCTTTTCTTCGTCTAGCAGTTCCTTGTGGGCAGCGAGCCATACGTCTCGTGGCGATCTTCGGAAGGCTCATCGAGATCTCCTTTCAGTCGCGGATCGGCGGATCACTTGGCACGTACTCATGATTGAGCGACAATGCGGCCATCGCCTCGTACTCGCTCAACGATCGCGCCGTGCACAAAGCGCGGCGGCTCATCAAGGCTCGTCAGTACGTTCTGCAAAGTGACTGGGGAGAAGTCCAGCCCAGCGCCGCCGACGAGAACGCCTTCCTCAAGTCGCATTCGTGGGACGCGTATGCGGAGTGGCATCTCGGTCTCACCGACGACGCTTCCGATGAGACGAAGGCCAGGTACGCCTTCGTCTACGGCGACTTCCGGCGAGTCCATCGCAGTGGCTTGATCGCTTGCCAGTACCGGGCCGCCGAGTGGCGACACAAGGATGTCGAGCTCGCGGCTCACGAGCTGTTGGAGCTGCTCGACGAAACGAGCGCCTGACCCCTGTGCAAAGTCGAACACAGTCTCGTTGCGACTGCTTGTATGCTCGACGCAGTTCGTGACGCCTCAATCAACGATGGGCGAAGTTTCTCCGGTCTCAGACCTCGGCCGGCGTCCAGCGCGTGAGACCCGATTGATCCATGCCAACGCGAACGAAAGAGGTCCATATGAGAAGCATTAACGCGCGGCTGTACGTCACGCTCGACGGTGTGATGGAAGCGCCGGAGAACTGGGTCATCGCGGACGACGAGATGGTCGCAGCGAACGAGGCCGATTACGCCCAGGCGGACGCCGTCATCTCCCTCACGTACCGGCCCGCCGGCGCTTCTGGCGATGACTCGAGCACAGAGACGGCCCGGGAGCCGGCCGTCCTGGCCTAGAAGGAGTGCAACGATGGCAAAGCTGAAGTTCCGAATCTCGATGTCGTTGGACGGCTACGTCGCCGGCCCCGATCAGAACGCCGACAACCCTCTCGGCCGCGGAGGCCTGGCAATCCACGAATGGTTCTTCCCGACGCGCACCTTTCGCGCGATGACCGGGGAGGAGGGCGGTGACACCGGTGTCGATGATGCTGAGGGCGGGGCCTGGACCTCAGAGATCGGGGCGACGATCATGGGACGCAACATGTTCGGACCGGGCCGTGGGTCATGGGACGAGAGCTGGAACGGTTGGTGGGGCGAGGATCCGCCGTACCACACGCCGGTATTCGTCTTGACGCATCACGCGCGCGAACCGGTCGAGATGCAGGGCGGCACCATCTTCCACTTCGTCACGGACGGCATCGAATCGGCCCTCGAGCAGGCAATGAGAGCCGCATCCGGACGCGACGTTCTGGTCGCCGGCGGAGCGAACACAGCTCAGCAGTATCTACGAGCAGGCTTGATCGACGAGATGAAGATCCACGTCGCTCCCGTTCTGCTCGCGGCAGGTGAGCGGCTTTTCGACAACCTCGACGGCGGCCCGCCTAGCTTCGAGTGCGTTGAGCTCACGAGCTCACCTGCCGCGGCCCACTTCACGTACGTCCGCAAGCGACATCGCGACCCAGATGAGTAAGCGGGATCTGGTGGTGACCGAGAACATCACGCTTGATGGTGTGATCGACGCCGCGGACGGGTGGTTCGCCCCGTCCAGCGACAATGCGGAGGCGGATCAGTCCGACATCGTCGATGCCATTCGGGAGCAGCGCGACGCAGCCGACGCGTTACTGGTCGGGAGGATCACGTTCGAGCAGATGCGCGAATATTGGCCGTTGCAGACCAAAAACGTCCAGATCCTCGGCTTCTCCTACGACTCACCGAAAGTAGCCGCTTCGAGACAGCCACAGCGACCCGTCCCGGCCTACCCCCCACCCCCGCGTGAGATCTACGCACGACTGCCAGCTGCCTGAAGCCCGCACGCCTCAGGCAGCTAGTCGTCGTTGCCGAGCCGGTCCGCTTCAGCGGGTTTTTGGCCAGCAACCCGGGCTGACATGGCGTCAGCCGCTCCAGCCTCGATGTCCCCGAAGTGACCTTCCGTTCCGCAGAGTCTGGGCCGCCGTCGCGGCAGCGCGGGTCACCGCCGCAGCGTCCTGCTTCTGTCGGAACTTCATGATCCATCCGAGGAGGTTCATTGCCGGCCCTCCCGGTTCGGTTGTTGTGCCCCGGCCCCGGTTCACCGGACACGTGGGTGAACAACGTGATCATGTCATTGCCGCCTGAGCGAGCGCGGTGAGGTGTGCTCGTGCTTCGGTCGGCGTGCGGTAGCCGTGGCGCTCGAGCAGCCAGTGGGCGTTGTAG
>JBBQEJ010000334.1:0-2762 GCA_038320555.1 Vicinamibacterales bacterium | reverse complement strand
GGAGTGCGGCTCGGCTGCAACGTGTTTGTTAGGCCGACTCTATTTGTACTTCGAGTGCCTGCGTCCCGGCGTCACAGGCTTCGCCACGTTAGCCGCACGGCCCACGTCGTCGTTCGTGAACACCGCGAAAAGGAACGGCTGTGATTCGAGGAACTGAGCCAGGTCGCGTAATGTCAGACCAAGATACGACAGACGGTCCTCATCAACGAAGATCTGGCCGTTTTCCGGTTCGAAGAACGTAATCAACTGCTTCGCCTCTGGATCAAACTTCTCGTGCAACAAGTCTATAATCGCCGGCGCAAAGTGCCGGCGGTCCGGCGACAATGGTTCCGACGGCATGCCATGATCCGCGGTCACCGCGAGGAGATAATTCCCCCCAACCTTTGCCTCTAGCGCACTCAGCATCCGCGCCAAGTGACGGTCCATCTCGCCGAGCGTGACGCGGAGCTCGTTCGAATCCGGACCGTACTTGTGGCCCACGAAATCCGCGCCTTTGTAGTTCAGCAGAATAAGATCCGCAACGTTATCTTTGCCCACGGGCTCGTGCTCGATCATCGCGATCATCGCATCGGCTTCGAACGCTGGAAACAGAGCCGAATAGCGCACTGCGGCCGTCGAGTCGATTCTGTGACGCATCCACTCCCCGCTAGCCGGCCACAGTGTTCTCGCGTTTCGATCCTTCAGATATGCAGGCAGCCGGAAACAGTCGGGGTTCGTGTTCCAATTGCCCGTCTGCTGATCGTAGCTTGCGAGCACGACTGGCGCTCCATTTAACTGACACGCTCCATGCCCCGCGAGCGGCGTCGCCGCCCGGTCGATGCTACCTTGCGCCAATATGATCGCCCGGCCAGCCGTCGCGAACTGCCAGACGTCTGCCAGCGTCAATGCCATTAGATCTTGCGGCGTCCCTCCATCGAATAGGTTGTGGCGCCGGCGGTGCATGCGGTCGTACACGCTGACGCCTGTGATTCCGTGCACGCGGGGATCGGTTCCCGTCGAGATGGTCGAGTGCCCAACAGCAGTGATCGTCGGGAGACAGTTGACCCGCGCCTGAGTGAACCAGGCGCCGCGCTGGCGCAGGGCGCCGAGCGTCGGCATGGACCCGGCGTAGCGATCGAAGTAATCCCGGCGCATGCCATCCAGGACGAGCAGCATGACCGCTCGCGGTCGGGCAAAACCTGTCCGCAAAATCGGCAATACACGGCCTGTCGCGGTCGGGGGCATCTGCACGCCAAGCGCAGCCGCAAGCGTTGGCGCCACGTCCTGCTGCGCGGCCGGCATCGAGTACACTCCCGTTCTCACCGCAGGGCCCGCAAACATCAGCGGAATCGAGACGTCATACGCCCACGGCGAACCGTGCATGTACGTCACGTCCGGGTCAGACCGCGTGATGAAGTCGCCTTCACGTGGCACGATCAGGAGTTGGCCGGTTCGTCCCGGAAAGTATGCCCGAGCGAACATCTCGAGGAAGCGCTGTCGCGCCGCAACGGCTGCGGCATCGGCCGGCGCCGTCCGCCGGATTCCAGGCGCGTCGCTTCCAGAAGATCGCTTGGCCTGCTGGCCAAAAACCGCCCAAGCCATCGCGACCTGGGTCAGGGCGAGGAGGACGGCACCGCCAGCGGTCAACTTTGAGGAGATAACCAAGGTTCGCCGCGTCGTCATGGCACCCCCATCGCTTCAAATCGGATGACCGTACTGCGACCCGATCCGACCAACGCGCAGGCCTACGTCCTGCTCGCGTTTCCCAACAAGCTTCATTCATCTTCCTGCCACAGCCCGCGCGACATCGTCACGCGAATATCGATTCATTACCGATTACATTCACCCTGCTCTCCAACCAGCGCGGGCTAACCCTGTATCTCCGGCATGATCGTCTTCGGATCGATCTTCCGCGCCAGCACCGCTTGTCCGCACACGTGGAGTTCGACGCCGGCCTTCTTGAGCGCCTGGATGAGGGCGATGTTGGGGTTGTCCTGGCCGTTGTACCGCGCCTTGAAGGCGTCGCTGTTCATGATGATGTCGGTCGCGCCCTGATGAAAGATCACGGCGATCTTCCGATGGTCGGCCGGCACGCCGGTCTTCGCCAGCGTGTTCAGATAGCGCGCGGCCGTCTCCAGCATGGGGTTGACGTCGGTGGCCTTGGGTGCCGCCGCGGCGACATCGAACAGCACTTTGTACTCGGTCTTCGGGTCCGGCATCTCCTTGGCGCCCGGCACGTCCCGCGCCGCATCGACTCCCGGAACCGGCAGGGCCTGGCCGGCCTGTGCCCACGCGAGGCTGGGACACCCGAGAACCACCATGAGGATGAACGCGGTACTCATCCCTGTTCTGTTCATTGCTGCCCCCATGCACAAGACATTACATCTGAACTAGGATCAACGGGACAGTACGCGCGCAATCACCAGGGCATCGGCAACGAACTGATCGACGGCGGTGCAGTGGTTTCATGGGCCGCGACAGGAATGGGATCAGGTTCCAGTTTTAGAACAGCCAGCGGTAAATCAATGCGACAGCGAGCGCGAAACCGATTCCGCCTATGGCCTTAGCCCACCGGTCCGTGCCTCGCAAGGACGCCATCACCTGTGGCTCCGGTGTGACAGCTGCGGTGTGCTGGCACAGCCGCCTTCGGCCCCCGGTGCCGTGGCGTTTGCGTCCGCCCTGGCGGCGGCGACGATGCGCGACGCGACATCCAACGACGGCTGGGGACGTCCTGCAGAAATGGTGTAAAAACCCGGCAAACGACTCCAACTCGGAGGTTGGCG
>JBBQEJ010000333.1:0-2871 GCA_038320555.1 Vicinamibacterales bacterium | reverse complement strand
GCGTCGTCCTTCAGATCGACTGCGAGCACGGTGCGCGTTTTCATCCCCTGCCTTCGCGAAGCGACTATTTCACAGTTCGCCGCGCGAGTCAAAAGAACTTTCGCAAGTTTACGTTTACTTTAACGTTAAAGTGTGGTTTCTTGTCACCCCGGGATTGGTGTAGGATGGCGCCGGTTCCGATAATTCGACCATGGGGGACGAAGGGAGAGGGTAATGAAGCGTGTCTGCTTGCTCGCTATCGTGGTGTTGGCCGCGATGGTCGCGGCTGCGAGCGCCCAGGACTTCCGGGGCGCAGTCACCGGACGGATCACAGACGAGTCCGGCGGGGTGCTGCCGGGCGTGACCGTGACCGTCACCAACAAGGACACCAAGGTTGCCAGTACGACGGTGACCAACGAAACCGGCGGATACTCCGCACTGTACTTGGCGCCAGGCCCCTACATGGTGGTCGCCGAGCTCCAAGGCTTCAAGAGAGCCGTCCGCGACAACATCGAAGTCCGTCTTGGAGACCGACTCGCACTCGACTTCAAGATGGATGTTGGCCGTGTCGAAGAAACGATCACGGTTTCGGCCGAGACGCCGCTGCTCGAAACACGGTCGGCGTCGGCGGGGCAGGTCATCGACGAAAAGCGCATTGCTCTGATGCCACTGTCCGATGGCAACCCCTTTGTGCTCGCGCGCCTTGCGCCGGGGGTGGCCTATCATGGCGACCTCAAGTTCTCGCGGCCATTCGACAATGGCGGCACGTCGGACTTCACGGCCGACGGCGGCCCCGGTCGCAACGAGTTCACGCTCGACGGATCGCCGAACATGGCGAACGGCCGGCGCGTTGCCTTTGTGCCGCCCGCCGGCGCAGTTCAGGAATTCAAGGTTGAGACCGCGACGTATGACGCGCAGCAGGGTCACACAGCGGGCGCCACGGTCAACGTTACGCTGAAGAGCGGCACAAACAGAATCAAAGGTGAAACCTACTACCACTACCGCGATGAGTCGCTGTCTGCTAATGACTTCTTCCTGCAACGCGCGGGCAGGCCGAAGGATTCGCTCGGCTACAAGCGCTACGGATTTACGGTCGGCGGGCCGGCCTGGCTTGGCAAGCTGTACGACGGCCGGAACCGGACGTTCTTCTTCAGCGCGTTCGAGTGGCTGTACGACACGTTCCCCGAGCCGGGCCAATTCACGGTGCCGACCGAAGCGGAGCGCAACGGTGACTTCTCGGCGCTGCTCTCGCAGGGGATCGTTATTTATAATCCTTTGACGGCAGTCCGTCGCGCCGACGGTCGCGTCGAGCGGCAGCCATTCCAGGGAAACATCATTCCGATCAACCTCATCAGCCCAATCGCAAGGGAAATCCTCAAGTATTATCCGCTGCCGAATCAGGCGGGCACAGCGACAGGGCTGAACAACTTCATCACCGGCAATCCGCGCGGTGACGATTTCTATTCGATGAACTACCGCGTCGACCATGTCCTGACCGACAGACAGCGGTTCTTCGTCCGCTACTCGCGCAACAACCGCGTGGAGCATCGCGGCAACTGGACCGGCGACGTCAATGGCATCAAGCCGACTGGCAACTTCCTGTACCGCATCAACGATGCGGTAAACCTCGATCACGTCTGGACGATGTCGAACTCGTCGCTGCTAAATGTAAGGGCGAGCTGGTCGCGCTTTCAGGAACCGAGCATCCGGCAGCACCAGGGGATCTTCGATCCGGCGAGTCTCGGATTCCCGCCGGCGGCGACGCAATACTTCGGAGATAACAAGTATTTCCCCAGTATCAACTTCGACGACAACTCGTTCGCGGATCTCGGCGATTCGTTCGCCGGTGGCACCAACGAGATCATTTATTCGCTTCAGCCGACCTGGACGCTGATGCGCGGCAACCACTCCTTTCGATCCGGCACGGACTTGCGGGTGTACCGGGAGGAGAGTTTCCCGAGCGTGCATTCCGCCGGACAATACAACTTGGGCCGTGGCGCGGTTTTGACGCGGCAACTCGACAACTCTCCCCAGGCGGCCATCGGACAGGACCTCGCGGCGCTCATGCTGGGTTATCCAAGCGGCGGGTCCATCGACCGCAGCGCCACCCGTTTCAATCAGGTCCTGTACGGCGGCGTCTTCTTACAGGATGACTGGAAGGTCAGCAACAAACTCAGCGTCAACCTGGGCCTCCGGTGGGAGTACGAAGGTGCGCCAACAGAGCGCGAGAACCGCAACGTGCGCGGCTTCGACCCAAATGCGGACCTGAGAATCACGGCCGCTGCTCAAGCGGCCTATGCGCCGAATCCGATCGCAGAGATTCCGGCAAGCGCGTTCCGAGTCAAGGGCGGGCTGCAGTTCGCGGACTCGAACCATCGGGGAACCTATAACCCGGATTTGAACAACTTCCAACCGCGCGTCGGCTTCGCATATCAATTGAACTCGAAGACGGTGTTGCGTGGAGGATGGGCGATCTACGCGGTCCCAGCGTTGTTTGACATCAGCGGCATCTATCAGCCCGGATTCTCGCAGCCCACGAGCATCGTGCCATCGCTCGACAACGGAGTCACAATCCGCGCGACGCTCGCCAATCCATTCCCGGACGGCGTGGCGAATCCACCGGGAAGCAGCAACGGCGCGAACACGTTCCTCGGACGCACGATCGGGCGCTTCAACGATGCGCTCGATTACCAGAACGGCCAGTCCATGCGCTGGTCTCTCAGCCTTCAGCGGGAACTGCCCGGCAAGTGGGTGTTCGAGGGCGCTTATGTGGCAAGCCGGGGCTACGATTTGACGACCGACTTCGAGGCAAACCCGGTGCCGCGGCAATACCTGTCCACGAGTAACGTCCGCGATACAGCCGTCATCAATTTCCTGACGGCGACAGTGCCG
>JBBQEJ010000332.1:0-2927 GCA_038320555.1 Vicinamibacterales bacterium | reverse complement strand
CCACGGGATCCGTTTCGCCGGCCGGAGAGAGGTTGAACCGTTCGTTCGACCACGCAAAGGCGCCGCCCGCGATCTGCTCCTCCCGAGAGCGGATCTCTTCCCAGATCGGGTTGGTCCAGGAGTCGTCGGCCAGCAGGACGAGCCGGTCCGCTTCGGACACCGGCAGGGCCTTGAGGTTGAGGCTGTTGAAAATTGAGAACAGCGCGGTGTTGGCGCCGATGCCCAGGGCCAGCGACAGGACGGCCACGGCGGTCACGGCGGGGGCTGCGCGGAGCGAGCGCCACCCGTCGCGCCAGTCCACAACCATCCAGGATTTCATGGGTGTCCTTTCCCGCAGCCTGTGCGGCCGCCGTTCAGATCGTTCCGCCAGACCGGAGCGGATGGTATCGATGATCGTTGTGAACCAGAAGCGCAGGTGCGCTTGAGGACCAGCCGCCATGGCTGTCTCCCGATCGCGGCTGAACGCGTACCGCATCCCCGCCCCGAAACGATCGCGGAACTCCGCCGGATACGCCAGCAGGAGCAGCGCGTAAATTCGATCGGCGATCGTCCGGGGAATATCGGTCCCGTTCACGCGTGACCTCTTCTCGGCACGACGCCCAGGAGGTCGATGGCCGCCACGAGCGCGGCGAGCCGTTTCCGTTCGTCGGCCAGCACGCTGTGCCCTCGAGCCGTGAGGCGGTAGTACGTGCCGCGGCGCGGATCATCGCCCGCGCGCCGGGGCGCAGCTTCCACCACGAGGCCGTCGTCCATCAGCTTCGCGAGGTGCCGGTAGAACGACCCCGGACTGAGCAGGACGTGCCCAGCAGACGCCTCCCGCACGGCCTGCATGAGGGCGTAGCCGTAGTTGTCGCGCGCGGCGAGCGCGAGCAGGATGTGGAAGACGGCGGGCTTCACCGGTCGGCTTGTTGTGGTGTCAGTCGCGCGTCGGGGTGCCGGCACTGTGCCTCCGGATGGATATATCCATTATGGATATGTCTGAACGGAGACAGCCTACCACAAGTCGCGAGGGAGTGGACCGGCGGCGCCCGCATGCGATCCGAACGCTCGTGTCGAAGTGGCTTCGCGATGTTTCTGACACGATTGGCCGGTGGCTATTGATTGATTCGCCCGAAGGCCGACGTACTCGGTGAGTACACACGCCGTCAGAATCGCGTCGTCTGAAAGTGTGGAGATCGCCGTTGGCAGTCAGACGCCGACGTTCCAAAAGCTGTAGAAAGTTCCCTACCCCCCCGGGCTCTCGCCGTTCCTCAACTCTCCCAGGAACACACGTCGAGCGCGCCCGGGGGGTTTTTGCTGGTTTTTTACTGTCGAGCTAGGTGTCTTGCTCGATGGGCTTGGCGGCACGTGACTTGATTGAGTGTTTGCGCAGCAGACAACGAATGGTCATGTCTCAGTCGTTCCCGGACAATAACCGTCAAGGCCGCCCGGTCGCCGACACGCCGCGCACGGCTTCGGATCTGCGCGAGTGGATCCGGGACGAGCTCCCCCTGAGCGAGGAGCAAGAGGCACGGCTCGTCGTCGCGATCGAACGCGTGCTTGCTGGCCAGCGGCAGCTTGTCGAGGAGTCCAAGCACGACGCCATTCGGGCGCTCTCGGAAGGGTTCGCGGAGAAGCTCTCGCGCCTTCAGGGGCAACTGACGGAGAAGGACGTCACAGTCAGCAACATCGCGCGCTACTTCGAGGAAGTCGTCGCGGGACTGACCGAGAAGTCGCACCGCGATCCCAAAACGAAGCTGCTCAACTTCGACTGGTTCATGGAACGGCTGGAATACTTCCTTTCAGTCGAGCAGCGGGTCCGGTGGTGCGGCATCGGCGTCGTCGATATCAACAGCTTCAAGTGGTACAACGACACGCTGGGCCACGCCGTCGGCGACAAGATCATCGAGCGGGTCGCGCGAATCCTCGCAGACCAAATCCGATCGGAAGACTTTCTCGCATTGGAGCGTGGTGGCGACACCCGCGACCTGCACGCGCGGTTCGGCGGCGACGAGTTCTGCTTCCTGATTCCGGATCTGCCCGGGTGCCCGGAAGCCGTGGAGATCGCCGATCGGTTCAAGCACGCCGTCGAAGCGCACGACTGGGGCCGCGACGATCGGCGGCTCGCGACGCGGCCGGTCTGCGTGGACGTTGGCGTCGTATGCCTCCACCTGGGCCCCGTCGCCGAGCGCCGCGGGGTGGCGCGCAAGCTTGCCGCTGAACTGATCCATCGGGCAGATCAACTGATGTACGACGCGAAGGGGCGCAAGGCCGCTCACGTCCACCCGACGGCCGTCGAAGTGCGCGACAGCTCGCTGGTCGACGTGTGGGCTGATTTCGTGAACGCCGCGAAGAAGAGAGACGCGGCGCGCCTCTTCTGATTTGCCCCCCGCTCAGCCCGAGTGCTAAACTTCCCTGTTTGCTGTCCCCTGTTGGGCGGGGTCTTGGATCCCGCGCTGCATGTTGTCCTGCGGTGGGTGTAGCTCAGTGGCAGAGCGCCGGACTGTGGCTCCGGAAGTCGCGGGTTCGAACCCCGTTACCCACCCCACACCTCCCAACAAAACAGAGCGTTTCTGGACGTTGCCAGCGTTATGGACTTTGGTTATGGACTGGCCCCAGTACAAGCATGATCGACAGGTTCTGGTCAGAAGAACACACTCGAAATGCCTGATCCAGCAAGGCATGCTGTACTACCATCTGCTGCTCGCGCGCCTGGAAGCGCGTGGCGAGATCGGGCGCGCCTCGGTCCCCGACAGCAGTTCGCGCAGGGCGAGCGCACGGCGCTCGAGAGCCTGACCG
Organism: Vicinamibacterales bacterium; assembly: GCA_038320555.1. Lineage (GTDB taxonomy): Bacteria > Acidobacteriota > Vicinamibacteria > Vicinamibacterales > 2-12-FULL-66-21 > JALZOC01. The sequence goes on along the minus strand of JBBQEJ010000332.1, from coordinate 149 downwards.
ATGACGTCTGTTACCGTCGCCAGGCGCCAGGCGCGACCTCAGGCAGCCCAGGCGACGACGGTGCCGCACTCGATCCCGTGCTCACGTTTCTCGACTCGCGAGACGACGCCCTCTCGATCCGTTTTCCCGTGTTCACGGGCGAAGGCACC
>JBBQEJ010000331.1:0-3031 GCA_038320555.1 Vicinamibacterales bacterium | reverse complement strand
GTTGTAGGAGCCGCGCTGATCGCAATTGAAGCCGTGAGGCGCCGCGTAGAGATGGACCTCGACTTCCGGATGCGCCTGCTCGAATGCCTTCACGCTCTCGACCGAGATGTGCGCGTCCTGGTCGCCGAAGTGCGCCATCGTCGGCACCGCCGGCTTGCGCGAGGGCTCGCTGCCGACCGTCATGCCGCCGCCGTAGTAGGCCACTGCCGCTGAGAGGCCGCGCACCTGCTCGGCCGCGCGCCAGACCAGCAGGCCGCCCCAGCAGTAGCCGACGATGCCGACCTTGCCGGCCTTCGCCGCGCAGTCGACCGCGGCCTGGATGTCCTGCAGCACGCCGGGCGCGGGCAGCGCCTCGACCGCCGCCTTCAGGCGCACGCCCTGCGTCATGTCGTCGGGCGTGTAGCCGAGCTGCACGCCGCGCTCGATGCGGTCGAAGGTGGCCGGTGCGATCGCGAGATAGCCCGCGGCCGCGTAGCGATCGGCGACGCTGCGGATGTGCGAGTTGACGCCGAAGATCTCCTGCAGGACGACGACCGCACCCTTCGGCTTGCCGGAAGGCTCGGAGAGATAGGCGGAGGCTTTGAAGCCGTCGGCGGCGGTGAGGGTGATGGTGGACGTGGTCACGGGAAAGGCTCCTGGGTGGTCGAGCGGGGCGGAGGCCGGCGCTGTCGAGTCTCGACTATTACACCGGATCGCCGGTCGGCCATCGGCGGCCCTCGGCCAGAACCAGATGTTCCCGATCACACCCGAAAGCTGCCGGTCAACGATCTGCGGGCCCATCTCGAGCTGACGCGAAACGCATAACCTGTCGGCATGCGTCCGCTAGCGCACAGACGCATCACCACGGCGGGTGCATTCTGCGCCGAGGAGCTTCAATCTATGGCCATCCACCATGCGCTGTCGGGCGAACTGATCAATGTTCGACCGCTTGGCGCTGCAGCCGCGACCACTCGAACCGCCACGCTGTACAAGACGGAGCACCTCGAGGTGTTTCGCATGGTTTTGCTCGCCGGAAAGGAGATGCCCGAGCACCAGGTCCCGGGCGAACTGACGGTGCAATGCCTGGAAGGCGCCGTGGAATTCTCCATCGGAAGTCCGCGCGATGTCATGCGGTCTGGCGACCTTAAATGCCTTGCAGGGGGGATCCGACATTCGCTCAGGGCGATCGAGGACTCGTCTGTGTTGGTCACTTTGCTGCTGCACGGCGCATAGAACCCGTGCGTACTTCAGAAACGATGCCGGTGCGGTGTACCTCAATGCATGATGCCAAGGTCTGCACCATCGGGCATTCGAATCGGCCGATAGAGGACTTCATCGGCCTGCTCTGGAGCAACGAGGTTGCCAGAGTGATCGACGTGCGGACCGTCCCGCGCTCGCGCCACAACCCGCAGTTCAACCTCGACTCGCTCCCGCAAACGCTCGCTGCCGTCGGTATTGACTATACGTACATTCCCGGCCTGGGTGGCCTGCGCCACGCGCGCGCCGACTCGCCTAACACCGGCTGGCACAACGCGTCATTCAGGGGCTACGCCGACTACATGCAGTCCGCAGACTTTGCCGAGAGCGTTGATCGGGTCGTGGCACTCGCAATCGCTCGGCGGTGCGCGCTGATGTGTGCCGAGGCGGTGCCCTGGCGCTGTCACCGCTCGATGATCGCCGACGCGCTCCTCGTTCGAGGCGTGCGCGTGGAGGACATCATCGGACCGCGCGGGCGCAAGCCGCACTTGCTCACGTCCTTCGCTCGTATTGATGGGCTGCAGCTGACCTACCCTCCGCCGGCCGTCGGTGACGATGACTCGGCCCCAAACTCCCCCGGTAAGCGCATCGCGCCTGCCGGCACGCATGGTGGAAGCTCGCCATGAGCCAGCGCAGCCCGCTGCGACCGGTGTTCTTCAATCTGACGCGGATTCAGATGCCGGTGGGCGCGCTCACATCGATCGCGCACCGGGTCACCGGCATCGTGCTCGCCCTCGGCATCCCTTTCGGCTTCTACGTCCTGCATCTGTCGCTCGACAGCGCCCAGTCGTATGAGCGCCTTGCGCTGATCGCGAACACCGGCCCGTTCAAGGCGACGCTGATGCTCTTCATCTGGGCCCTGTCGCACCACCTGTTGGCCGGAGTGCGGCATCTGCTGATGGACATCGGCGTCGGCTCCCACTTGGCCAGCGCGCGCCGCAGCGCCCGGAGCGTGAACGTCGGTGGCATCGCCGTGGCGCTGCTGGCGGCAGGCGTCGTGCTGTGAGAAGGCCCCTCAGCGGCCTGCCGGCGTGGCTAGTGCAGCGCCTGAGCGCGGTTTTCATGCTGGGTTTCATCATCTTCGTGCTCGCGCATTTTCTGGTCGACCCCCCGCGTTCGTACGAAGCATGGCGAAGCTGGGTGGCCAGCCCCGGCGTCAGCATGGCCGCGGTCCTGTTCGTCGCAGCCTTGTTGGCGCACGCCTGGGTCGGCCTACGCGACGTGACCCTTGACTACGTCGCGCCGTTGGCCGCGCGCGTCACCGCCTTGACGCTGATCGCCGCGGCGCTCGTGGCCGTGGCCGCTTGGGCGGTTCGGATTCTGTTGCTGGCTCGCGGATGAACGTCGCTCGCGAAATCCTCGCATGTCTTGAAAGGCGCGAATGAAGTTCTCCATCTATCGCTTCAATCCAGAGCAGGACCGCAAGCCCTACATGCAGGACTTCGACGAGCCTCTCAACGACGGGGATCGCATGCTGCTGGACGTGATCCTGCGCATCAAGGCGCAGGACAACACGCTGACAATCCGCAAGTCGTGCCGCGAGGGCGTTTGCGGCTCGGACGCTCTGAGCATCAACGGCCGCAACGGCCTGGCCTGCGTCACCCGGGTGTGGGCTCTGAAGGAGCCGGTCGTGTTGTGCCCGCTGCCGAGCTTCCCGGTGATCCGCGACCTTGTCGTCGACATGACCCGCTTCTACGCGCAGTACCACTCCATCAAGCCCTACCTGATCAACGACGAACCCGCCCCGGAAAGAGAGCGGTTGCAGTCGCCGGAAGAACGCGACCGGCTGAACGGG
>JBBQEJ010000330.1:0-3038 GCA_038320555.1 Vicinamibacterales bacterium | reverse complement strand
GTTGGCTGCCGTGAAGGCTGCCGCCTGGCGTGATATAGACGATGATGATCCGCCCTTTGCGCACGTCCTGCTGCTCAGCGTCGACGGATTGCACGCGGCCGACCTCGAGCGATACGTCGCAACGCACGAGAATTCGCCGCTCGCGTGGTTGAGCGCGAACGGGCGTACCTACAGAAACGCAACCGCAACGAAGCCGTCGGACTCCTTTCCGGGAATGCTCGCGATGGTCACCGGCGGGACCCCTCGTTCCACCGGCGTCTACTACGACGACGGGTACGATCGAGCGCTTGTGCCGGCAACCGGGCCCTGCGTCACCGGAGCGCCCGCGCCGGGCACCCGCGCTCAGTGGAAGCAGAACCTCGACGTGGTGCCCGTCGTGGCTCCGTTCATCACCAGCGTCGACCCGCTGAAACTACCGCGCGATCCGGCGGACTGCAGCCGCGTATTTCCGCACCAGTTTCCCAGAGTCAATAACGTGTTCGAGCTGGTCAAAGCAGCAGGCGGCAGGACGGCGTGGGCCGACAAGCATCCCGCGTACGAGTTCCTCAACGGGCAGTCAGGTACCGGAATCGACGACCTTTTTACGCCGGAGATCGCGAGTTGCGACGGGTTGCTTCCGTGCAGCTCCGCTCTGGTCACCACGAATTTCTTTTCAAAGACGATGGCCTATGACGACATGAAAGTTGCGGCCATCCTTCACCAGATCGACGGGTTCGATCACACAGGGACGACGGCAGCCCCAGCGCCGACGCTCTTCGGCATGAACTTTCAGGCGGTGAGCGTAGGCCAGAAACTGGACATGACGCCGTCTGGTGGTTTGAAGGGCGGATACCTGGACGCCGACGGCACACCCTCCGTTCCGTTGCAGACGGCGCTGGAGCATACCGACCAATCCATCGGTCTGATGGTGGCGGCGCTGCACGACCGCGGCCTGCTGGATTCGACGCTCATCATCATCACGGCGAAGCATGGCAACTCACCCATCAATCCGGCGGCGCTCCGCCGTATCGACCCGGCGGGCATCACCACGGTCGTGAACTCCGTTCAGTCCGGGCTCCTCGCGCTGCTGAGCGCGGACACCGGGCCGCTCATCTGGCTGAAGGATCAAGCGCGCACGCAGGAAGTCGTCGATAGCCTGAAGGCAGTCGATCCCGCAGTCACGGGTATCGATGCCAGCGCCGCCGGCCAGGGCGTCCTCTGGGGACCCGCTCTTGCGGCGCTCTATCCGGATCCACTGACCGACTCGCGCACGCCCGACATCATTCTCCTGCCGGTCCCCGGAACCGTGTACACCCCACCGGTCGCAACGGCGACGAAGATTGCCGATCACGGCGGCTTCGGCGACGACGATGTGCACGTGGCGTTGCTGGTCTCGAATCCGAGCCTGCCGCACAAGACGATCGACGACGCTGTCGAGACGCGGCAGATCGCCTGCACGATCCTGAAGGCGCTTGGAATGGATTGCGACGGACTCCAGTCCGAGCGTGTGGAGCCGTCCAAGTTCCTTCCACATTCGAACCACAAACTTCAGAGCGCAACGATCAGTAATGCTCTCAGTAATGCTCTGGGACGGGGTCGAAAGGGCAAGTAAGGGCCAGGTAGGGGCGGTTCGCGAACCGCCCCTACATCCCCGCCTACGGCGCACTCACCTCTCTGACACCTCATCCTGAGCCCCGGTCTAGAATGGGCCACGCATGGGTGTCTTGACACGTCTCGAACAGTGGAAACGCACAGGCGCAATCAGCAGCGCGCAGTGTGACGTCCTCTCTGCGCTGGCTCGCAACGATCGGTTCTGCGTATTCGTCGAGTTGAACACGCTGCTGTACCTGGGCGTGTTGTCGTTTGTCGCGGGGATGGGCTGGATGGTTGCCACCTACTCCGCGCGTCTGGGAGACGCCGCGATTCTGTCCTCCTTGACGTTGGTCTTTTGCTGGTCTCTCTACTACTGCTTCGCTCGGGCGCTTCCTTATTCTCACCATTGCGTGGAACACCCGGGCCTCGCCTTCGACTACGTCCTCTATCTCGGATGCCTCGTGTTCGCAATCGAGCTCGGATACCTGGACGCGCGAGTTCACCCCTTTCAGCACGACTGGGACAATTCCCTGCTGATGGCCTCCGCGGTGTTCTTCGCCCTGGCCTATCGCTTCGACAACCGCTTCGTGCTGTCGCTCGCCTTGTCTTCACTCGCCGGCTGGTTTGGCGTGCGAGTGTCCCGCTTCGGCCTGGTTCCCGGCGGTTCGCTTCGCGTGTACGCGCTGGCGTATGGCGGGGTCGTCGCGGCAGCCGGCACCTCACTTCACTTTGCCGGCATCAAGAAGCACTTTCTCGAAGCCTACCTCCACATCGCCGCGAACGTGCTGTTCATGGCACTCCTTTCAGGAGTCGGCAGCCGCGGCGGCGACGGAGTGCTTTATTTGCTGGTCCTGCTCGGCCTGGCCGCTCTTGCAATTGCCGAGGGCGTGCGGTTCAGGCGTTTCGCATTCGTCGTCTACGGGGTTCTCTTCGGATACGCGGGCATCAGTTTCAGGATGCTCCGCGACATTGGCTCGTTCTCCCTGGCCCTTGCCTACCTCGTGGTGTCGGGAACGATCGTGATCGTCACGCTGGTTGTGCTGGCCCGGCGATTCGCGCGTGACGAATGAGGCATTATTCCCGGGACGAGGAAGAAAGAATTCGGGCCCAGCGCCTGGTGCGCGAATGGACTCGATCAGGTCTGCTGGAAGCGGCGCAAGGCGTGCGGCTGGCAGAAGAGCTGCGCGTGGACGTGAGACGCACCAACCCGTTTCTGCGCGCGGGCCTTGCGCTGTTCACCGGATTGATCGTCGCCGCATCCGTCACGCTGCTCATCACGCTCCTCGATCTGCGCGGCGACGTGCCCATCGCCGCGATCACCGGCCTCGCGGCGCTCGTCTGCATCGGTCTGGCAGAGTATCTCGTCGACGCATTCCGCTGCTATCGCTTTGGCGTCGAGGAGGCGCTCGCCGTGGCAGCGGTGGCACTGCTCAGCATCGCGGGAGGGGAGCTCACGTCATCCTTCC
>JBBQEJ010000329.1:0-3053 GCA_038320555.1 Vicinamibacterales bacterium | reverse complement strand
GGACGCGTCGCGGTGGTGACGGGGGCTTCGTCCGGGATCGGACTGGCGATTGCGCAACATCTTGCGCGTGAAGGCGTCACCGTCGTGCTCGGGGCGCGCCGGGCCGATCGCCTCGACGACGCGGTGCGCGGAATCCGTGCGGCGGGCGGTCGCGCGGACTACCTCGTCATGGACGTGACGTCAGAGACCAGCGTGCAGCGGCTCGTGCAACATGCGAGCGGCGCATTCGGGCGGCTCGACGTCATGATCTGTAACGCCGGCTTCGGCTTCTACGGCACAGTCGAAGAGACGCCCGGCTCCATCATGCAGCGCATGATGGACGTGAACTTCATGGGAACGTTCTACGGGGCGCGCGCGGCGCTGCCGATCTTCCGCGCGCAGTCGCACGGCCATCTGATCGTCATCTCGTCGATCGTCGGCCGGCGCGGCATCGCCCAGATGAGCGGGTATAGCGCGACGAAAGCGGCGCAGGTGGCGTTCGTCGAGTCCCTGCGCGCGGAGTTCAGCGGCACGCGCATCGCCGTCAGCGTGGTGCTGCCCGTCTCGACCGACACGGAATTTCGCTATGCGATGGAGCGTGACTACGGGCATTCCGTCTCCGGCCTCGGGCCGAAGCAGTCGATGGACGACGTGGCCCAGTCCGTGGTCCGATGCGTGCGAACGCCGCGCGCCGAGGTCTATCCGCATGCCGCCGCGCGCGCCCTGACGGTTGTCAACGCCATCGCGCCGGCGTTGACCGACAGGATCGTCCGCAAGTACGGGCGGCGCCGCGAGGGTCCGTGAATCCAGACGAGCCGATCAACGTCGAGACCGCGGCGGCCATCGCCCTGCGCGTGCGCGACGCCGGCGGCCGCGCGCTCGTCGTCGGCGGCTGGGTGCGCGACAAGCTGATGGGCCGGCCGTCCAAGGACCTCGATCTGGAGGTCTACGGGCTCCCGGCCGACCGCGTCAAGGGGCTGCTCGGTGCGTTCGGCAACGTCAACACCGTGGGGGAGAGCTTCACGGTCTACAAGGTCGCCGGCGTGGATGTCGCGTTGCCGCGTCGCGAGTCGAAAACCGGCCGCGGCCACCGGGCGTTCGAGGTCGCCGGCGATCCACAACTCTCGTTTGCCGACGCGGCGCGACGACGCGACTTCACCGTCAACGCCATCGCGTGGAACCCGCTGACGGGCGAATACATCGATCCCTTCAAGGGACAAGAGGATCTTGCGGCCCGCGTGCTGCGGGCCGTCGATGCCCGGACGTTCGGCGACGACAGCCTGCGCGTGTTGCGCGCGGCGCAGTTCGCCGCACGCTTCGAGTTCCGGCTGGACACCGCCACGCGGGAACTCTGCCGGCAGATAGAGCTCGACGACCTTCCAGCGGAGCGAATCTGGGGAGAAATCGAGAAGCTGCTGCTCCTTTCCGCGCGGCCGTCGATCGGGTTCGAGCTGGCGCTCGACCTGCTCGTCGTCGACCGCCTGTTTCCCGAGATCAAGGCGCTTGTCGGCTGCCCGCAGGAGCCCGACTGGCATCCCGAGGGCGACGTCTGGGTGCACACGCTGATGGTGATCGACCAGGCACGCACGCGCATCGACGATCTCGATCGCGCGCGCCAGATCGTGATCATGCTGGGGGCCGTCTGCCACGACCTCGGGAAGCCGCCGACCACCGCGTTCAGCGACGGGCGGATCCGCTCGATCGACCACGAGCAGGCTGGCGTTGCCCCTGCCAGCGCAGTACTCGATCGGCTGAACATCCACACGATCGACGGCTACGACGTTCGCGCACAGATCCTGGGGATCGTCGCGCATCACCTCAAGCCGGGGATGTTCCGGCAGTCGCCGACGCCGGTGTCTGACGGCGCCTTCCGGCGCCTCGCGCAGAAAGTGGACCTCGATCTGCTCGCGCGCGTCGCAAAGTCCGACTGTCTCGGACGCACCGGCGGGTTCGACTGCTCCGCGATGGACTGGTTTCTCGAGCGCGCGCGGGAGCTTGGCGTCCAGCACGCGCCGCCGGAGCCTCTAGTGAAAGGCCGGCATCTGCTCGCGCTCGGGCTGACACCGGGGCCGCGCGTCGGCGCCGTGCTGAAACAGATCTATGAACGACAGCTCGACGGCTCGATCACCACGCTCGAAGACGGCCTCGCGGCCGCGAAAGAGATTCTCGCGCAGCGTTCCTGATAACCTTGCCATGTGCTTGTGAAAATGCTGCGCATCGCTGCTCGCGTGATACGGCTGACAACCCTGTCCGCTCTCGCGGGAGCCCTTGTGGGATCGCCGCGTGTAGTTGCCGCCCAGGACGTCCCGCCGGAGAATCTTCCGATTGGCCGCTATGTGGCCGACGCGCGGATCGCCTTCCCCAAATTCAAGCAGGATCCCTCGATTGCGACCGGCATAGGCGTGAGCGCGTTGAACCTGCCCGCGAGGGCCTTCGGGTTCGTCCTCGGGGCACATTGGTATCCGGCGCGGTTGGGTATCGTGACGTTCGGCATCGGCGGGGAAATCGTCACGGCACGGCGCGGCCATACGCTGAATACCGGCACCGAGGCGGCACCAATCAACGTCACGGTGAACAGCCGGTTTTCCTCGATTTCACCGCAGGTGTCATTCAACATCGGGTCGCGCGACGGGTGGAGCTACATCAGCGGCGGAATCGGATCGTCAACCTTTACCGCGGAACGGATGGACAAGCCGCTGCCCGATCAGGAGTCCCGCTCGAAGACAATTAATTACGGCGGCGGGGCCAGGTGGTTCGCCAAGAAGCACTTCGCGGTGTCGATGGACCTGCGGTTCTACGCCGTCAACCCGCAGCTCGCGGCCACCACGCGTCCCGGATTTCCGCGAATGACGCTGATGGCCTTCAGCGCAGGCGTTGCGATCCGCTGACGCTCGGCTGACCGCTATGTCGCGGGCACGTGCCGTTTCAGTTCTTCGAACCAGGGTCGAAAATCACGGTCGCTCATGCTGGAGTGACCAATGGAGATGCTGGGAACGCCACTTGGTAGCCAAGGCTGCGCAATTCGCGGATCATCTTGGCCGCGCGCCTGTGCGCGCGTTCTTTCGAGACGGCTG
>JBBQEJ010000328.1:0-3069 GCA_038320555.1 Vicinamibacterales bacterium | reverse complement strand
GATCTGTGGGAGTACGATCCCGCGCCAGAGACGGCCGATCCGAAGTTGAAACCGAAGTACGATCTATTCATCGGCGGCAAGTTCGTTGCGCCGAGGTCGGGGAAGTACTTCGACTCGATCAATCCCGCGACTGAAGAAGTCCTGGCGCAGATCGCGCTCGCCGGCCAAGCGGATGTTGATGCGGCGTACCAGGCCGCGCAGAAGGCTTTCCCAGCGTGGAGCAAGCTCCCCGGAACGGAGCGCGGGAAATACCTCTATCGAATCGCGCGGCTGATTCAGGACCGCGCTCGCGAATTCGCGGTGGCGGAGACGATGGACGGCGGCAAGCCGATCAAGGAGTCACGCGACTTCGACGTGCCGATGACTGCCGCTCACTTCTTTTATCACGCCGGTTGGGCCGACAAGCTCGAATACGCGGTGCCCGGCGCCAAGATCGCCCCGCTCGGCGTTGTCGGTCAGGTAATTCCGTGGAATTTCCCTCTGCTCATGCTGGCGTGGAAGATCGCCCCCGCGCTGGCGATGGGAAACACGGTCGTGCTCAAGCCAGCGGAGACGACTTCAGTCACCGCGATGAAATTTTGTGAGCTCTTGCTCGAGGCCGAGCTGCCGCCCGGAGTCGTCAATATCGTTTGCGGCGCGGGCGAGACGGGCGCCGCGGTGATCGGACATTCAATCCCAGCGAAGGTCGCCTTCACCGGCTCGACCGAAGTCGGGAAGATGATCATGCGTCAGCTCGCCGGCACCGATAAAAAGCTGACGCTCGAGCTCGGGGGAAAGGCCGCCAACATTGTCTTCGATGACTCTCCAATCGATCAGGCAGTAGAAGGAGTCGTCAACGGAATCTTCTTCAATCAGGGTCACGTCTGCTGCGCGGGGAGCCGACTTCTGGTGCAGGAGTCGATCGCCGATCTGTTCGTCGCGAAGCTCAGGAACCGCATCGATGTGCTGCGTGTCGGAAATCCGCTCGACAAGAACACCGACGTCGGCGCGATCAACTCCAAGGCGCAGCTCGACCGGATCAGTGAGCTCGTCGATTCCGGCGTGACGGCTGGCGCCGAGATGTACCAGTCCGCCGTGTGTCAGCTGCCGACGAAGGGCTACTACTTCAAGCCGACTGTGTTCACCGGCGTCACCCAGAGCCATCGCATCGCGAAAGAGGAAATCTTCGGACCGGTGCTGAGCGTTTTGACTTTCCGTACGCTCGAGGAAGCAGTCGAGAAGGCGAACAACACCATGTACGGACTCTCGGCCGGAGTCTGGACCGACAAGGGCTCACGCATTCTCAAGATGAGCACGCTGCTGAAGGCGGGCGTCGTGTGGGCGAACACGTTCAACAAGTTCGATCCGTCGTCGCCATTCGGCGGCTACAAGGAATCCGGATTCGGGCGCGAAGGCGGCCGGCAGGGACTCATGGATTACGGGAAGATCGTTTAGATGCCGCGCATCCCCGTAACCAAGACGCCTAAGGTCTACGTCGGCGGCCAGTTCATTCGCTCCGAAAGTGGACGCGTATTTCCGATCCAGAAAAGGACAACGCGGAAGGGCGACAGCGGACCGGGAGGTCATCCCGGCCTACTCGGCAACATCCCACAGTGCACGCGCAAGGATCTCCGCAACGCGGTGGAAGCCGCGGCCAAGGCAGGCCCGGATTGGGCGCAGCGCACGCCGTACAATCGCGGCCAGATCATTTACCGGCTCGGCGAGATGCTCGAGTCGAGAAGCGCCGAGATGGCGGAGTCGCTCGTGATCTCGGGCGCGGCGACCAAGGCGGCCGCCACAAAGGAAGTGACAGCTGCCGTCGATCGTCTGATCTATTACGCCGGCTGGTCCGACAAGTACGAGCAGGTCCTCGGCAACACCAATCCTGTCGCGGGCCCGTTCTTCAACTTCACGGTGGCGGAGCCGATGGGGATCGTCGGCATCATAGCAGACGATGCGTCACCGCTGCTCGGACTTCTGAGTCAGATCGCGCCGGTGATCGTATCGGGGAATGTCTGCGTCTGCCTCGCATCGCAGGAATATCCGTACGCCGCGATAGTGCTCGGCGAGCTGCTCGCGGTATCAGATCTGCCCGGCGGCGTCGTCAACATCCTCACCGGCTTCAGAAAGGAACTGGTTCCCACTTTCGCGACCCACACTCACATTCGCGGCGTGAGCGCGGTCGTCAATCAGGAAGAGAAGAAACAGCTCCAACTGGGCGCGGCTGAGAGCATCAAGCGGGTGCGCGCGCGAAAGCGCGACGACGAGATCGACTGGACGGGTGAGAAGGCGCAAAGCGTCTATGAGATCCGCGACTTCGTCGAGTTCAAGACGACCTGGCATCCTATCGGGGCGTAACAGCGGCTGCCACAGCTGGCAGCGTAATCAACAATGATGAACGCGATCGAGATGCGCGGCCTGCGCAAGGTTTACAAGGGCAGCGGCAAGGCAAAAACGGGTGGCTCCTACAGCGCGCGTTATGCTCCGCCTGGCGCAACGGCGCCGCCCGCTGGTGATGTAATAGCGCTCGACTCTCTGGATCTCGACATCCGTGCCGGTGAGTTCTTCGGCCTGCTCGGCCCCAACGGCGCCGGAAAAACTACCGCGATCGGAATCCTGACCACTCGCGTTCTTCCCACCGCGGGTAAGGCCATTGTCGCCGGCGCCGATGTCGTGACGGATTCGGTGCGCGTGCGGCAGACCATCGGTGTCGTTCCCCAGCGCCCGAACGCCGACCTCAGTCTCAACGTGATGGAGAACCTGCAGTTCCACGCGGCGTATTTCGGGATTCCGACCGATGTCGCGACGAAGCGCGCGCACGAGTTACTGGAGCGGATGGGTCTCGCCGACAAGGCGGACGCGAAGATGGGGGCAATGTCGGGCGGGCAGCAACAGAGACTCATGATCGTGCGCGCCTTGATGCACGAGCCCGACATCATGTTCCTCGATGAGCCGACGGTTGGCCTCGATCCACAAGCCCGTCTCGATCTATGGGACATCCTGCGCGACCTGCACAATCGCGGACGCACGATCGTGATGACGACCCACTACATGGATGAAGCGGACCGGCTGTGCGACCGCCTCGCGATC
>JBBQEJ010000327.1:0-3127 GCA_038320555.1 Vicinamibacterales bacterium | reverse complement strand
CCCCAGATCCACACCGCGAGCGCGACCGCGAGCACCGAGACGCGAAAGACCGCGCCGGACAGCAGCGGCAGGCCTGCGAGTTTTTGCGCGATTTGTACCTGGAAGGGATTGATTGGACTGAACGAGGCGCCGACTGCGGCGGCGCCGACGCTGATCGCCACCGCGGTCAACGCATCGAACCCGAGCCGTCGCGTCACGAGCAACAGCACCGGCACCAGCGCGATGATTTCCTCCGACATGTTCTCGAGCGCGCCGCCAAGCGCGAAGGTCAGCGAGACGATCGGGATCACGAGCGCTTCGCGATCCTGCAGCCGCCGGACCAGCCACCCGACCGCCTGCCTGAGCGCGCCCGTTTCGTCAACGACGGTGAAGGCGCCGCCCACCAGGAACACGAGAAAGACGACCGAGGCGGCGTCGGTCAGGCCTTTCGGAATCGCGACGAACGCCTCGAAGGGACCGACGGGCCGTTGCTCGACGTGATGATAGGTGCCTGCGACGACCACCTGGCGCCCGGTCACGGGATCCTCACGGCGGTCGTATTGGCCGGCGGGCAGCAGGTAGCTGCAGATGGCGGACGCGAGGATGCAGCCGGTCAGAAGCGTGAGAGGATGGGGAAAGTGCGCGCGTGCCACTCGGGCGCATCCTAGCACGCAAGAGTCTCGCAACCCTTTGCCGGCCGGAACCGTCCAAGAGCCCATGCAGGATATCCGTTACGCCCTGCGCACGCTCCGGAAGCAGCCCGTCTTCACGCTGGTCGCCGTGCTGACCCTCACGCTGGGGATTGGCGCCAACACGGCGATTTTCAGCCTGCTCTATCAAACGCTCCTCCGGCCGCTGCCGTATGCCAGCGCGGACCGTCTGGTCTTCGTGTGGAATTCGTACCCGCTGATGGGCCTGCCGCAGGCGAGTGTCTCGATCCCCGATTACCTGGATCGAAAGACACAGGCTCCGGCGATCGAGGACGCCACGCTTTTTACCGGGCGTTCTGCGAACCTCGCACAGGAGGGACGCCCCGAGCAGTTGCGTGCGCTTGCGGTCACTCCTTCTTTCTTTTCCACGCTCGGCCGGCAGCCATTTCTCGGACGAGGGTTCACCCAGGACGAGGCGAAACCGGAGGCGGACAGGTTCGTGATCCTGAGCTACGGGTTGTGGAACTCTCGCTTCGGCGCCGACCGGGCCGTGGTCGGCCGCGACATCCGACTGAACGGCGTCGCTTATCGCGTGGTCGGGGTGCTGCCGGCGGACTTCGAGATCCCGTCGCGCGATATCGCGGTCCTCGTCCCCTTTGCATTCACGCCGGAGCAGATGTCGGACAGCGCGCGCGGCAACGAGTTCAGCTCGATGATCGCGCGCCTTCGCCCCGGCGCGACGATCCAGCAGCTCAACGCGCAAATCAAGACGATCGTCGATCGGAATAACGATCGGCTGCCCACCCGCGCGCAATTCGCGAAGTCGAGCGGCTTTGGCGGCTTCGGCCTGTCGCTCCGCGATCAACTCGTCGGCGACGTTCGCACGCCGCTCGTCGTGCTGCAGGCGGGCGTCATTCTCGTCCTGTTGATCGCGTGCGCGAACGTCGCGAACCTACTGTTGATGCGCGCCACGGGTCGCGGCCGGGAGCTGGCCATCCGCACCACGCTCGGCGCGGGGCATTGGAGGCTTGTACGGCAGATGCTCACTGAGGGAGTCGTGCTGTCGGTGATCGGAGGGATCGGCGGCCTTGCACTGGGGGTCGCGGGACTGCGCGGGTTGATCGCGATGAGCTCGCGGCAATTGCCGGGAGCCACCGAGGCGACGCTGCAGCCGATGGTGCTGCTGTTCACGTTCGGGCTCGCGGTTATCACCGGCCTCGTTTTCGGCGTCATCCCCGCGATCGCGGTGATCCGCGGAAACACGGCTTCGTTCCTGAAGGACGACAGCACGCGAGGAAGCGCCGGCAGGGGCACCGGCCTCGCGCGCGCGACGCTGGTCGTCGGCGAGACGGCGCTCGCCTTGATGCTCCTTGTCGGCGCCGGGCTCCTCATCAGGAGCTTTGCGCGCCTCCAGGCGGTCGATCCGGGCTTTTCCACCGACAACGTGCTGACGGCGCAGATCGCGCTCCCGGCCAGCCGGTATCCTGACCCGGCAAAAATCACTGCGTTCTGGGAACGGCTCGTTGCGAAGGCGCGCGAGTTGCCGGGGGTGACCGCGGTCGGGTTGACGTCCAACGTGCCGTTCAACGGAAGCGTCAGCTCCGGCTCGTACTCGATCGTCGGCTATACGCCGGGTCCGGGGCAGCCGAGCCCGCACGGCCGCCAGGAAGTCGTGGGCGCCGACTACTTCAAAGCGATGCATATTCCGGTGGTGCAGGGCCGGGTGTTCAACGACGGCGACACTGCCACCAGCGCACCTGTGGTTGTGATCGATCAGTACCTGGTGAAGCTCTACTTCGCCGGTCGGAATCCACTCGGGCAGGAGATCCAACGTGGCGGGCCCGACAGTCCGAAGATGACGATCGTCGGAGTGGTCGGGACGATCAACAGCATCGATCTCGGAGAACCGGTTGCGAAGGAACGGGTCTACCGGCCGCTTTCCCAGGCGGCCCGCCCGATGATGGCACTGGTGCTCAAGACCGGCCTCGATCCGCAGACGCTCGTGTCGCAGGTTCGGGCCGCGGTCCAGTCCCTCGATCCGGACCAGCCGGTCGCGGACGTCCGGACGATGGACCAGTGGGTCGCCCGATCGCTCGAGAATCGCCGCACGCCGACAATCCTACTCGCGCTTTTCGGCGGCGTGGCGCTCGTGCTCTCGGCGATCGGCTTCTACGGCGTGCTCGCATTCGGCGTCGCACAACGTGTCCGCGAGTTCGGCATCCGTCAGGCACTCGGCGCCAACCGCCAGTCGATCATCTCGCTCGTCCTGATGCAGGGCATGCGAACCGTGGGCATCGGCGTGGCACTTGGCCTTGGGGGCGCGTACGCGTTGTCGCGCTTTCTGCAGACACTGCTGTTCGGGGTGCAACAGCACGACATGGCAGTGTTTGGTGTCGTCACCCTGCTTCTCCTCCTGGTCGCCGCCGCGGCCTGTTATGTCCCCGCGCGCCGGGCGACGGAAATCGATCCGATGGCGGCGCTGCGCGATTCGTAGGATC
>JBBQEJ010000326.1:0-3140 GCA_038320555.1 Vicinamibacterales bacterium | reverse complement strand
GTCCGAGCCGCTCCTTGGCCAGCGCAACCAGGGTCGGTTGCGTATAAGGCGTGAGCCACTGCGCGCGACCGAAGCGGGATTGGAATGTGACCATCGCTTGCTCTCTTTTCAATCCCAGCTCGGTGGCAACCAGCCGCGCGGTCTTCTGGCAATGACAGTGGTACGGGTCGCCGAGCTCGAGTGCGCGTCGCGGCAGCCCGTGGACAGAAAAGATCAGTTTGTCCGGCCGGCCGTTCCTCCCCCAATACTCGTTGATGCTCTGTACCAGTGCCTTGATGTAGCCGCTATCGTCGTGATAGGCGTCGACCACGCGAAGCGCCGGCACGCGCCTTTGCCGCCGTGTGAAGTCATTGATCGCGTCGAGCGCCGATGCGGTGGTGCTCGCCGAATATTGCGGGTACAGCGGCACCACGAGCACACGGTCGCACCCCTCGGCCTCCAGCTTGGCCATTGCCGACTCGATCGAGGGCTGTCCATACCGCATGGCCAACGCCACCTGGGCAAAATCGGAGGGGAGCCCGAGGTCCTTCAGCCGCTGCCCGAGATAGCCCTGCAGCAAGGTCTTCTGACGCAGGCTATGCACCAGCAAGGGTGAGCCGTCCTTGGTCCAGATGGTCGCGTATTTCTGCGCTGATTTGGCCGGGCGGGTGTTGAGGATCACGCCATGCAAAAGCGGCGCCCACAGTGCGCGCGGAATCTCCACCACACGCGGATCGGACAGGAACTGCGCGAGATAACGGCGGACCGCGGCCGTCGTGGGCGCGTCGGGAGTGCCGAGATTAATCAGCAGAACGCCCAGCTGTGTCGGGCGATCGTGCGCAAAAGCCGGTGCGGACCGGTAACGCCCCATATCGTCAGCGACCGATCAGATCGGGGCAGCGGCATCGGCCGCCCGGGGCGAGGACGGCCGCGGGCGGAATATCGCCCACCCATGCCTCGATGGATTTCACGGGGCGCTCGCGCGGAATGCCACGAGGCCTTTTGCCGCCTGTGCGCGAATCGCGCCGCGAACGGATGGAACCCAGCCCAGCAGCGCGCCTTTCGGTCCCAGCGCCATTGCCGCCCAGCGCCAAAGGCTGAAGCGATCGACGTGGCGCACGATCAGCGCGTCGGCAAACTGGAATTCGGCATCGATGCGGTTGTGGACGCGCCGTCCGGTCGCGGCTAACGTGTACCAGGCTTCCCAGTGCGCGCGCCCCTTACTCTCACTTGTCTTGACGTCGCGGAACTCCACGCGCAGGTCGCGTGCGCGGCCGTTCAGCATGCGCCACATCGCGCCGGCCTCGGCGGCTGCGAGCGTGCCGAACACGGGATCGCTGAAAACGACTTGAGGGTGATAACAACTGAGCATCGCATCGACGTCGCGGCGGCCGAACGCGCTGTAGAAGCGCTCGATGAGCCGTGCGTTTGCCGCGGAGCTTGCCGCGGACCCGACGCCGGTCATCGTTCCGCCTTTGGCGGTTCCGCCGCTCATCGTTTCGCATTCATCGTTCGTTGCTCTGTTGCGTCAACGCGTTCGACAGCAACCTGGCGGTGACGTCGACGATCGGGATGACGCGCTCGTACGCCATCCGGGTCGGACCGATGACGCCGAGGGTGCCGATGACCTGCCCGTCGATTTCGTATGGCGCGGTGATCACGCTGCACTCGTCGAGCGGCGCCAGCCCCGATTCTCCTCCGATGAACAAGTGCACTCCCTGGGCGAGCTGGCTGAGATCGAGAAGATGGAGGAGCGATGTTTTCTGCTCGAAGATCTCGAACAGCCTGCGCAGCCGGTCCATGTTCGACGACAAATCCGACGCGGAGAGGAGGTTCTTCTCGCCGGACACCACGAGATCGTCGCGATTGTCGGCAAGTGCGGCGTCGCCGGCGTCGACCGCCGCCGTCATCAGCCCGACGACATCTTCGCGCAATTGCTTCAGCTCGTCGGCAAGCAAACCGCGTATCGCGGCGAACGGCTGCCCCGCATAATGATCGTTGAAGAAATTGGACGCTTCGATCAACTGCGATGGCGTGTACAGGCGGTCGGTGTGGAGGATGCGATTTTGCACGTCGCCGTCGGGGGTCACGATGATCAGCAGGACGCGCCGCTCCGAAAGGCGCAGAAACTCGATGTGCCGGAACGAGGGCTCGCGCCGCCGCGGCGTCGCAACCACGCCAGCGAACTGGGTCAGCGACGAAAGGAGCTGCGCCGCGGCGCTGACCAGCGCCTGTGGGCGGTCGGCCTGGAGTTGATCCTGCAGCTCGCTGATCTCGCCCTGGTCGAGCGGCTTGACGACCAACAGGCTGTCGACGAAGAAGCGATACCCCTTGGCCGTCGGCACCCGACCGGACGAGGTGTGCGGACTGGTGATCAAACCCATCTCCTCGAGGTCGGCCATGACGTTTCGTATCGTCGCCGGCGAAAGCTCGAGCCCGGATTGGCGCGACAACACACGGGATCCGACCGGCTGACCGTCGATGATGTAGCGCTCGATCAGCGTCTTCAGCAGATATCGAGCGCGCGGATCTACCATCTCGTGACGCTACTCCGAGGAAGGTTCAGACGTTATGCCTAAGGTCGCGGCACGGCGGCAATTGGCGACGTCGATCGTTCGCCGATTCATTCCGGGCCCACTGTCGAATGCGTGCATCTGCGCATTGTACCGCTGGCATGGGAGTCGGGGCGCGCCGGCCTGCTCGCTAGCCGTTTGATGCAATGTTCTGCGTCGCCCAAGCGCCCTTGTGCTTTAATCGGAGACATGACGTCTCCGGGAAACTCTTTCGCGACGATTGCGCTGATCGGGCGTTACGCGAGTCCTGGCATCGCCGATCCTCTGGGCCGTCTGGCGGCATTTCTGACCGCGCGCGGCCACCGTGTGATTCTCGACGCCGAAACGGCCGAGTTCACGCCGCTTCCCGGGTACCCGACCGCGTCGACCGCCGATATTGGAGCCAACGCGGCGCTCGCGATCGTGGTCGGAGGCGACGGAACGATGCTCTCGATCGCCCGCCAGCTTGCTCCCTTCGACGTTCCACTGATCGGCGTCAATCAGGGACGTCTCGGTTTCCTGACCGACATTGCCCTCTCCGATATGGAGCCGGCGTTGTCGGCCATGCTCGACGGCGAATACGTGGAAGAAACGCGCACGCTGCTCGAT
>JBBQEJ010000325.1:0-3166 GCA_038320555.1 Vicinamibacterales bacterium | reverse complement strand
GTTTCCCGCCGGGTCGGATGCGCTCGGTGTGCGCGGCGCGCTGCTCCTCGTGGCGATCGCCGGCAACTTCCTCCTGGGAGCGCTGATGTCGCTCGGTATCGGGCTCTACGCGCCGTGCATGGTCCTGGTCGGCCTGCTCGGGATGAGCGAGCGCACGGCGTTTCCGATCATGATGGGATCGTGCGCGTTCCTGATGCCGGTCGGCAGCCTGAAGTTCATCCGGGAGAGGGCCTACAGCCTGCGCGCCGCGCTCGGCCTCGCGCTCGGCGGAATTCCCGGGGTACTGCTCGCGGCGTACATCGTCAAATCGCTGGATCTCAAAACGGTCCGATGGCTGGTGATCGTTGTCGTCGTCTATACCGCCGTCACGATGCTCAGGGCCGGCCTCAGCGAAAGCGAGGAAACAATCACTGACTAAGCGCGAACCGCGAATCGCGAACCGCGAACCCGAATCGGCTGAATCCCGGTACAATTCGGAGCATGATCCGTAGCCCCACAGCCGTCGTGCTGGCACTGGGAGCACTGACCTTTGCCGGGGCCAATGGCACGCCGCGACTCGAATGGCAGCCGCAACAGAGCGGCGTTACGGCAAGGCTGCGGGGAGTCAGCGCGGTCTCCGACCGCACGGCATGGGCGAGCGGTGCCAGCGGAACGATCCTGCGAACGATGGACGGCGGTGTGACGTGGCAGAGGCGCTCCATCGCGGGGAGCGAGGGGCTCGACTTCCGCGACATCGACGCGATCACCCCGGTCGTAGCGTATGCGCTGAGCATCGGGCCCGGCGAGGCGTCCCGCATCTACAAAACAACCGACGGCGGCGAGCGGTGGGAACTGCAGTTTGCAAACGCCGACCCGAAGGTGTTTCTTGATGCGATGGCATTCTGGGATTCTGAGCGCGGGATCGCGTTCAGCGATTCTGTCGACGGTCAGTTCGTCATCTTGACAACTGTCAACGGCGGGCGTGCCTGGGACCGAATCCCTCCCGACCGTCTGCCCCCTGCGTTACCCGGCGAAGGTGCCTTCGCCGCCAGCGGAACGAACGTCGCGACCATCGGCCGGACCGTGGCATGGATCGGCACGACTGCCGGCCGCATATTGCGAACGACTGACGCCGGACAGACGTGGAGTATCGTAAAGACGCCGGTACGCACGGGCGAGGCGGCCGGCATCTTTTCGATCGCGTTCCGCGATGCCACGCACGGGGTCGTCGTCGGCGGTGACTACAAGAACGAACGGGACGCTGTCGAAAACGTCGCGGTCACGAAGGACGGTGGAATCACGTGGTCGCTCGTCAGTGATCACGGGCTCTCAGGTTACCGCTCCGTCGTCGCCTGGATGCCCGGCAAGCCGCAGGACCTGCTTGCCATCGGACCTTCTGGCGGCGACATTTCGGCGGACGCCGGTGCGACATGGATGCCGGTGGCGCAGGGCTTTGATACTTTGAGCTTCGCCCCCCGATCGCGCGCGGGCTGGGCGGCCGGTGATCAGGGTCGTATCGCGAAGGTGACAATCCACGATTGACCCACGTTCCTGCGCCCCTCATCTCGATCATCGTTCCCGTCTTCAATGAGGCCGGAACCGTCGCAGCCGTCATCGATCGGCTGCTCGCCATCGATCTTCCGGCCCCCCGCGAGATCATCGTCGTCAACGATGGCTCATCGGATGGCACACGCGCCGTGCTCGACGCGCTCCCGCCGGCTCCCTTTCTGACAATCCTGCACGCGGATCGGAACCGCGGCAAGGGCCACGCCGTGCGTCTCGGCCTGGCGCGTACGCGTGGGACAGTTGTCGCGATTCAGGATGCGGACCTGGAACTGGATCCCGCGCAGCTCGCCGAGCTGGTCACCCCGATTCTGAACGGGGACGCAACGGTGATCTACGGTTCACGCTTCCTCGGCGCGCGGCCGGACGCGCCGGCGATGACGGTTGCGGGGAACCGTGTGCTGACGATGATTACCAATCAGCTCTTCGGATCGTCGCTCACCGACATGGAGACCTGCTATAAGGTCATGCGCGGCGACGTGGCCCGGGCGCTGACGCTGACCGCAAATCGCTTCGAGATCGAGCCGGAAATCACCGCCCGTCTTCTCCTCGCCGGCCACCGCATTGTCGAACGGCCGGTGCGTTTCGAGGCCCGATCGCGCGCGGCCGGCAAGAAGATGCGCTGGCGTGACGGTTGGATGGCGCTCCGCGTTCTGATCGCTCAGCGATGGCGCGGATGACGAGCGCCCGGAGCCCCGCCGACGTACTCAGTCGAGCAGTTCGGATTGCGCGAGACGCCAGATGGATCGCAGCCGCCGCAGCCGTTGCCGCCGCGGCCACCGGATTTGCCTGGGGGACGGACGTCGCCGGCGGATCTGATTCGTACTGCTATCTCAGCCAGGCGGAGCTCTTCGCCTCCGGCCACATCGTCAACGTTCAGGCCATCGCCGCGACCGCGCCGTGGGCGCGCGGGACAGAAGCGTTCGTCCCGGTTGGACATGTGCGGGCCTTCTCGCCCCCAGGCGCGACGGTGCCCATGTGTCCGCCCGGCTACCCGATGCTCATGGCGCTGGCGCGGACCGTCGGCGGCCGCGCGGCCATGTTCGCGGTCGTGCCGTTGCTCGGCGCGCTGGCCGTCTGGTCGACGTTCGTGCTCGGCCGGCGCATCGCCGGGTCCGCTGCGGGCGCGCTGGCCGCGATACTGCTGGCCGCAAGCCCGCCGTTTCTGTATCAGATCGTCCAACCGATGAGTGATGTGCCCGCCTCGGCGATGTGGGCCGTCGCGCTCGTGGCGATAACCGATCGTCGTTTTACGTCGTCGAGTCGCGGCGCCATCCTCGGCGGGATCGCAACCGGAGCGGCGCTCCTGATTCGTCCGAATCTTGTGCCGGTTGCGACGGTGGGCGCGCTCGCCGTCTTCATCGAGCGGCCGCTGCGGTGGCGCGACGTCGTGCGGACGTGGGCGATGTTCGGCGCAGGCATGCTGCCGTTTGCCCTCATCGTTGCGGCCCTGCAGAAGACGATGTATGGAGGGCCGTTGAAATCGGGATACGGCGATCTCGGCTTCCTCTTCCGGATCGATCATGTCTGGCCGAACCTGCAGCGGTACCCGGCGTGGCTTCTCCAGACTGAAACACCTATCGTTCTCTGCGCATTGGCGTCGCCGTGGCTCGTCGGCAGCCCG
>JBBQEJ010000324.1:0-3308 GCA_038320555.1 Vicinamibacterales bacterium | reverse complement strand
GAGTGCGCTCCAAATCCACACTCACATCATCGAGTGGCGACATCCCGCATGAACTCGTGCGCCGAGCCCGCCTCACGCGAGCCAACGGGCCACCAGATGATCATATTCGTATCCCGTCGATGGCCGTCCACGTCCACATGGAGGCCGCTGTTCCTTGACACACTTCAGTTGCGGAAATACTGTTGCGGCTTCCATACAGGAGCGTCTCTATGGCTCGCGTCGTGCGTGGCGGGTTGATTCAGGTAAAGGCTGACGTTTCCCTCGAAGGTTCGACCGACGAGATCAAGCAGCGGATGCTCGACAAGCACCTGCCGCTCATCGACGAGGCCGCGCGCGGCGGTGTCCAGCTGCTCTGTCTGCAGGAACTGTTCAACGGCCCCTATTTCTGCGCCGAACAACAGCCGCGTTGGTACCAGATGGTCGAGCGGATCCCCGACGGCCCGACGATTCAGACGATGCAGGCCATTGCAAAGAAGCACGGGATGGTCCTCGTCGTGCCGATCTACGAGGAGGAGATCACCGGCGTCTACTACAACTCCGCCGCGGTGATTGACGCCGACGGCACATACGTTGGGAAGTATCGCAAGCACCACATTCCCCATGTCGGTCCGGGTTTCTGGGAGAAGTTCTATTTCCGCCCGGGCAATCTGGGATACCCCGTCTTCAACACTGCCGCCGGAAAAGTGGGCGTGTATATTTGCTACGATCGCCATTTTCCGGAAGGGGCCCGTATTCTCGGGCTCAACGGCGCTGAGATCGTGATGAACCCGTCGGCAACGGTGGCAGGACTGTCGGAGTATCTCTGGAAACTCGAACAGCCGGCGCATGCGGTGGCGAACGGCTATTTCGTCGGCGCGATCAACCGCGTGGGCGTGGAAGCGCCGTGGAATATCGGCGAATTCTACGGGCAGAGCTACTTCTGCGATCCACGGGGACAACTCGTCGCGATCGCCAGCCGCGACAAGGACGAGCTCGTCGTCGCGGATCTCGATCTGGCGATGATTCAGCAGGTCCGGAACACCTGGCAGTTCTACCGCGATCGACGTCCCGAAACGTACGGGGCGATTACGGACGAATAGCGGTTCGCGATTCGCGGTTGGCGGTTGGCGGTCGGCGGTTCGAATAGGATCTCTGGAAACGATGCGCACTCTGAAAAATTTCATCGGGGGAACTTGGCGAGACTCGGCAGGGGGGCGCACCAGGGACGTGAATCCTGCGGACGTCGGCGACGTCGTCGCGGACGCGCCGGCCTCGACCGCGGCGGAGGCCGCCGAGGCCTGTGAGGCGGCCGCGCGCGCGTTCGAGGGGTGGCGGCAGACCCCCGCGCCCGTGCGCGGGCAGATCCTGTTCAGGGTTCAGCGCCGCATGGAGGAGCGGCGTCAGGAGCTCGCCGAAGCGCTGACACGCGAGGAGGGGAAGACCCTGTCCGAATCGCGCGGCGAAATCCAGCGCGCGATCAACGTCGTCGAGTTCTTCGCCGGTGAGGCACGCCGCATCACCGGCGAGACGATCCCGTCGGAGCTCCCCCATAACTTCTGTTACACCCTGAAGCAGCCGGTCGGGCCGGTCGCGGTGATCACTCCCTGGAATTTCCCCGTCGCCATCCCGATCTGGAAGATGGCGCCGGCGCTGGTCTCGGGCAACACCGTCGTGTTCAAGCCCGCGACGCTGACACCGCTGACGGCCGCGATTATCGTGGAAATCTTTGACGAATGCGGCCTCCCGCCCGGCGTGCTGAACCTGGTGTTTGGCGGAGGGCGGGAGGTCGGCGACACGATCGTGCGGCACCCGGCGATCCTGGCCGTGTCCTTCACCGGATCAAACGACGTGGGCGTCGGCCTGTACGGCGCGGCGGCCGCGCGCGGCATCAAGTGCCAGTGCGAAATGGGCGGCAAGAATCCCATCGTCGTGCTCGCCGACGCGGATCTGGATCTCGCCGTCGAGAGCACGCTCCAGGGGGCCTTCGGTTCGACCGGACAGCGATGCACGGCGACGAGCCGGGCGGTCGTCGTCGAGTCGATCGCCACCGAGTTCGTCGAACGGCTGGAAGCGAGGACCGCATCGCTCGTCGTCGGCAACGGCTTGAACCCGTCGACCAACGTGGGGCCCTCGGTGGACGAGCGGCAGCTCGAGACGGTCCTGAGCTACATCGACACCGGCACGCACGAGGGCGCGCGGCTGGTGCGCGGCGGCGAGCGGATGCGCACCGAAGGCCGCGATCGAGGCTTTTTCGTTTCGCCGGCAATCTTCGATCACGTCGACGCGAACATGCGCATCGCGCAGGAAGAGATTTTCGGGCCGGTGTTGTCACTCATTCGAGTGCCCGACAGTGGCGCGGCCCTCTCGGTCGCCAACAGCGTGCGCTTCGGGCTGTCCGCGTCGGTGTACACCAATGACGTCGCGTCGATGTTCAGGTTCGTCGATCGGCTCGACGCCGGCATCATCCACGTGAACTCGCCGACGGTCGGGGGCGAAGCGCACATCCCGTTTGGCGGTATGAAGGCGACCGGCGTCGGGCTCCGCGAGATGGGGCGCGTCGCAATCGATTTCTATACGGAGTTGAAGGTCGTCTATGTCGACTACACCGGCGGCGTGAGAAAGACGAATCTCTACTGAATGTTGGTTTTAGGGTTTTAGGGTTTTAGGGTTTCAGGTTAGGTTTAGGTTTTAGGTTTTAGGTTCCAGGCACGTCAGTCATGTCTCTGCTCATTACCAACGGTCGAATTATCACCGCGTCGGACGACTATGTTGCGGATGTCTACTGCGACGGCGGCGTGGTGACCGCGATCGGGAAGGACCTCCCTTCGCATCGTTTCCAGGCGGATCGCACGATCGATGCGTCCGGCAAGTACGTCATTCCGGGCGGGATCGATGTGCACACACATCTCAACATGCCGTTTGGCGGCACGACGTCGGCCGACGATTTCGAGTCGGGCACCATCGCGGCTGCTTTCGGCGGCACCACCAGCATCGTCGACTTCGCGATCCAGTATCGCGGTCAGACGATGAGCCATGCGCTGGATGACTGGCGGAAGCGCGCCGACGGCAAGGCGGTGATCGACTACGGCTTCCACATGATCATCACCGAGCTCGAGGACGCCGGGCTCGGCGAGATGGACCGGATGGTCCGCGACGAAGGGATCACCAGCTTCAAGCTGTTCATGGCGTATCCCGGCGTGTTCATGGTCGATGACGCGACCATCTTCCGCGCGTTGCGGCGGACCGGTGAGAACGGCGGGCTGGTGTGCATGCACGCCGAGAACGGTGGCGTGATCGACGAGCTGGTGAAGGAAGCGCTGCGCAAGGGT
>JBBQEJ010000323.1:0-3384 GCA_038320555.1 Vicinamibacterales bacterium | reverse complement strand
GGCTCTGGGTTGTTGCGGAACTGGTCCCAGGCAACGTAGACCGTCGACGCGAATGCGATCACGAACCAGCCAGCGAGGAAGTAGTCGATGGGTTGAATGAACACGATATTCCCCCGACATGTCAGCGGCGTCAGCCGGGTCGTGTCATGGCCTAGCCAACGAGTTTCCTGGAGGGCGAGAGCTGGCGATTCCTGAGGACCAGTGTGATTCCCGTGATAACTGCAGCCAGCGACGCCAGGTGTGCGACGGATAACACGCCGAGGATCCGCTGATTGACGCGGATGGGTACATCTTCAAAGTCGCTTGATGGCGAGGGCAACTGCCGCGGACCTCGGTCAGCCCTGCTGACCCGCTGCCCTGCGCGCGGGGCGACTGGAGGTGTGTGAATGCCGAATCTTCCAGTTACCGTCGGACCCCCTGACGAGCACGAGCGTCTCCAGACCGCGCGAGTCGATCTCTCGCTCGCCCATCTTTGCCTTGATCGAGTACTCGGAGGTGGCGTATGCGCTCTGGCCACCTGGATGCATCGTCACTCTGGTATTGCTGTGCCCAAATTGCAGATTTTGGAATTCCTTCAGCTCAGGGCCGAGGTGATGGTCGCGGTAGTCCGCCCACCCGGTGTTGATGCCGCCGCCCTCGTACACCGTAACCTCGGGATGATAGAAGGCCGCGAGCTTGTCGAGATCTTTGGCGTTGAAGGCTTCGTCGTAGCCCTTCAGCCATGATTCAATGCTCGCGGTATCGGCGCCCGTCGCAAGGCCTTGACCCGCGCTCGCCGCGGGAGCCGGGCTCGACGCAAGCTTGGTTCCCGGCGTCCACGGCCTTGACGTGCCGTCGGAAAAGTTCTGGCGGGCCTGCCACGTGATTTGCTCGCCGCCCGGGGGATTACGGGCGGTGAACAGAAACTCAGCGGACTGTTTGGGAGGAATCTCCTTTTTCCAGACGATCGATACGATGCGATCACCGGATTTCCTGACCTCGGGTGGTACGCCTTGCGCAGCGGGAACATCCGTGACGTTCACGCCCTCGGGAATGTCCAGCTGCAGCGAAGTCGTTGCGACCTGGCCTTCCGTTGGAACCCGCACGGTATAGTGCTCTTCGACGCCAGGCTTCGATTGAGCCGGCCTGACGGTTACGTGAGCGAAGGCCAGCGCCGGAATCGCCAACATCGACGCAACCAGAATCGTCCTCTTCATCGTGTCGTCCTCCTCAAGCTGTGCGTACCACAGGTTCATTGACGCTCTCAGCGCTCAGAACGCTGACTTCCGTGCGCCCCGATCGTGAAGTTTTCACTTCACTTACGCGCTGATGCGGACGCGCCTCCGAGCCGGACCTCTTTCGCGACGAGTGTCGTCTTGCCGTCCTTGTCCTTAGTCTCCGTTGCGACGACGACCACGCGGTTCCCAACCTTGATGTCGGCTGCGGTTAGTTTCGCTTTGTCGCGAAGGATTGTGGTCTTCTCGTTCAACGTGATCGCGGACTCCTTGCCATCGGCGGCTTTGACCTCGAGATGGTTCTCGTGGATCGCCGCCACAGTTCCCATCACTTTGTGATCGTGCCCTTTGTGGGCCGCTATCGACGGCGCAAACATGATTCCGATCACCACAGCCAATAACGCCATTCTCATTTACGGCCTCCATGTGTATGCGGGGTTGTGGATGGGGCGGACGGCTGATCGCCGCCACCTTTGAGAAACTGCTCTTCTTCCATTTGCTGCCGAATTTCCGCCGGCGATCTGGGATTGAGAGACTCCATGTCTTCGAGCTCCTCGGCCGTCATCATTGGAAGGCGACGGATGAAGTGGACCAGATGCCAGCTCGCCTCCTCGCCCTCCTTATTGCCGGTACTCCAAGCCGGCATTCCCGTAAACCGCACGCCGTTCTCGATGATCCAGAACAACTCGCCGTCGGTCAGGTTCTGTGTCTGAGACAGCCGCATGTCCGGTGCTTTCGGCCACAGACCCCGGCCGATGTCTGTGTCGCCGCTGCCACTGTTCGCATGACAAGTCGCGCAATGATCCGCAAAATGCGCGCGCCCCTCGGCGATGACGTTTCCGGAGTATTCGACTGGATTCGTCAATGATGCGGCATGCCGGGAGATCGCCATGTTACGGACCCGCCGCGCGATGAATTCCTCGAGCCGCCCGGGCCGCGCCTTCGCGCTGACGCCGGTGTTCACGAAGTACCAGAGCCCTATCCCGCCGGCCACGAGCAGAAGCGCCACGAGCAGCCCGAACGCCTTGAGTACAGCTTTCATGGCCACCTCACTGCTTCGGCTTCCTGGCGAATTTGGCGGGGCTCTGCAGGAATTCTTTCCGGCTCGCTTCCGAGCTGAAGTAATACGTCTGCCCTTGATACGCCGCTTTTGGGGCGGACGCAGGGTCGACCATCAGACCGTTGATGGGGTCCGTCTCCTTGCCGGCAGATTTTTCTGTTTGGTGAGCGCCCATGTGGCCCGCTTGGGGATCGCCCGCTGACGGAGTCGTGCCACGCGGTTGGCCCGCAGGTGCCGGCGGCGGCATGGGCATTTGATGTCCCGCGTGAGCATCCGGAGCAGTTGCGGCGGGCGAACTCGCAGCCGGTGCATCGCCTGCCGCGGGTTGCATGTTCGGCACCGTATGTCCCGCGTGCGGGTCGGTAACCGCTGCCGCACAGGGGGCTAGTTGCGTACGGATGTCTCGTAGAGCGGACTCGAGACTGTCGATGGCCGCACGCATGTCGGCCGGGTTGTTGGATTGTCTCGCCGATTCCAGCCGAGCGGTGGCGGCGGCGACGATGTTCTGGATCAGCGGTTGGACCTGAGCACACTGCGCCATGTCTGCACCACCCGAGGGTGCCGCCTGGTGCGCGTCGTGCTGTGCGGCGGCGACCGACGGGACGAGCGCCACAGCGACGGCGATCAGTAACCGGAGTATGCGTGCGTTCATCGCTTTCCTTCCCTGCGCAGACTCATCGACTCATGGCCTCTCCCGATCGGGCCGGTGCGTCAAGGCCTTCTCCGGCGAGGAATCCCTGAAGCCGCATGGCCGCGCGCCACGCCTCATTGAGGCTCTCCAGATATTCAGTGGACATTTCGAACAGCGTTCGTTGGGCGACGAGCACTTGAGGATAGGCAGCCGCCATCTGCCGGTATCGCGTGAGGTACAGTCGATAGGCCTCTTCTGCACGCGGTAGGATTTCGGCCCGATAAGTCTCCGACGCTCGTAGAGACGTCAGGTAACTTGCGAATTCGGATTCGGCGCGCGCTTGAAGCGACAGCTCCAGCCGAGTGACCTCGGCCTGGGCCCGTGTCTCATCGGCACGCGACGCCGCGATGCCGCCGGCATTTCGATTAAATATTGGAACGCTGACGCCTGCTTCGAACGTTCCCTCCCAGCCAAACGGA
>JBBQEJ010000322.1:0-3460 GCA_038320555.1 Vicinamibacterales bacterium | reverse complement strand
GATCCCGGCGCGAATTCTCCTCAACGGTAAGGAGGGTCCGATTGGATTGATGCCGCCGGTCGGCTCGGTGCTGGGCGACGACCAGATTGCGGCCGTGTTGACGTACGTTCGCCGGGAGTGGGGGCAAACCGGATCTGCCGTCGAGCCGGCGTCGGTGAAGGCCGTCCGGGCGCTGATCGCGGGACGCACGCGGCCGTGGACGAACGACGAATTGACGGTCCTGGCGGGAGGGCGCGGCCAACGGCCGTGACCGATCCCCAAGAGCATCGAACGCGAAGGAGCTGAATTTGAAGGCCACTGCCGAAACGGGCACGAGCGCGCCGACCGTGCGATTGAGACAAATCTGTGGCGCCGTCGTACTGGCCGGGCTCGCGCTCCGCGCATCGCTCCTCTCACGGCGCAGGACTTCGACCTCGTCATTCTGCGAGGCCGCGTGATCGATCCGGAATCGCGGCTCGATGCTATCCGGAACATCGGCGTCCGCGGCGGGAAGATTGTCGAGATCTCGAGCGACCTCCTCACGGGCCGACAAGAGATCGACGCCGCCGGCCTCATCGTCGCGCCTGGCTTCATCGACCTCCATTCGCATGGACAGACCGACGAGACCTATCGTTGTCAGGTTCTGGACGGTGTCACGACCGCTTTCGAGCTCGAAGTCGGCACGGCGGATGTTGAAGGCTGGTATCGCGAGAGAGAAACGGGACGAACCATCAACTACGGTGTGAGCATTGGCCACATTCCGGTTCGGATGGCCGTCATGCACGATCCGAGCACGTTCCTGCCGAGCGGAGACGCGGCCCATCGGGCGGCATCCGCTCCGGAGATCGCGGACATGGCGCGGCGAATCGACGAGGGGCTTCGCCAGGGCGCGGTGAGCATGGGCCTCGGGCCGTCCTACACGGCGGCGGCAACCCCTTGGGAGATTCTGGAGATGTTTCGTGTCGCGGGCCGGCGCCATGCGTCGGTGCACGTGCACATCCGCGGTGGGATGGCCGGCCTCGAGGAAGTCATCAGCGGCGCGGCGATTACCGGCGCGCCCTTACACGTCGTCCACATCAACAGCTCCGGTCTTTCACAGACGCGCGAGATGCTGCAAATCATCGCTGAGGCGCAGTCGCGCGGTCTCGACATCACGACCGAGGCGTATCCGTATTCAGCAGGCATGACGGAAATCCAGTCGGCGAACTACGACGGGTGGGAGCAATGGCCTGACGAACGGTTCGGGACTCTCGAATGGCCAGCGACGGGTGAGCGGCTCACGCGCGGCACATTTCTCAAGTACCGCAAGACAGGCGGTCCGGTGATCGGGCATTCCAACACCGAGGACATGGTGGCGGTGGCCATCAACAGTCCGCTGACGGCGATCGCCAGCGACGCGTATATGGCAAACGGAGTCGGACATCCGCGCACCTCCGGCACCTATTCGAGGGTCCTGGGCCGTTACGCGCGAGAGGCCGGTTCGCTGACGCTGATGGACGCGTTACGGAAGATGACGCTCATGCCTGCTCGCAGGCTCGAGGCACGGGTTCCCGGCATGCGCGACAAGGGACGCATACGCGTGGGCGCGGACGCAGATCTGACGATCTTTGACGCGGCGCGTGTCATCGATCGCGCGACCTATCGCGAGCCCGCGCTGCCACCCGACGGTATTCGAGACGTTATCGTCAATGGAGTCCCGGTCGTCCGCGCGGGAACATTTGTCCGAGGTGTCGCTCCCGGCCGGGCCGTGCGGGCCCCTCGGGAGCCGTGAATGCGCAAGCTGCTGGCTTATGCTCTTCCGGGATCCGGGATCCGGGACCGGGATCCGGGGATCCCGGCGTTTACCTGGCACCTGTACCCTGAGCCCTGAGCCTTTACGTCGTGGATGGGGATCCGATCACAGGCTCTTCATCGAACGCCGATCGGTCGGGGCGCAATCGCCAGGAGCGCGCCGCTTCCGGGCGTCCAGCCTGAACCGACACGATCAGGTAGCTCTGGTTCGGCCACGCGTGCTCGAGATCGAAGGCCGACGGCACAGCCGGATGGTTGGGATGCGAGTGATAGAAGCCGATCAGGCCGCTGCCGGCCTCGCTTGCGCGCGCCTCGGCCGCGCGGTAGGCGTCCGGGCCAATCAGGAACCGGCGTCGACGCTCGTCCGAGGTCGTATTCGACAACGCGAAGGCCTCGGCGACATGGCCGGATTCCTCGCCGATGAGCGCACCGCAGCATTCATCGGGATACGCGCGCGCCGCATGCTCACGGATCGTCGCAAGCACATCGTCTGGCACGGCGAGCCCGGCAACGGGCTCGGGTGAGCCGTAGGAGGCAGGAGAAGTCTGAACGTCCACGTCGTGGTCTACTCCGTTCCAAAATGCTTCTGAAAGATAGCGATCGCCTCTGTCCGGAAAGATCGTGACGATCACGGCGCGGTCGATGTCGTCGATCACCCGCAGGCAGGCGGCAAGCGCCGCGCCGCTCGATGGGCCGACGAGGATTCCTTCCTGCCGCGCCAGCCGGCGAACCAGTGCGTAGGCTTCCTCGGTCGAGACGGGCTCATCCCGATCGGCAATGGTCGGATCGTAGATCGGCGGGACGATGGACGACGCCATGTGCTTCAGTCCTTCGAGCCCGTGAAGCGCCGACTCCGGCTGGACCGACACGAGGCACACCGACGGACACCACTCCCGCAGCCGTCGGCCCGTGCCGACGAACGTACCGCCGGTACCCAGGCCCCCCACAAAATGCGTGAGACGCCCGCCGGTCTGTTCGATGATCTCCACGGCCGTTGTCTCATAGTGCGCGCGCCAGTTCGCCGGATTGCTGTACTGGTCCGGATAGAAGTAGCGATCCGGGTCGTGGGCATAACGGCGCCGCGCTTCGCGAATGGCGCCGTCGCTGCCCTCCATGGGATCGGTGAGGACGAGCTCCGCACCGTACGCGTGCAGCAGCCGCTTCCGTTCTGCGGTGACGTTGGCGGGCACACAAAGAGTCACGCGGTATCCGCGCGCGGCACCGAGCATGGCGTAGGAAATGCCGGTGTTGCCGGACGTCGCGTCGAGCAGCACGCGGCCGCTGTACAGGGCGCCGGTGCGCTCGCCTTCGAGGATCATCGCGAGCGCAGCGCGATCCTTGACCGAACCACCCGGGTTCTGCGATTCGAGCTTCGCGTAGATCTCGACATCAGGCCGGAGCTCGAACCGTCGAAGCCGGACGAGCGGCGTGCGGCCGATGAGGGCCGCGGGGGACGAAATGTCCTGAAGGGATGCCTCGATCATATGCTCCAAAAAAAATGGCCCGGGGGATGCCCGGGCCTCTTTGGTACCTGCGCTGGTGAAAAGAGCTAACGATTATGTCGTCTTCACCGACGCCCGCAGAAACGGCACCAGGCCCATGATGGGCCGACAACAGGCGCACCTGGTTGCGGGCAGCGTGGGAAACATCACTATTGACGTTACCGCACTCGCCCGGCCGCGTCAATTAG
>JBBQEJ010000321.1:0-3474 GCA_038320555.1 Vicinamibacterales bacterium | reverse complement strand
ACGCCTCGCTGTACCTCACTCCGGGCGTGCGAGTGGTGGCATTTCCACAGGGTGTCGTTTCCGTGTTCGGCGCCGTCGGCGCCGGTTATGCGCGGTACTCGGAGTCGAAGCTGCGGGTCGACGGCAGTCCGAATCCGGGGCAGCGTGATACCAACACCGACGCGATCCAGTTCGGTGGCGGCGTCGATATCGCGGCCTTCCGCCGGCTCGGGTTTCGCGTCGAGGTGCGTGACCTCTACACCGGCGCGCGGGTCTTCTCCCTCGCGACACCTGGGGCGCGAGTTCACAACGTCGTCGGGTCGGGCGGGCTCGTCCTGCGATTCTGAAACATGGCCAGTATCTTACTGACGCGCGTCGCCGTGATCGTCGTCGCCAGCGCCCTCACCGGCGCCGGCGTGGAGGCCGAGACGCGACCCATCGATGTCGCGCGCTCCACGCTGACGATATCCGTGTATAAGTCGGGACTGTTCTCGGCATTCGCCGACAATCACGTCATCCGAGCGCCTATTTCGAACGGGCAGGTGATCGACGATCGCAAGCTCGGCGCCGAGGTCGCGGTCCACGCGGCCGACTTGATGGTGCTCGATCCGTCCCTGCCCGTCGAGAAGCGCGCCGAAATAGCGGTGCGGATGCACGGCAAAGAGGTGCTCGACACCGCGAACTACCCCGAGATTGTTTTTGCCTCGACAGCCCTCATCGCCGACGGCGCCGACCGGTGGCAGATGACCGGAGTCTTGACGCTTCACGGCGTGTCGCGTTCAGTCACGGGCTCCGTCGTGCTTCAGAACGGACACTATCAAGGGACCTTGTCGATTCGTCAGCGTGATTTTGGCATCCAGCCCATCAGCATCGCGGGCGGCACGGTGAAAGTCAAAGACGAGGTCCGCATCGACTTCGACATCGTGACCCGCAGATAACCTGACCACTGACGCCTCCGGACGCGGACGTTCGCACGAGGGAACTCTTTCGGCGCTCAGGCTGTTAATGCCTGTGGGCTCTAGTTTAGGCTGCCCGCACGTCAGCCGGCTGAGTGTCGTGTCGGGTCGATGGATTTCCACTGAAGAGGAAGGGTGTCTGATGAAACGCGCTGTCAGCAGCAGTGTACTCGCGGTCGTCGCCGGACTGATGATGAGTGGCCACGTTCAGGGCCAAGCCGTGCAGCGATACATGGTCACCGTCACCAACATGACGCGGGCCCAAAATTTCACGCCGATTCTGGTGTCAACCCACACGCAGAGCGTCAAACTTTTCTCGGCAGGTACGGCCGCCACGCCTGAGCTGCGCGAGCTCGCCGAGGAAGGCAGTACCGACCCGCTCATCACACTTTTGCGCGGCTTCCGCGCCGACGTCCGGGATGCGGTCTCGACGTCGGGATTGCTCACGCCAGGCGTCACGGTGGGCCTCGAGGTCATGGGCGGCGGCCCATTCGATCGGATCAGCATCGCCGCGATGCTGATCCCGAGCAACGACGCCTTCTTCGGCGTGACTGGCGTGCCGCTGCCGACCGGGAATGAAACGGTGACCTTCGACGCCCCTGCCTACGACGCGGGCACCGAACGAAACGACGAACGGTGCGCATCCATTCCGGGACCGAACTTTGTCGAGTGCGGCGGGCCCGGAGGTGGAGCGCGCGTAGGCAGTGGCGAAGGAGCGGTCACGATTCACAATGGCATCCGTGGCGTCGGCGATCTCAGGGCCAACGACCGCGACTGGCGAAATCCGGTGGCCAGGATTACGATTCGACGCGTGCAGTGACACGCTGCACGAACAGCCTGCTTTGTGAAGCGGTGAGGATCTAACCGATGGTGCGTGTGCTCGGCGTGGTGGGCGTGGCTCTCGCATTGTGGCCGGTGGCGCCTGCCAAGACCGGCCGGCCGAGACCAGAGGCCACACCCGCCATCGCTCGATTCATCGAGGCGACCTCGCCGGACGAGAAGACCGCCCGGGCCGCACTCGACGAGATTGCCGCCGGCTGGAAAGACGGCTACGCGGCGATGTTCATCGACATGGTGCGGCTGATGCGCGGCCCGCGGCAGGGCGCCTCGGACCTCGCCGAGCCGGCGCCGTCGTTCGACGACGATCTCGGTCAGACCAACCCGAACCGGCGCGCCGATGAACTGGTGAGCGCGGGGGACCGGGGCTCGCCGATCCGCCGGCGGCTCCTCGCGTTCCTTGCCCGACAGACCGGCCAACGTTTTGGCGACGACCTCAGCGCGTGGCGGGAATGGACATGGAGCCTCCCCGAGGATCCGCATCCAGACTACGCCGTTCTCAAAGGCGCGGGGTACGGCCAGATCGATCCGCGGATGCGGGCGTTCTTTCCCGCCGGCGTGCACGCGACCATTCGCCTCGACGAGATCGACTGGGGCGGCGTGGTCGTCAACGGTATCCCGCCGCTGCGCTACCCGGGGTTCGTCGCAGCGGCCGATGCCGGTTATCTCAAAGACAGCCATGTCGTGTTCGGTCTCGTGATCAACGGACAGGCGAAGGCGTACCCGAAACGCATTCTCGCGTGGCACGAGATGGCGATCGATCGGATCGGCGGCGTGGACATGACGATCGTCTACTGCACCTTGTGCGGCACGGTCATCCCGTTCGAGAGCGCCGCCGGGGGACGCGCGTTTCGATTCGGCACCAGCGGTCTGTTGTACCGGTCCAACAAACTGATGTTCGACGAGGAGAGCGGCAGTCTGTGGTCCACGTTCGAGGGCGTCCCGGTCGTGGGTCCGCTGGTCGGATCGGGAGTGATGCTCACGCCGCACCCCGTCGTCACCACCACGTGGCAGGAGTGGCGGAGCGAGCACCCTGACACCCAGGTGCTCTCGATCGACACGGGTTACCAACGCGACTACGCAGAGGGCGCGGCGTACCGCAGTTACTTCGCGACCGATCGGCTCATGTTCCGGGTCTCGAAGACGGATGACCGTCTGCCGAACAAGACGGAGGTGGTGGTGATGCGACTGCGCGACGCCGCCTCTCCCGGCCGGCTCACGCCTGTGGCGATCGATGCCCAGTTACTCAGAAAGCACCCGGTCTATGGCTTCACCGCGGCGTCCCGCCGGTTCGTCGTCGTCACCAGCGGGCGCGGCGCGAATCGGGTGTACGAGGGCGGCGACGGGTTTCCGGAGCAGGCCGCGGGGCGCTCGATCCGCGACGTCGGGGGACGCTCGTGGACCGTGACGGAAGAGGCGCTCGTCCTCGACACCGACCCCGCGCAGCAACTCGCGCGCGTCAGCGCGCAGCGGGCGTTCTGGTTCGGCTGGCATGCGCAGTTTCCGGAGGGGCGGCTGCTGAAATGAACGGTCGAAGGCGCCATTGTCGGTCTGGCGCGGAGTCCGGTTTACGATTCCGTAAACTTTGTCGCTCGTCCGGAATATTTTGATGCCCCGAAGGTATCTAGTCAGTGGATGCCGAATCGCGAGTACCGATCGGGAACGACGCGCCGAGAGCGAAGCCCCGACGACGGCGCAGTAC
>JBBQEJ010000320.1:0-3484 GCA_038320555.1 Vicinamibacterales bacterium | reverse complement strand
CGTGATTCGATCTTTGAAAAATCCAGGATGTCGTTGAGGATCGTGAGCAGCGATTCGGCGGACCCCTTGACGGTATTGAGGCAGTCGGCCTGGTACGACGTGAGCTCGGTATCCAGCGCGAGGGCCGTCATCCCGATGACGCCGTTCATCGGCGTGCGAATCTCGTGGCTCATGTTCGCAAGGAATTCGGACTTCGCGCTGTTGGCCGCCTGTGCCGTCTCCCTGAGCGACGCCTCCGTCTGCAGTTGACGGCGGATAACCTCGGTCTGTTGTTGCACGCGACGCCTGAGCCCAAGTGCCCAGGTGAACGCCGTCAGCACGAACAGGATCATCACCCCGAGCAGCCACAACGCCCGCTGGACCGACCACCAGGATGCGCCTTTCAGCACCACGATATCCCGCGGCGTGCGCAGGACGAGCCGGAAATCGTGTATCGAGACGCGACCGTCGTTTTCGACGGACTTCTCGGCGTCCACGAGACAGACCCCGGTGATCTGGACGAGGCTCCCGCCTTTGCCGCCCGCCAGCGATTCGACATTCGGCGCGCCGTCCAGAACCGCGGTGAACACGTGTTGCCCGGCTTGAAGCGTCACGAGCGTCTTGGTCGCCTCGGCCACGCGGTCCAGCACGTAGCCCTCCATCTGGACCAGCTGTGCGTGGTAGTTGCCCGACAGCGCTTCGTCTGCTGTAATGAACGACGCCAGCGGTGCGGGCCCCGGGACTCGCTTCTGAAACACGGCGTTTTCCAGGACCGCGAGATACCCCCCTTGCGCGGGAAAGCCCACGACGTCAACGCGATCTCCAGGTTCTACAGATACGTCCCCAGCCGCCTCGACGGGCACGCCGCCTGTGGCGTCGGCAATGAAGATCGTTCCGCTCGGCCGGCGCAGCGTGACGATCCCCTAGACTCTCACGCGATGGTCGACTGGCTGCTCGGGCTTGAACTGCAGCAGCGCGTTGATTGGTTGAACCGGCAGAGATTGTGGCGAAGCGGGTGGCCGCCCCAGTACCACGACGTGAGAAATCTCGGGCACCAGCACCTGAATGCTGAGCAGTTGGCGTCGGTCGTTGAAAATGGATCCGCAGGCACCCTGGATTCTCACACTGGCATCGACCAGTTGCACAGGCAGTTGCGAGCCGAGACCTGGCAGAACGGCTTTGAACTTGTGCGATCCCGACACCAGCGTGAGCGCCGCGTCCAGGCCTTCCGCAGCGACCGCATGAACGGTCCCTTCGGTTTCCACCCATTGGCTGTCGTACCGGCCCGAGAACAGTTCCGCGATTGGCACCCGGATCGGGATCGGCAGGGGCGCTCGCCCGATGACCCGGGCGGTCGCCTTATCGACGATCGGCGCGAAATCCCCCGCAGCGCTTTCGCCCCTGACGTCCACCAGTTGCCCGGGCTCCACCGGAGTGCCGGTGTTCACCATGAAGATCCCGGCCGTGGAATCCTGGACGAACACGAAGTTCCGCGGCTTCATCCAGTAGGTGACGACGGCGCGGAATTGAACCGGGAAGCCGCGGCGAGCCTCGACGGGTGGCAGGCGACGGATCTCTGCGATCGTCGCAATTGCGGGTCGCGTACCGGCCGACGGACCGGCGAGCGGACTTTGATCTGCTTGCGCGGAGAGACTCGGCTCGATTGAGCGAACAACGGCGGAATCGAGGACAACATCTGAGCCCGTTCGCTCGACGAATCCCGAGACATCGGCCTCGGTGTCCGGCAGTATGGAGGTCATCTCCTCAATCCTGACGGGCATACTTCCGCTGCTGTCGATCAGCGTCGCAGTCCCGTCCGGACGCCGGACGATCATCCCGCGCAGATGCGCGCGATGTTCAAGACGGCCGTGCTCCGCCGAAAGTTTGACGGCCCCAGTCGATTGGATCGGAACCGAGAACGGATCTGTGGGGCCGGCTTCCTCGATCGCAATCTCGGCTGCGCTCGGCACGAAGACCTGCAGACGCACTGGCTGACGGCCCATATTGAAAGTGGTGAGCGCGACGCCTCGGATTCTGACCTTCGAATCGATGAATCCGTCGCCGGCTCCAGGACCCGAGCCGTTCACGCGGGCCTGAAACGTCCCGTCAGCGGTCGCGACCGTCAGCGTGAACCGTCGGTCGTTTTCGACGCGCGCCGATCGGACAACCCCCGCGGCCTCAACCCATCGATACGAAACCGTTCCCGACCGCAGGTCGGCCAGTGACACTCGTGTCGCGGCCGGAAACTGCGCAGGCCGGAGATCCTTCACGGCCGTTCCGACCACGATCGCCGATGATTCACGGACACCGGTGACACCCACGATCTCGATCTCCCGTCCAGCGGCGATCGGCGACTTGATTTGCGAGGCATCGATCAAAATGCCGTCGGTGCCTGTCTGAAGAACCAGGGAAGTGGAGGTTGCGTGGTAGTACGTAGCAATGCCGCACAGCCGCACTGGATAGCCGCGCCTCACGTCAGCGAGGGACAACCGGCGGACTTCGGATATGGTCGTGAGGAGCGGCAACGCCTTCTGTCGCGTCGCGCGCTCGCACGCGGTGCCCAATATCGCGAGACTCGCGAATACCACCGCGCCAAACCGGAGCAGGCGTGCGCGCAACTGATGCGTCCGACGAGGGGCAGCACGGAGTTGTTGCATGTAACTGTACTTCAGAGGCGCACCTTCGCATGGCCGACGGTCTGGGGACTCACGCGGGGAGAGCAAGGCAGGCGCCATGGCCCGCTTGGAAAATAAAGGGATTTCTGGCGAGGGCGGGCCCTGGCGTGTGCCCCCTGCGCACATCTGTGCGGCGCACACGACGCACTGTGTGCGGACGTGGTGCGATGGAGTCGGCGCAGGAAGGACGAACGTTAAAAAGCGAACCTCACCTCTACCTGCCGGTGTTTCAGTACCGGCAACGGCGATGGCTCGATCAGCTGGGCCCCGCTGACGACGCAGGTGTCCCAGGCGGGCAGCGCATCGGTCTCGTAGTAGCGCCGGACATACTGCCAATCAGTCTCGACAAAGTCGCTGTACCACTGATCGAGATGGGTGATCCCGAGCTCGCGCATCAGTTGCAGTCCGAAGCTCGCCGCTTCACGCTCGTAGTCGTGCAGCACCTGCATGAAACGCACCTTGTCCTGCGTGTGCTTCAGATCCTCGAGCTTGTGCTCGAGCGACGGCGCCACCCACTGAACCGAGTGCCCGAAGAGATGCAGCAGAAGGAAGCACTGCATCTCGAACCCGACATCGGGATCGAGGACAATCCGCAGGCCGTCGAAGATGCCGGTGCGCGGGGGTTCGAGATCGCGATACTCGATGGCGAAGCCGTGTTTGACGATGCCGGAGGAGATGGTGCGCCAGAGCTCCACCATGTCTCCGGTTGGGAGCCGGCCGACGAGCCGGCTGCCCGCCAACTCGTGTCCGCGGATTGGTTCCGGTGCCATGGTGTCGAGATCGCGTTCCTCACACTATCAGAAACGCGCCTCGCTTTCGGTGCGGCGTCT
>JBBQEJ010000319.1:0-3539 GCA_038320555.1 Vicinamibacterales bacterium | reverse complement strand
ATCGACCTTGCGCACGGGTTGCGCGACGGCAGGAACGCCCTGTCGATCGGCTGGGCGAAGTAGCCGCCTCCGCGTAACGCCTTCACTGAAACAACTTTCGAGTCAGCCGCCAGCCGCCAGCCGCCAGCCGCTATCCGCGATCCGCGATCCTCGAACCGCGAATCTAGTCGATCGCCAGGACGATGAGCGTGGCGTCGTCCTGAAAGGAACCGCCCGCGAACGCGCCGACGGCCGTCGCCAGGCGGGCCTGAAGCGCCGGCGCGCTGCAGGCGCGGTGCTCGACGGCGAGCGCCATGAGCCGCTCTTCGCCGAAATCGATGTGCTCGGGGCCGTCAAGGTCCGCGCCGGCGCGCAGGACTTCGGTCATGCCATCGGTGAAGAGCACCAGGCGATCTCCGCTTCCGACAACGACGCGGCTCTGATCGTATGTAGCGTCCGGGAAGACTCCCATCACGGGCCCGCCCTTTCCGAGCCGCTCCACCGAACCATCGGCCTGCACGAGGATTGGCGGGTAGTGTCCCGCGTTTGAATACGTCAGCACACCGAGATCGGCCTCAACCGTGCAGTAAAAGAAGCTGATGAAGCGACCCTCGGCGATGTTGCCGCACAGAATCCGATTGACCTGTTGACAGAGCTCCGCAGGCTGCGCGGCCTCGGTGGCGAACGCGCGCACGGCGGCCTGCAGATTCGACATCAGGAGCGCGGCGGGAATGCCTTTGCCGACGACGTCTGCGATGGAGAGACCCAGGCGGGCAGGTCCGAACGCGATCGCATCGTAGCAATCGCCGCTGACACCGCATGCGGGTTGCCACGAGGCGGCAAGCTCACAGCCATCGAGCTGGGGAAGTGTCGCCGGCAGCAGCTTACGCTGGATGCGCCGCGCCTCGTCGAATTCGCGCGCCTCGAACTGTTTTTGCTGGCGGCGTGCGCGCCCCTTGTCGATCTCGGCCCGCAGCGTGTGGAGGAGCTGCTCGTTGTCCCACGGCTTCTGCACGAAGTCGCAAACGCCGCGCCGCATGGCTTCCACCGCGAGGTCCACCGAACCCCACCCGGTCATGACGACGACAGGCAACAGACTGTCGTGCAGCTGCACGCGCGCGAGCAAATCGATCCCTTCGCGCCCGGACGTCGTGTCGCTGGTGTAATTGAGATCCATCAACAGCAGGTCATACGTGCCACGTCCGACGGCATCGAGAACCGCATCGGGAGATGTGACGGCGTCCATGATGATGCCTTCCCCCTTGAGCAGCAGGCGGAGCGCATCGAGCAAATCGTGTTGATCGTCGGCAATCAGGATGCGCGGCTGAACGGCGCACGTCATGGTCATGGCTGCCGGCGTGTGTCCAAAGCACGTGCCACGACAGCCGGCAGGCCCCGGTGCCTGAAGAACCGCCTGAATTCCGCGGTTTCAAAGGGTCGGTGAAGCGTGCGAGGTGTCCGGTTTCGCACAGCCGCGTCCCGGAAACGGCGTGGCGAGGCCTGGTCAATCCAGCATTTTCTGATGTTCGGCAGGTCGCGGGGCTGGTGCGCAAATTGCGGTTGCGGGGAGTATGGAATCTTTTTTCCAGGACGTCAGGTTCGCGCTTCGCACGTTCGTAAGGCAGCCGTCCTTTGCCGTCATCGCCATCGCGACGCTGGCGCTCGGGATCGGCGCCAATACAGCAATCTTCACCGTCGTGAACGCCGTCGTCCTGAAACCGTTACCGTTTCCCGCCAGCGATCGCCTCGTACGCATCACGGCAGATCTGCCCGGTGTTGGCGCATCCGACATCGGGGTTTCTCCTCCGGAACTATTCGACTATCGTGATCGGTCCGGGATCTTCGAGGAAATTTCTGGGGTATACCCGATCGACGCCAACCTGACCGAGGTGGATGTTCCGGAACGCGTCGAAGTCCTTCTCGTCAGCCCGGAGTATTTCTCGGTGCTGAACGTCCGGCCGCAACTCGGGAGATTCTTCGGATCCGAGGATGATCATCCAGGGATTGCGGAAGTCGTTGTCATCAGCGATGCGCTCTGGAAGCGCCGGTTCGGCGGCGCGCCTGATGCCATCGGACGCAAGCTGCGTATCGACGCGGATTGGTACACGGTGGTCGGCATCGCGCCGCCAGAGCTCCGTCACCCGGGCCGCTCGCTTCGCACCGAGGTCGACATGTGGGCCCCGTCTGGCTACCGCGCAACACCATTTCCGTCGCCGTCTCCGCGTGGCGCGTACTTCCTCAGAGGAGCGATTGGTCGCTTGGAGCCGGGCCTGTCCGTGCTACAAGCGCAGCAACGGCTCGACGCTTTCGCCGAACAGATCCGGCAGCAGTACCCGGTCGACTATCCGGCCCGGGCCGCGTGGACGCCAAAGCTGATCCCGCTCCAGCAGGATCTCGTGGGCAACGTCCGTTCCCCGTTGCTGACGATCCTGGGCGCCGTCGGCATCGTGCTGCTGATCGCGTGTGCGAACATCGCCGGGCTGCTGCTGGCTCGCGGCTCGGCGCGGCAACGCGAGCTGGCGGTTCGGCGCGCGCTCGGGTCGGGCCGTGTCCGGCTCGCGCGGCTGCTGCTGACCGAAAGCGTCGTGCTGTCGTTGTGTGGTGGCGCGCTCGGGATGCTTCTTGCGGTATGGGGCGTCGATCTGCTTTTGAGCCTCGTGCCGTCCGGATTGCCGCGTATCTCGGAGGTCGCCATCAGCGGCCGCGTGGTCGCTTTCACGTTCGGCGCGTCACTGGCGACCGGCGTGCTGTTCGGTCTCGCGCCGGCCTTGCAGTTCTCGAATCCCGACGTGCTCAGCGCGTTGAAGGACGGCCGTTCGCCGGCGGCGCGTTCGCGCCGCGTGCTCCGTGCGTCGCTCGTTGTCGCGGAATGCGCGCTCGCGACGGTGCTCCTGGTCGGTGCCGCGTTGCTGTTGCGCAGTTTCTGGCGGGTACACCACGTGGACGCGGGATTTGACGGCCGGAACGTGCTGACCGCGCGGCTGTGGCTGCCGCAGCCGAACGACCCGAAAACGGGGAAGTATTTTTCGCATCCGGCGCGGCTGGCGCTGTTCAACGAAGTGCTTCGGCGCGTGCGCGCCCTGCCGGGTGTCGAGTCGGCCGCGGCGGTTCAGAGCCTCCCGCTCGACGGGCTGCGCGGCGCCACCACGATCACGGTGGACGGACGCGACTCGGAAGTGTCCGGGCAGATCCCAACCGTACAGGTCAACCTGGCATCGGCGGACTATTTTCAGGTGATGAGGGTCCCGGTGCTGCGCGGCCGCGCGTTCACCGAGGCGGACGACCCGAAAGGCGCGCGCATTCTCATCATCAATGAGGAACTGGCGCGGCACTATTTCGGAAACGCGGACCCCGTGGGCCAGCTCGTACACTTCGGAGATGTGCGCAGCACGAATCCCTGGATGACGGTCGTGGGCGTCTTTATGAACCGGCCTGTCAAGTCAGCGCGTTTTTCGTAGCCGCGTCCGATCGCCGGAGACAGACTTCCAGTGAGCGCGCACGGCCCTCTCAACCAGCCAGAGGGTTGTGCGCGCGAACGGGTTTCAATTTCGCCTCCGGTC
>JBBQEJ010000318.1:0-3654 GCA_038320555.1 Vicinamibacterales bacterium | reverse complement strand
GTGACGACTCTTTGCGCAGCCGGAGTTCAGCCCTGGGCTCGTTTCTGGGTATTGTGGGCTGATTGGTGGTTGGGGGACGCGCTCGGCGCGCTCGTCGTCGCCCCCGTGGTCCTGACGGCAGCTCGTATCCCTGAGGCCTGGTCCCAACGACACTGGATAGAGACGGGCCTGCTGGTTGTTGGCACTGTGGCGACGACGCAGGTCGTCTTCGGTGAAGTTTTGGGTCCTGCCATCGGACAGCATCCGCTCGAGTACGTCGCTTTCCTTTTCGTCATCGGTGCTGCGGTTCGACTCGGACAACCGGCCACCGCGCTCGTCGTGTTAAGTGCCGCGGGAGTGACCATCTGGAACACCGTGAGGGGCGCAGGTCCGTTTGCCAGTTCCGAGGTACATCAAAGTCTCATCCTCTTACAGGTCTTCATGGGCGTGCTGGCCGGCACCGGGCTACTCCTCTCAGCCGCAATTTCGGAGCGCAAGACGAGCGAGCGCCGCCGTGCTGCCGCGTATGCAGTCGGTGAAGTCCTGACGGATGCGGCTAGTCTGACGCACGCGGCACCAGACATTCTGCGAGCCATCTGCGAGAACCTCGAGTGGCAGATCGGCGGGCTCTGGCTTGTCGACCACGGCGCGCAGCGACTCCGATGCGTCGCCGTATGGAGTGCACCCCCGAGATCCACCAGCGCGTTTGCTGATACGACGAAGGAAATGCTCTTTCCGTCGGGTGTGGGACTGCCCGGCCGCGTGTGGGCCACCGGTAAAGCCGCATGGGTTGAAAATGTCCTTCACGATCCCAACTTTCCTCGCGCGACTATGGCGCGTGAGACCGGGATCCACGGCGCGTTCGCGTTCCCGATATGTTTCGACGACGACGTGCTCGGCGTGATCGAATGCTTCACCCTGACGGTTGTCACCCCGGATGCGGACTTGCTCCGGACGATGTCAACCGTCGGGAATCAAGTCGGGGAGTTCATGGGCCGCAAGCGCGTGGAGATCGCGGTCATGGAGGGTCAACGCCGCACGCACGCCATCCTGGATACGGCGCTTGACGCGATCATTGGAATGGATCATCAGGGAAGGATCACCGAGTTCAACCA
Organism: Vicinamibacterales bacterium; assembly: GCA_038320555.1. Taxonomy (GTDB): domain Bacteria; phylum Acidobacteriota; class Vicinamibacteria; order Vicinamibacterales; family 2-12-FULL-66-21; genus JALZOC01. The sequence goes on along the minus strand of JBBQEJ010000318.1, from coordinate 2,560 downwards.
TGCGGCGGAGCGAACGTTCGGTCACAGCAAAGCGCACGCGCTTGGTCGAGAGCTCGCCGAGCTTCTGATTCCGCGAGAACTTCGAGACCGCCATCGCGTTGGCCTGGTCCGGTACCTGGCCACCGGTCTTGGTCCGTTCATCGAACGTCGCATTGAAACCACCGCCTGCCATGCAGACGGCCGGGAGTTCCCTGTGGAGGTCGCGATCACGCGAGTGCCCGGCGACGATCCCCCCAGATTCACAGGGTTTGTGCGCGATCTGACGGCCCAGGTTCACGCCCAGCGCGAACGAGAGCAGCTCTTACTGCGCGAATCGACCGCTCGTCGCGAAGCTGAGGCCGCCAACCGCGCAAAGGACGAGTTCCTGGCCACCCTCTCCCACGAATTGCGCACACCTCTGAATGCGATCGTGGGCTGGACGCGGATGCTGCTCGACGGGAAGATGGACGAACGCAGCAACCGGCGCGCCCTTGAAGTCATCGACCGGAACGCCCATCTTCAAGTGCAGCTCGTTGCCGACATCCTGGATGTCTCCCGGATCATCACGGGGGCCCTGAGACTCGACATCCAGCCCGTGGATCTCGGCTCGGTGATCGGGGCGGCGCTGGACGGCGTGCGGCCTGCGGCCGACGCGAAGAAGATCCGGATTCGCTCTCGTCTGGCGGCGTCAGCTCGGCTCACCGACGGGGACCCTCAACGATTGCAACAGATCGTCTGGAATCTGCTGGCAAACGCGGTCAAGTTCACGCCGTCTGGCGGGCGCGTCGACGTCGAAGTCCTCGACGGCGAAGACGGCGGCTTGCGGATCCGCGTATCGGACGACGGCGCTGGGATCGCTCCGGCCTTTCTTCCTCATGTGTTTGAACGCTTTCGCCAGGCAGACAGCTCGGTGAGCCGGGAGCACGGCGGCCTCGGACTGGGTCTGGCGATCGTTCGGCACCTGGCAGAGCTTCACGGCGGCACGGTGGGCGCAGAGAGTCCGGGTCTGGGGAAGGGCTCCACGTTCACCGTCGAGTTGCCCAGAACCGATCCCAACCGCGTGTCAACTTCTCCGGGCGAACCCCGGGACACGACTCGGGTTGACCAATCTCAGTCCATCGAGGAAGGTTCGCTCGAAGGGTACCGTGCCCTTGTGGTGGACGATGATGAAGACGCCCGCGAGCTGATTTCGACCATCTTGACAACAGCCGGCGCGAATGCTCGGACCGCGTCGTCGGCTCACGAGGCGTTACGACATCTCGAGGCTTCTCCACCGGATGTTCTACTGGCGGATATCGGGATGCCAGGGGCCGATGGATACGCGCTGATTAGTGAGGTGCGCAGGCGCGAGGCGCAGAGCGGGAGGCATCTGCCGTCGGTCGCGATCACGGCCTACGCGGGGAGCCGCGATCGGGAACGCGCGCTGGCGGCCGGGTTCGATCGCCATCTGTCGAAACCGATCAAGGCGGCAGCAATCGTCGACACCGTCCGCGCGATGTGTAGCGGCACCCATGCGCGCGGTGTGTAGCTCGCAGTCCTCGAGGGTGTGACTGCGGTCCCACTCTCACACCGCTCAGAAACCCACTCATAGGGCGAGGTTCACCATCCTTGGACCCTGAGAAGTAGATCTTGAAGCCGAACGATGTGAGCTGAACGCCAGGTTCCACGCGTCGGGGGCCGTACCGCTTAAGGGCCGTGGCGCCGTCCTAGCTCGAACGGCCAACTAACCCCGGCCGTGAACGCCCGCCCCCCATGCGAGTCGGTCCCCCGCACGAATTCGACATAGGACCCAAACACGTCAATGTGCGGCAACGAATAGGCGATGGCGGCGCCCGCCCGAAAATTGTTGTCGCGGAGAAGGCGATCGTGCTCAAACATGCGCTCCGGCGTATTGACGTCGCCCGGGAATGGGAGCGCAGATGAATCCGATCCCCCAAATCGGAGCCCGCCGTGTACGTGCTGCCATAACAGCAGACCGCGAGCGGCGAGACGCCTCGTAATCAGAAACCCACCCTCGACCTTGGCGTTGCTGCGGTTGTTCGGAACATCGTTGAGCACACGCTCAACTAACGCGTACGAGTAGCTGCCTTCTACCGACAGCCTGGGCGAGATGGCGTCGAGGCGCTGCCCCGCATCAACGGTGATCCGCATTTCTTTCAAACGCTGGCCCACCACCGCCTCACCCCGGTACTCATAGTCGTGGCTTGGCACGCCGACTGTAACGGACGGCGTCAGTGCAAACGCCCGGTTGATGACGTTGTAGCGCGCCGTGAAGCCGAAGTCCTGCCATCCGCTCTGCCAGCAGCGGCAGTCGTCCCGGGCGGGAAAGGGAATAGGCGGACCGTACGGGAGGGGGTCGGTGTACCTCGCAAACACAAAGGGAAGACCGGCCGACACCGATAACCGATCGGTCAGGGCATAGTCGGCCTCGATGTCGATCCGGGTGTGTTGTAGCGAAGTGATAGTGTCCCCTCCTGAGCGAAATAGAAATGTCCCCTAAGCTGATGACCTCGAAGGGGGTCATCGTTTGGGAAGGACATGGATGAGTGCAAGAGAGTTGAGACGCGTGGAGGTGTTGAGC
>JBBQEJ010000317.1:0-3665 GCA_038320555.1 Vicinamibacterales bacterium | reverse complement strand
TCACGCCGATGGGATCGCCCCGCGCGCAACGCGCATTCGACCGTCTCGATGCGGCGCTCGCGACGTTCCTCGCGGAGGTTAAACTTGCGGCCTGAAAAACTTGACTCAAACACTCATACTTCTAGGAGTCAAGACTCCTAGGAGTCAAGACTCCTAGTGGCAGAACCTGTACTTCACCGGTGTCGATCGATCTCGGCCGGCTCAGCCGCGAGGGTCGCTGCCTTGTCGGTCTGCGCGGCCTTTGCCTGCTTCAACAAATTGGCGACGAGCGCGGCGCGTTTGTGCACGAGCTCTTTCCGCGCACGGCGGCCGTTCGCCGATCCCACGGCGAACTCGCAGAAGAGCGGAAACGCGATCGTCGAATCGCAGTACGTGACGACGGTATCGGGCAGCACGCCTGGATTCACCTTCCCCCAGCTCACGGCCTCGGCCGGGGTCGCGCCCGAGAGCCCGCCCCATACGACCTGGTCGGTCGTAATCTGGATGAAGTAGTCGTTGCCCCCCTTCGGAATTCCGTAGACCTCCCACAACGTGGGCTGCCCCTGCAGGTAGAAGTTCTTCGGAGAACCGCCGCCGAGAATCACGCAGCCGTTTTTCTCCCCGGCGAGAATGATTGCGCAGATCTCGTTGACGTCGCGATTGGGATCGATCATCAGCGTCGAACCGTTCATCAGTTCGTGGTACGCGATGTTCATGCCGATCGAGCTATCACCGGGTGATGATGTGTAGATCGGGACACCGGTCTGCGCGGCGCGCGCCACGACCGAGTGCTCCTCGCATCCCGGCTGCCGTTCGAGCAGATCGAGACCCAGGCGGTAGTGAAACTCCGATGTCGCAATCGGGCCCGACAGCTGCGAGCGCACGAGAAAGTCGCGGATATACGCGTCGGTCTCCAGCAAGACGGTGGCGGGAAAGAGGACGTCGTAAATTCGGATGATCCCCTGCTCGTACAAGTCGACATCGTCCAGGAACGGCGAACCCCGGTGCAGCGTGAAGTTCAGCGCATAGTGGAGGTCGTGGTAGAGATTGGCGCCCGTGCTGATGATGAAGTCGATCAGGCCTCGGTCCATCAGCTCGATCACGCAGCCGCCGAGCCCGGCGGGCGTCAGAGCGCCGGCCACCGTCAGGCCGATGGTCGTGTCGTGCTCAGGCGCCAGCATCTTGTCCGCGAAGATGTGGCAGGCCTCCGAGAGCCGCCCCGCGTTGAACGCCTGAAAGCCGCCCTCGATGAGCTGGCGGACCTCGGCGCTTCCACGCGGCCGATAGTATTTGATCGCTTTTCCGGTAAGGTAGTGAGACGCGCTATGGCCCGGCGACCCGGGCGCTCGGTGGGGCACTGACGAACCTCCCGCGTTGACCGCGGACGCGTTGGACCGCGTCCCGATCCGTCGGCCGTCCGCTCGGCTTCTGCCTAACATAGCATCAGTTTGAAAGAATCGCGGGCGAAATCCCTTGACACCGGGCCGGTTCCGGAGCGAACGTAACCCCGCTTCCCCGAGCATTTCGAGTCTGACCGATGGATGACGCGCGTCTCTATTCCAGCAATGCGGCACTGTTGATCGCGCTGGCAATTGTCCTTGCAGCCTTAGTGATGGCGTTTTTCTGGTACAAGGGGCGCCCGATGAGCGGCCCGCACGTGTTCCGCGCGAGCCGGCTGAGCCGGGGCAATCTGCTGTTTCCTACCCAGGTTGGTGTCACACCCACGAGCATCGTGCATTTCACGCCTCAGCTTTTCGGCGGGCGCGAGCAATCGATTCACCTGGCCCATGTCGCCTCGGTGCTGATCGACCGAAATTTGTTCTTTGCAGACGTGATGATTGAAAGTTCGGGGGGCGCCAGCCCTGTGCGGTGCCATGGTCATCGGAAGGCGGATGCGGTTGCCATGAAACGGCTGATTGAGCAGTTCCAGTCGGAGTACTACCGCATCTCCGGACCGCCCCCGGGCGCCGGCGGCGAGGTCCGCCGTCCGTCATGAGCGATACGGACAAGGCACCGGTGCCGGCGCGGCGCGTCGATCCGGGGGAGATCGAGGCGCGGTTCCAGGCGCTCGTGCAGTCGCCTTTGCGCGCCGGCCTCCTGCGCTTCCTCTGCGCACGCCCCGACGAGTCCTTCGACGTCGAGGCGCTCATGCAGACGTTCGGACGCATGCGCCTGGATGTCGAGAACTGCATGCGCGAGCTGGTGGCATTCGGCGTCGCCGGAAAGATTCCCGGCGCAGGCGCCCCGCGCTACTCGGTCCAGCCGACGACCAACGACGTCGTTCGCGATCTGCTCGATGAATTCCTCGAGCGCCGCGCCACCGTCAGCCACGAAGATCGCTCACCGGCGGTGCAGCGTTTCCGCGAAATGATCGGCCGCGACGAGAAGATGCTCGTCGTCTTCGAGTGGATCCGCACGGCTGCAAAATCCGATATCTCTGTGCTCATCCTCGGGCCGACCGGATCGGGGAAAGAAGTCGTGGCCCGGATGATCCACGAACTGAGCCGGCGCGGCACGAACAAGTTCCAGGGGGTCAATTGCGCCGCTCTCCCCGACACGCTGTTCGAGTCCGAGCTCTTCGGGTATGAAAAAGGGGCCTTCACCGGCGCGCACGACCGGAAGCCGGGCCGGCTGGAAATGGCGAATAACGGCACCCTGTTCCTGGACGAGATCGGCGACCTCGCGCTCGTCGGCCAGGCGAAGCTGCTGCGTGCACTCGAGGAGCGGAGGTTTGAACGCCTCGGCGGCAATGAATCAATCGAGGTCAACTTCAGGCTTATCTCGGCAACCAACCGACCGCTCGATCAGTTCGTGCGCGACGCGCGATTCCGCGAGGACCTCTACTACCGGGTCAACGCATTTTCCATCAGGCTTCCCTCGCTTCGTGAGCGCGGCAGCGACATTCCGGTCCTGGCCCAGCGCTTCCTCGCGCGCTACTGCGCGGCGAATGGACTGCAGCTCGACGGCAAGACATTCTCGAAAGATGCGATGGACCTGCTGCTGCAATACCATTGGCCGGGTAACATCCGGGAGCTCGAAAGCACAGTCGCGAGAGCGGCGCTTTCGTCGCCTGGTAAATCAATCCGCGGCAACGACGTAGAGTTCCTGCATGCCGTCGAACCGTCCCCCGATGCGGCGCGTCAGCGGCTGCCGTCGCTCGCCGACGCCGAGCGTACCCACATCGTCCGTGTGCTCGAAGCGGTGAACTGGAACAAGAAACAGGCGGCCAGCGTTCTGGAAATCAGCCGTGGCACCCTCTACCGGAAGATCGTGGAATACGGCCTGGAAAACGACCAGCAGCGGCCGTCCAAGGCCGCAACCAAGAGTGTCACGAACTGAGATACTGGCTGGCTGAGGACATCGCCAAATAAGTAACAGTCCCGCACAATTTTGTCTTTTCCTGTCTCGAAACGGAACAAGTGATCACGTTTCTGAGATCGGCATCGGGGCGTCGACTCGACATCGATCCGGCCGCATAAGTATTAGATACCGCAGTAAAATCGTGTCCGTTTCGAATACGTGTGCGAGTGACGGCATTTTCGGCAGCGCAGGCAGCCGGTTTGCAGCCGCGTACGCGTTCCACCTCCGTCTGGCTACCCAGCGAACATGTTGAAAAGCGTAACGGTCGTCATCGCGCTGCTGGCGGCGACATCGATTCCAGCCGTCGCGGCGAGCCACGCCGGGGT
>JBBQEJ010000316.1:0-3667 GCA_038320555.1 Vicinamibacterales bacterium | reverse complement strand
GCCGGCGAGTCGTTGCAGGCGATTCTCGTACGCGGTCGCCTCAACGCTGCCCGCGTCGCGCGCATCGGACGGCAGCTGGCCGACGCGCTCGAACATGCTCACACGAACGGCGTCGTGCATCGGGACTTCAAAAGCGCGAATGTTGTGATCACGCACGACGGACGCGCAAAGGTGCTGGACTTCGGCATCGCGGCACGAACACCGGAAACGTCGGGGGCGACTGCCACTCAGACGCTGTGGGATGACGCTGGCGGCATTGCGGGCACGCTGCCGTACATGCAGCCAGAGGTGCTGCAGGGCCGGCCGGCGGACGCACGCGGCGACATCTGGGCGCTGGGTGTCGTTCTGCACGAGATGGTGGACGGCGAGCTGCCTTTCCAGGGAAATACGGCCTCGGCACTGAGCGCTGCCATCCTTCGAGATCCCCCGCGGGTGCTCGGCGGAGATGTGCCCGCGTCTCTGGCGCGGGTGATCGGCCGCTGCCTCACGAAGGAGCCTGGCGAACGGTTCGCACGGGCTGGCGAAGTCTCTGTCGCTCTCGAGGTGACCGAAGCCGGGCTCGACGTCGACCGTCCTTCGCAGGTAAAAAGGACCAGGGCGCGGGACCGCCGAACACCGGCAGCGGTCGGCGCTGGCCTCGTCGGCGCGACGGTGCTGATAGGCTGGATCGCGCTGCGAGACCGCGTCGCGACGCCGCTTCTTCAGACGCAACCGGTACCCGTGCAGCTGACGCACTTCTCCACATCTGTGAGGGATCCGGCAGTTTCTCCGGACGGCCGGCTGCTGACGTTCGTGGTCCAGGAGCCCCACAGTAGTACGTCGCAGGTCTACATCATGCCCCTGCCAAACGGGCGTCCTCAGCAGCTCACGCGAGGACCCGGCACGAAGGCGTGGCCCGCCTTCTCCCCCGACGGTTCCCGCATCGCGTACACGGTCACCGGCGAAGAGTGGCAATGGGATACCTGGGTGGTCGGAATTACAGGCGCCATTGCTCCTCAATTGATGCTTGGGAACGCCAACTCTCTACGATGGCTGAAGGATGGGCGTGTGCTGTTTTCCGAATTCAAGGTCGGCTCTCAGCTGGGCATCGCCATCTCGGACGAGGGGCGCGGAGACAGCCGGGACCTCTACGTCCCGCCACTGAACGGGATGGCCCATTACTCGGACGTGTCACCCGATGGCTCGCAGGTCGTCATCGGCGAGATGGGAGGAAGCGCTGGGGCGGGGGCCGGAGCAGAGCAGATCATGACCAGATGCTTCGTCATGCCCCTGGCCGGCGGCGCGCGGCGCCCGGTAGGCTCCGACGTTGTCCCGTGCATTCAGCTGGCACGATGGTCTGCCGACGGCTTCATCTATTTCGTTTCCGGCTCGCCGGCGAACCATCAGGTCTGGCGAGAAGCGGCGCAAGGCGGCACGCCCGAACCGGTCACCGCAGGACAGAGCCTCGCACTGCGAGGAGTCGTCCCCGGCGGATTTGCCCTGTCTTCCGACGCCAGGACGTTGACTTACTCGGTAGGCAACACGCAGGAATCGCTATGGCTTCGCACATCCGATGGCGCTGAGAAGCAGCTGACGTTCGAAGGAGACGCACGAAGCCCGGCCGTCACAGCCGACGGCAGGCGCGTTTTTTACATCGCCGGCGCGCGATTCAGAGCGGGCACCATTCGCGAACGTCGTCTCGACACCGACGAGGACCGATCACTGGCGGGCGGTCGCCCGGCACTGGCGGTCTGGCCATCTCCGGACGGCAGGTATTTCGTGTTTCGCACCCGCGAGTCAGACGGTCGAATTCAGCTCTGGCTGGGTGCCTCGGATAATTCGGTTGCGCCTCGCGCGCTGCCAGGCGGAGACAGCTCGGAGGGAGGTGTGGTATTCAGCGGCGGAGGCTCCAGGGTTCATTTCGTCCGGAGGGCAGAAGAGGGAATGGCGATATGGTCTCTGGATCTTGCGAGCGGAAAGACGGAACAGATCTCGGAGCCCGCGCCAACGATGAGCGTTGTCTCGCTTTCACCGGACGGACAGTGGTTGAGCGTGCTCAGAACCGATCTCACTCCACGCGAAACATGGCTATATCCGACGGTATACGGTCAGGCTCCGCGTCCCCTCTATAAATCGTGGCGGCTGGAGTGGAGTCCCGGAAATCGCTACTTCGTGCTGTCGAACCCGGGGATGATCTCGACGGCCTGGTCCATTCCGAATCTACGTGGGAGCGTTCTCCCGCCGGCGCTTGATGGAGAACCAACTCCGCTGAAGCTCCAAAGGGCTGGAGGGCGAAAGGTACTTGTTGCGGACTCCTTCGTCGACCCGACGCCTTTGCCGGACCCGTTCTCGATCATTTATTCCAATGTCGAGGGGCCCTCGAACCTTTTCCAGATTCCGTTGAGCCCCCCGCAATCCTCTGATAAACGATGACATTCGAATTGCTCTAATCGGTTGACGTGCTTGAGCCGTTCTGCTGGCATCGCCATCGCTGTGACCGCCGCGTTGATCTACGTGGCGATGATGCCCTTCCCTGCCTGTGCGCAGGGGCCGGTTGATTTCAACGGCACGTGGGCGCTGGATGCCGAGCGCAGTTCCACCACCGGTGAGGACGCGGAGATTCAACCGCAGGCGGACGGCGTACTGGACCTGGCGGCGGCCAAGGCGGCGGCACCGGCCTGGGGCCAGCGGCGGCGCGCGTGACCATTCGCCAGGCCGCGCACCCGGTCCACCGTGGCGGCGACCCCCGCCGGATCATTGGTCACCGTACACGACGTCGCGTCCGGACGGCAGGCGACGACGAAGTTCGCCTGCGCAATGTCGATGCCTACGAAGATCGCGGTTGATGTCATTGGACCTCCACGTCACACGGATCCGTCTTGGCCCCGCCTTGCGGATACGGGGTCACGCCCCCACGCAACTGTTCGGGCTCACGGACGAGACGCCGGCGACGCCCAGGCTATCGTGCGGTCTGATTGACCGTAGGAAACATCGAGCTGTCGCCGGCGATTGGACGTGCTCGGAAATAGACCGTCCGAAATCAAGATACAAGGAAACATTAGGCCCGTCTCGCGGCTAGCATAACGCCCGTTCTAGGTCTCTCGTCAGCCCCTTCCCCCTACGACAGGTTCTGGTGAGCCACGCCGGATCGGTGCCCCGATTCATCGCGCCTCCAGTGCGTCCATGCCCACGGCGGCCGCGAGCACCAGCCGCCGATCGAGCGGCGTCACCGGCCCGAGGGGGCGCGCCTCCGCAGTTCATCGAGGATGTTCTGCACGAACACGACCGTGTGATCCTGTCTCGGCGCGTCACGCGCGGCCGTCGGCAGAATGAGAGCGAGTCGCTTGCCGTCCGGGGCGACATCGAAGCCTGTGGCGCCGGTCACGTTCCCGGCCCACACTCGTGGCTTGTCCGCGAGAAACGACCCGTCGCGCGTCGTATAGCGAACGGCCATGATCTGCTCACCGGCCTGATAGAGCAGCTCGACTCCCTTCGGCAACCATACTGGCCGTCCTCCACCGCCGTTGGAAATCTGCACCTCGCTTTCTTTCCCTGGTGATGTCGAGAACGGGCGCACGTAGACCTCGAACCTGCCCGATTCGTTCGAGTGATACGCGATCCATCGGCCGTCAGGCGAAAAGGCGGCGCCGCCGTCCTGATACGCAGTCTTGAGGAACGGCATTGGCGT
>JBBQEJ010000315.1:0-3776 GCA_038320555.1 Vicinamibacterales bacterium | reverse complement strand
CATCGTCTTCTGCGCGATGAAGGAGAACCTCTCCGCCTGCCGATCGCTGACCTCGGCTTTGATCGCGAACAGCAAAATTGTCCGCCGGTCCGCAGAACCGCAGACTATTTTTTCTCAGCCGGCGCGGTCGGTGGCGCCGGTCGAGCATCCGCATTCCACGTATCGCGGATGTAGAGCCACTTTCCATCCTTCTTGCGGGACACCGATAGAAACTTGCCGGTCTCGACGACGGCGCCCTTGACGGTCACCTTGTATCGACCCGATTCCCAGCCCATGTCGCCGGAGACTCCGACATCGGTCTTCGGATCAATGACGAAGACTGCCCCGGCCCCTGCGGCCCCGCCGCGACCCCTTTCGCGTCACCGCCGTTGTACGCCTTCTCCCAGTTTGCGGTTTGTGCGCGGATGGCGGCTTCATCCACGCTCGCCGGTGGGGCTGCGTGTGCGACGGCGACCATCGACCCCACCAGAGCGACGATTCCGACGGTGAGCCGGGAAATGTTCTTGAAACGAATCATTGGCTTCCTCCCTTTCTTGAGTTTGCGCCGGCGATCGTAATGAATTACGGGACCCAGCCGGGTAACGCGGGCCGCCTGCCTCACCCACGTCGCCATCCGCGCCTCGTCGAGCTCGTTGCCTTCGTGGATGTCGACGTAGCGAACGTTCTTGTGCTTGCTGGTGCCGGGCGGGACCGGTCGCAGCGACGTGCCGCGGAAAAAAGCCACCTTGACGTGGCGCGTGTAGACGTGGAACGACAGGAACCAGCCCTGGCCTTCGATGCCGTAAAACGGCGAATTCCACTTCACGGCCTTGCGCACATGGGGCACGTTCCGCACGATGAGCGCGTCGATCTGCTTCCCGATGGAGCGCTTCCAACCCGGCATCGCGGCGACGTACGCCTGCACCGGGGCGTCGCCGTCCGCCTTCGCGATGCGAGGGTTGCCGCCCGCGAGGACGGCGGCTACCTTCCCGCCTTTTCGCACCCTGATCGGCTTGGCCTCTTTCGCACCTGGCTTGACCTTGCTAGGCGTCACTGTTCAGTCCGGCCGGCCCCAGCCCCAACCGGCTGAAGATCTCCTCAGCAGCGTCGGCAGCCGACACTCCGTCTGTTTCCACGACCAGACCGCCCGCGGGTATCTTCGGAACAACGAACACTCCCGCTTCCTTCAACTCGCGAAACCGTGCGACAGAGTTTAGCTTTCCGAACTCTCGGCGTGAAGGCTGCTCGATTCGTCTCTCTAATTCTTCCGCTGAACACCTCAGCTCGACAAAGGAGACTCTGCCGCCTTCCGATTCCACCGCCCTCCGAGTCTCTTCTATGAAGTTGTCTCGGACGGTCCGGTCATAGGCGAAGGTGAAGATCAACCCGGCGAGATGCTCCTCGGCCGCACGGGAGAACATCGTGAGCCAGATCATCTCCCGCAACTCGACGAACGGCCGTTCGCCGAACTCGAAAACGGATCCCACCAGGTCAACGGCCAGGTGGTTATGGAAGAGTTTGTAGCCGGTGAGCTGCGCCAACTCACGCGCGACCGTCAGCTTCCCGACTCCGGGTAAACCATGCAGGAAGACCAGCCTCAATGGATTCGCACCTTCGACAAAATGAAAACGCCTGACGTCCCAGCGCTCAGTGGTGACGGCGCCGCCGGAATCGACGGCGTCCTCCGCAGAGAGATGCCGCGGCTCGTTCCGTTGGCTAACGCCTGCCTTCAGCGCCAGCCGAAGGCAGTCCGCTGAACGGAGATTTCACATGGCGCCGCACGTCGTCGTCTGTGAAGACTGCGAAGAGGAACGGAAGCGATTCGAGGTAGTCGGCCAGACCTCGGAACGTCAGACCGAGAGACAACAGCCGGTCTTCATCAACGAAGATCTGGCAGTTCTCCGCGTCGAAGGCCGTAATCAGCTTCTTAGCCTCAGAATCAAACTTCTCGTGCAACAGGTCTACGATCGACGGCGCAAAGTGACGGCGATCCGGCGACGGCGGTTCCGACGGCATGCCATGGTCGGCGGTCACCGCGAGAAGATAGTTACTCCCGACCTTTGCCTCCAGCGCCGTGAGCATCCGGGCCAACTGACCGTCCATTTCGTGGAGTGTGGCCCGAAGCTCGCTGGAATCCGGGCCGTACTTGTGGCCCACGAAATCTGCGCCCTTGTAGTTCATCAGGATGAGATCGGCGACGCCATCTTCACCCACGGGCTCGCGCTCGATCATCGCAGTCATCGCATCGGCTTCGAATGCAGGGAACAGGGCCGAATATCGCACCGCGGCGGCCGAATCGATTCTGTGATGCATCCACTCCCCGTCAGGCGGCAGCAGGGTTTTCGCGTTTCGATCCTTCAGATACTCGGGCAGCCGGTAACAACCGGGATTCGTGGTCCAGCCTCCCGTCTGCTGGTCGTAGCTTGCGAGCACCAGGGGAGCTCCATTCAGCTGACACGCTCCATGCCCCGCGAGCGGCGTCGCCGCTCGGTCAATGCTTCCCTGCGTCAGTATGATCGCGCGGCCAGCCGTCGCTAGCTGCCAGGCGTCCGCCAGCGTCAAGGCCATCAAGTCTTGCGGTGTTGCTCCCTCGAACAGGTTGTGACGCCGCCGGTGGATGCGGTCGTACACGCTGACTCCGGTGATTCCGTGCACGCCGGGATCGGCTCCCGTCGAGATGGTCGAGTGCCCAACGGCGGTGTTCGAAGGCAGAACGTTGACGCGCGCCTGACTGAACCACGCGGCGCGCCGGCGCAGGGCGGAGAGCGTCGGCATCAGATCGGCGTACCGATCGAAGTAGTCGCGCCGCATGCCATCCAGGACGAGGACGAAGACCACTCGCGGTGGAGTAAAGCCGGGGCGCAGGACCGGCAAGACACGGCCGGTCGCGGTCGGCGGCATCGGCACACCCAGCGCAGCCGCAAGCGTTGGCGCAACGTCCTGCTGCACCGCCGGCATCGAGTACGTTCCCGTTCTCACGGCAGGGCCCGCAAACATCAGCGGAATCGAGACGTCATACCCCCATGGCGAACCGTGCATGTACGTCACGTCCGGGTCAGGCCGCGTGATGACGTCGCCTTCACGCGGCACGATCAGGAGTTGGCCAGTTCTTCCGGGAAAATATGCCCGAGCGAACATGTCAAGAAACCGCTGTCGCGCCGCAAGGGCGACGGCATCGGCCGACGCCACACGCACGGTTCGAGGCCCACCGCCCCCGGAAGATCCCTTGACCTGCTTGCCGGAAATCGGCCAGGCCATCGCACCCAGGATCTGGGCGAAGAGGACGGCACCGCAAGCGGTCAGCCTCGAGGAGACGACCAGGGTTCGCCGCGTCGTCACGGGACGCGTCTCGAAGAGATCTCCGATCCGCGGTTGGCGTTGGCTGGAACTATCAACGCCTGTCATGGGCGGCCTAACGTCCCAAAGCTCAGGGGCGACGGCGGCAGCCGATGACGCCCGCTGCAGCCCGATGTTATGCCCGCTACCTGGCACGCCGTCTCCGAGCGGCCTGAATCACCAGAAAGAGGGCGATTCCGATTGCCGAGGCCACGACCCACGTTACGCCTGCTTGGCCGGTAAGCCCACGCATGATCACAAACACCACGAATCCGAGCCCGACCGCTATCGCGGCGATCGCCCCTTTGTTCGAAGGCCCAAGAGCGTTGCGTTGGCTCCGATCACGAGCGTTCATACGCCGTAGCCGCCTGACGTCCCAAAGCTCAGCGGCGACGGCGACTCAGCCGACGGCGTGCGCTGCAGCGCGATGTTAGGCCGACCTGCGACGAGTATAGACCTTA
>JBBQEJ010000314.1:0-3785 GCA_038320555.1 Vicinamibacterales bacterium | reverse complement strand
ACCCGTCGGCCTGCACGCCGCGCGGATTGACCCCAAAGCTCAGGCCACTCCGCCGGTCGAGACGGGAATCGATCTCGACGAACATCCAGTCGGAGGTGACTTCGTCGTCGCGGCGCGGAAACGGCGCGACGATGCGCCCCGGCTCCCGGTCGAAGAGGCGGACGGCCACATAGAGCGCGGCATCGTCGAAGAGCACGCGGGCCGTCGACGGCAGCGTCGCCAAGGCCCCGGGCCTCGGACCGGTCTGGATAAAATCGGTGATCGGTGCCGCCGCGCACCACGCCGCCTCGTCGAGATGGCCGTCGATCGTCGGCGCGTCGCCGGTCAGGCGCGCGGCGGTCGCGATGCGGCGCCCGAGGGCCGAATCGGTGCGTGCTTTTCCTTCGATGGCGCCAACGGGAGCAGGCCAGCAGGAGCTGGCGGATTGGTCCGGCACCTGGGCTGCCTGAAGCGCGAGTGCCCGACCGCTCAGGACGACGAGAAAGCCGGCCGCGAGGAGCGGCGAACGCAGGAACGGCAGATGGATTCTCCGGCGTAATGGTTGTTAGCTAAGTTAACCATTACATCGCAATTGCCATCCGGTCAAGGTCTCTCTCCGCCGCGCGCATCTCCTCGCGGCGCCGTGGCAAACGAGCCGTGGCCTGCGGACCACCGCTGCTCCCACGCGCACATCGCCACGGCATACGGCTTCCGGTCGAACGCCGCCCCCGACCCGAGCGACCGGTTCAGCGCGGCGAAGAACGCCTCCCACCTCGGCGGATAGTACCCGGTGAACATGCCGGCCCACTGCTTGCGGGCGTACAGGTTCAGGTCGTCGTTCTCTCCCTCCGTGCACTTCGTTCCCCAGCGGGAAACGCCGTGCGAGACGAGGAGCTCGTGGATCCCGTTGAGCACCGCGGACTTTCCGACGCCCACCGGACGGGAGAGCACCAACATCGGGATGCCGCCGGCCTCGCCCTCGCGGGCGTCACCGACTGATCGAGCGCGGCGACCCGGCCCATCAGGCGTCGACATCATCGTCCTGAGCCACTGGTATCCGAAGCGAGTGCGTCTGCGGCCGTCCCGCCCGCGGTGGCATACCGAAAGACGTCCTGGATCGGACGGCCGAATGCATCAGCGATGCGGAACGCCAGCTCGAGCGATGGCGAATACTTCGCGCCCTCGATCGCCATGATCGTCTGCCGAGTGACGCCGACGCGCTGCGCGAGCTGCTCCTGCGTCATCTCCCCCGCCTCGAAGCGCAGCTTCCGAATGCTGTTGCCGAGCTTCGCGCCAGAGGCTCGCCGCTTAGCCCCGGGCACCGTCATGCGCCGCGCCGGTAAGCGAGCGCCTGCGTTAAGTACCGGATGGATTCGGCCGTGACGAAGCAGAGGAGAAAGACCTGTCCGATGAACATCGGCGCGAGCACGCGGGCACTGGGGAGGGCGGGCCGGACGAGCGTCAGCACGCTCACCGCTCCGACCGCCGTGAAGCAGAGCGCCGCGAGGACGAGGTAGGCGAAGCGATAGGCGCGCGCATCGATCGCCGCGTCGCGTTCATCCTTCGGCTCGTCCTTCGACGTCACGGCGACGAGAATTCCCGAGGCGATGCCGAGGACGGTCGAGAAGAGTACGAGCGCCACGAAGGCGCCGGCGACGAGGCCCGGATTCAGGTCGCCCTTCGCCGCGAGGCCGAACACGTACAGGAAGTATGGCACGAACACGAGCAAGGTGGACACGAGACCGACCCACGCGGTCTTTTCACGAAATGACATGGCCAGGCTCCGAAGGTTTGAGATCCATGGTGCATAGCCAATGTATGCATTGAGATACCTTATGTCAATGATAACGTACTTGGAGTATACTAAACATTACCATACCGGAGGTGTCGTGGCGGCGGGACCAGTCCTGCTCCCACGCACAGAGGTCGGTGGCGAACGGCTTCCGACCGAATGCGGTTCCCCGGTCGAGTGCGCGGTTGAGCCGCACGAAGAACTCCTCCCAGCGCGGGAAATAGTACGCGCTGAACATTTCCTGCCATTTCTTGTGCGCGTACAACATCGTTCTCTCCCTCCGTGCATTTCGTGCCCACAAAGGTGATGATGTTGCGGGCATCCCATTCATAGAGGTTGCGCTCCCCCCGGGTCCGGCCCCAACGCCGCACCTCCGCGAGCCATGGGCCCAGCAGCAGCTCGGGCCGCGTCGCGACGAGCGTGTCCAGGTCGCGGATCAGCGCCGTCATCCGCCGTTCGGCGGCGGCCAGCGCCACGCGGTCCTTCGACTCGAATGCGGCCTCCACGGCGGCGGTCATCGGCGGGCCGAGCCCGCCGAGCACCTGCCGGGTGAGACTGACGACATAGTCGTAGCGATAGGCGTCGATGGCGCCGCGCGCATCTCCTCGCGGCGCGGTGGCAAACGAGCCGTGGCCTGCGGACCACCGCTGCTCCCGCGCGCACATCGCCGCGGCATACGGCTTCCGGTCGAACGCCGCCCCCGACCCGAGCGACCGGTTCAGCGCGGCGAAGACCTGAAAAGAATACTTAGGCCTTGACCTTAGTATTGTCCGGCGATAGACTCTCTCAGTCAGATCGAGTCACCCAAACCACCGGCTGGTGTTGCAATGGTTCAATCCGCGGTCGTTGACGATGTCTTCTATGCCTTGTCCAATGCGACTCGGCGGAAAGTCCTGGAGCAACTGGCGGTGGGCCCAGCCACCGTCAGCGAGCTGGCCGCACCGTTCGACATGAAACTCCCCTCGTTCGTGCAGCACCTGTCGGTGCTCGAGCAGAGCCGGCTGGTGAAGTCGAAGAAGCGAGGGCGCGTGCGGACCTATGAGATCGCGCCGGAGCGCTTCACAGTCGCCGAGGATTGGCTGACCGAGCGGCGTCAGTCGTGGGAAGCCCGGTTGGACCGGTTCGACAACTACGTCAAACACCTCAAGGAAAAGGAATCAAAATCATGAGCACCGCCGCCACGATCGATCCGAAGCTCGATATCGTCTTCGAACGGCTCATCGACGCTCCCCCGCGGCTCGTCTGGGAAGCGCTGACGAAACCGGAGCATATCAAGGAGTGGTACATGCCCAGGGAGTGGGGGCGTGTGGCGCGATGCGAACTGGACGTGCGACCGGGCGGCATCTTCCGCATCGACATCTCCGTGGGAGACGGTCGGGAGGTTCCCAATCTTGGCTGCGTCCTGGAAGCGATTCCGATGGAGCGACTGGTCTGGACCTCCATGTTGTTCCCCGGCTATCGCCCGGCGGTGTTCGATGACATTCCGATCACCGCCATCATGACAATGAAAGCCGAGGGGACCGGCACACGTTACGTGTTCACGGCGCTCCACCGGGATGCAGCTGATTTTGAGAAGAACAAGGAGTCGGGTTGGCAGCAGGGGACCGAGATCGCCCTCGATCAGCTGGTGGCGCACATCAAGTCGATGAAATAGCTCCGGCTGCCTGAACTTGAGGTTCTCGCGGAAGTACTGCTGATTGATGCTCGCAGACAGAGGATACCATCATGCCAGCCCGCAAGACGGACAAAACTTCCAAGCCCGCCGCCCCGAAACCGGCCAGCCGCTCGACGGCACCGGCCAAGGTCCTCACGAGGCTGCCGGAAGCGATGACCGGCCGGGCAAGCCCCGCGAAGGCAGCCCTCGGCGACAAGCCGGTCTTCGCCTACATCGCGAGCCTTCCGCAACCACAGCGCGGCATCGCCGAACGTGTCGATGCCCTGGCGGCCAGGACGCTGCCTGGCCTGCAGCGCTCCGTGAAGTGGGGCATGGCGTACTATGGCGCCGGCGACGGCT
>JBBQEJ010000313.1:0-3797 GCA_038320555.1 Vicinamibacterales bacterium | reverse complement strand
GCCTCGTAATGACGGACGGTGGCGGGTGTGATGGCGCCAAACACAATGAGGACGATCACGAGCACCAGCATCCGCGTCAGCGCGGTGCGGTCGTCCGCGCCGGCCTTCAGCGATGCGGTCGAAAGGCTGCCGGCCCCGCTGGAGAGGAGCAGGGAAAACAGCACCACGGACAGGCTGTAGCCAGGATGTCCGAGAAAGATTGCGAGACGCTGCACCTGCGAGATCTCGACGAGCATGAAGCCGAAGCCGATGGCGGCAAAGAACAAAACGTGAGGGAAGGCAGATCGTGGGATGGCGGACCCCGCGACGCGCGCGGAAAGCATCAGCGGCAGAAGAATGCACGAGGCCGTCAGCACCGTCACGGTTACGAGAAGCACCCCGAGCACGCCCACCGCTGTCATGTTGAACCGGACGATGCCCTGGTCGTGCCAGCGCGCGGTGTCGAACACGTCGCGCAGCCGCAGCATGTGAAAGAAGAACGGCGTGTCGTCTGTCGGGGCGGAAATGTTCAGCGGATGCTGCGCGACCGCATCCCGGAGGCGATCGCCGCTGGCAATGGCGGCAAATGTGTCGTCCGCGGAGTGACGAGGGCTCTGCACCACTTCGAAGTTCATGCGGGCCGCCACGGCCTCGAGGACATCGAGATCGTGCGATGACAGCGGATCCCGGGATACCAGCATCGTGCCGACGCCGTCAGGTGCGTTGGCGGAACTCGCCGGGCGTGCGCGCACGATCGCATAGTGATCGCCGGGCCGCGTCACGCCCATCTGCATCAGCGTCGTGGATGCGAGGGTCGCCAGGCGGTACACCTCGCCGGGGCGATCGGCGTAGTACCACCGCGACACGGTCAGGATTCCTTGCGGCGCCAGGTGATCCAGAAAGATCCGCCAGGCGTTCACCGTATAGAGTGAATTCTCGGTCAGGACGAACGCCCCGCTGGCGGTTGCGGCCCAGGTGTCAATCAGCGAAATCTGGATGATGTCGGCCCGGTCCTGCAGCCGCGCGATGAAGCTCCGCGCCTCGTCGTTGACGAATCGAACGCGTGAAGCGCGATCGAGGTGTCCGGTGAAGTCGCCGAAGCGGCGATTGACGAGCTCCAGAATGCCGTCGTTGATTTCGATCCCGGTCACGCTCTTCTGGTTGAACGTCAGCGCCGACAGCACATCCCGCCCGCCACCGGTTCCCACAACAATTACGCGGGAGTCCGGCCGCAGGTAATGCACGACGTTCGTGACGTCGTACTTCAGGTGGGCGGCTTCTTCCGGGTCGCCGTGAAATGCCGTCAGCTCGGTGCCGGCGTACGAATCGATGTCGAGATGGAGTTCGTGCGCGGTCCGTTCCGGTGGCAGTGTGCTGCTCAGGCCCCATCCCGAAGGCCTGATGGCTCGTTCTGGGTTGCCGATGACACGGATGCGGGAAAAGGAATTCCATTTCTCGACGAGGGGCCGCGCCTCGTACTGCCCTTTGACCCATATGAGCCTCAGCCAGGCCGCATTGTGCCGCGCTGCGACGCCGTCACTGAGCGCGGCAGCCGCCAGCACCAATGACAGTACCGCGCACCCACGAAGCAGGCCGCGCCCACCCCCGCCCGCGGCACGTGACTCCGAGCGCGCGTCGCCCGCAAACAACAGCGCCGCCAGCGCCGAGACGGCCGACGTCGCCAGCACTGCAGTCGGGGCGTCGGCAACGCGGAGAACCGGTCCGACCACCACGCAGCCGAGCGCGGCGCCGGCGAGGTCGGTGGCATAGAGCGCGCTGACCTGCGTGGGAAAGCGCGTGAGCGCGAGCGAGACCACAACGCCGCCGCAGATGAACGGAACGGAGAGTGCCGCGTAGGTCAGCGCGATGGCGTACGCGCTGACGAGCGACGGCTCGATCAGAAATGGAATCGCCAGGTGCGTGAGATAGCTCAACACGATCGTCACGGCAAACGCCGCCGATGCGATCGCCAGGTGGCGGCTCACGCGCTCGGGAACGAACACTGCGGGTCGAAGAAATACCGCGAGCGCCCCGACCGCCATCCCGAACATCGTCACGGAAATGGCAACGAAGGCGAAGTGGTAGTACATGGTGACGCTGAAGGTGCGCGTCAGCAGGAGTTGATACGTGAGCGTGGACAACGTGACGAGGAACAGGCCGGCGAACGTGCGCGCGCCGGCGCGCACCGCGCGCGAATCGGGCGTCATCGTTACTCGACCCGGCCCTTGCCTTCGACGATCGTGACGTAGCGGTCGACCGGGACATCGGTGAAGCGCTCCACGCGGCCGCTTGGCGGCGGCCACTTGATTTCGATCCAGTCCACTTTCGTCGCCGCGCCGAGGCCGAGCACCTCGCGCACGTCGTGCGAGGAGAGATAGCTGCCGCCGTTCGATTTGTACCGGCTCCGCCTGGCGCCGTTTGCCGACCAGGCAATCGTCGCGCCAACAGCGTCCCGGTTGCAGGTCGTACCCTGCAGGCGCAGGCCGACCCAGTGATTGCCCTCACCCGCGTTGTTCTTGAGGAGCACCGGCGCCCCGCCGTTGTTGCCGATCAGGACGTCGATGCGGCCGTCGTTGTTGTAATCGCCGACCGCGAGACCACGCGCCGGGAACGTCTGCTGAAAGGCCGGGCCCGCCTGCGCGCTGACGTTCGACAGCTTCGTGCCGTCGTGGTGGAAGAGCACCAGCGGTTCCTTGTACCGCACCTGCTGCGAGTAGTTCTCGATCATGTCGTCGGGATGGCCGTTGGCGAGAATCAGGTCGACGAAGCCGTCGTTGTCGTAATCGAAGAACTTCAGGCCCCACCCGCTCAGCAGCCGGGTGGCCTGCGCGACGCCGTGCGTTGCCGCGACATCGGAAAAGAACTCGTTGCCGTCGTTCCTGTAGAGCGAGAACATCTCCTGGTCGACGTTGGCGACGAACAGATCCTGCTTGCCGTCCGCGTTGATGTCGGCAGCGTCCACCCCCATCCCCGAGCGCGGCGTGCCGTTGGCGCTGAAGCCCACCTCCGCCGCCAGACCGATCTCGTCCCATTTGCCCTTCCCGCGGTTGGCAAACAGGAAGTTCTGCACCGTGTCGTTGGCCACGAACAGATCCATCAGTCCATCGCCGTTGATATCGGTCGCGACGACCCCGAGCGCCTTGCCGAGTGCGCGCTGGATGTCGGTGCCCGCGCTCACTTCGCTGAACGTGCCGTCGCCGTTGTTGTGATACAGCAGGCTCGGCGTCGGCTTGAACACACGCGGGATGCAATAGAACCGCTTGCCCAACTTGTTGTCGCCGCAGAACACGTTGCTCGTAAGGGAGAACTGGACGAAGCTGCACAGGAACAAATCCAGCTTGCCGTCGTTGTCGTAGTCGAACCAGACGGCGCTCGTCGTCCATCCTGGCGCCGCGACACCGGCCTTGTCGGTCACGTCGGTGAACGTGCCATTACCGTTGTTGTGATACAGCGTGCACCGGCCGTACGCCGTGACGAGGATGTCTGCGTGGCCGTCGTTGTCGTAGTCGGCCATGGCGCAGCCCATGCCGAATTCCCTGCCGCCGGCAACGCCGGCCTTCTCCGCGACGTCGGTGAACGTGCCGTCGCGGTTGTTTTTGTACAACGCGTTCCGGAGCGGCTTCTCAGGTTTGTAGAAGTCACTCGAACCGCTGTTGACCATGAAGATGTCAACCCAGCCGTCGTTGTCGTAGTCGCAGAACGCCACTCCCGGCCCCATGGTCTCGGGCAGGTAACGATTCGGCGACATCGCGTTTTCGTGCACCCACGCGATGCCGCTCGCGCTGGCTGGAACCTCCTCGAACAGCGGTGGCGCAGCC
>JBBQEJ010000312.1:0-3867 GCA_038320555.1 Vicinamibacterales bacterium | reverse complement strand
GGCGAGAGCCTCCGCGCCCGCGGCCGACCCCGCGTGCTGCGCCAGCACTTTCAGCGCGAGCTTTCGCAGTCCCGCGTTTCCAAGGACCGTCATGCCGCGCGGAGACCGGACGTGTCTAGCCGCGCGCCGGCCGCGGCGAGTCTTTCGTCGCGAACTCTCCAGCACCCGGAAACCAAAAGCCGATATAAGGCCTGGCGTGGAATTGACGGGAAACACCTCGGTTCGACTGCATTTCTCGGACACTTCTCCATGGCTGTGCCCTTTCTTCGCCACCGTTCTTCGCTGAACTCTCGGACCGCTAGTTCGCTGGGATCGGCAGCGCCCCGATTCGCCGCAGCGTCGCCCCGAACAGGCGCCGGGTCAGATGACTCTCCGCCAACAGCAGCCAGTATACCGCGCGTGTTTCACCAGGCGCTCACCGGTTCTGACGAGGCGGTGTTGCGCGCTGGTCAGGGACCAGCGGTCGATGCGCTTCTGCAGCATTGCTAAATCACGCCACTTGCCGAAGTGCGTTAAGCCGCCTCAGCCAGACGCTGATGTGGTTCCAACTGGCGAAAGTTAGGCTCACCACTTAACTGCTTCTATCCATTCGCTTTCCCGATCGCAACAGTCCCCGTCTCGAGAATGTCTCCACGGCCGCCCGTAGGCGCCGGCTGCGGAAGCTGTCAATGACATTGAGCCACCCGGGGCGAAATAATTAGAGTCGCGCCGCGGTCGATCATCGTGACGGCGGAGCGGCTATCTACGTGACGAATCGGGTCGAGCTATAGGTCCTCCAAGGTGACGGACGTCGTCGCTGACAGCTGCTCCTCACCGAGGAACCTGGAAGGACTCCTGCGCACACATGAGTCCAGCAGGCAACGTCAGCTCAGCGCGTGGCGCGCCCGTGTGTGCGCTAATGTGCGGTCCCGCACGGATTCAGTGTGCGGTCCGCACAGATCACCGTGCGTCCGCACGGTCCTCCCTGAGAAATGACCGGCAAACCGCACGTAGAGCAGATGGCAGCCTTGTTGCTCAAACCGGACCGATGGTTCCTGTTTCCGCACCGCCGTTGTCGTTCCTAGACGTGCCGTGATCCACGCACGAATGGTGAAAACGCGACAAGTGGCACTGCTTCTCGTGTTCTGGCTGGTCGGCGCAGTGACGGCAAGCGGCCAGGTACTGCTCACCGGTGAACCTGGTGGATCGGGAGCCCAGAATGTGGCAGTGACCGCAAATCTGATTTCGCCGAAAGCCTTCGCCAACTTGACCAATGTCTGGGCGCAGTATGGGTACGGCGTCACCGACCGCCTCGACTTCTTTGCCGCCTACGGCGCCATTCGTGTGTTCGACAAGACACAGCACTACGTCGGCCTCGGATCGAACATCGGGGTTCTCCAGCGAAGTCGGAATGGACTCGACGTCTCGCTCTTGAGCAGTGTCTCCGTGCCCCTGACGCGGCGCAATGAGGCGGCCACACTTCTCGTCACGCTCGCCTTCATCGCGAGTCGTCCCGGGAAGATCGGATCGTTCCTGATGACGCCGTACGGAGGGCTCGAGGCGGTCGCCCCTGTTGGTGGCCGCGCCCGCGACGTGTTTACGCCCGTAGAAACCCTTCACGCCGGCATCGCCGGCGTCGCCATTCCGCTGCGGAAGACTTGGACCGCATACGTCGAATACAACCCCGGTCCACACCTTCGAAGCGGCGGCGCTGGCGTCGTCGTCACAATTCCACGCCGACAACCAGAAGTGCAGTAGCGGTGTCTGAACCACATACGCACGACACGTCTGAGGACAGCGTCAAGATTCAAGAACACGACTCGGTTCTGCGGTTTCCAACCCGGCTCTGCGCGATCACGCTGGCGCTGACGCTCGCCACCTTCGGTTGGGTCGTCTGGAATGCGTACGCGAGTTATCGCGACGCCGACTCCTACAGGTCACGCGAGCTGCGTGTTGAAGAACTACGTGGAGTCATTCTGCACCTCGACGAAGTGCTGACGATGTCCGCCCGCATGGCGGCGGCAACGGGTGATTTGCGCTGGGAAACGCGGTACCACCAGTCCGAGCCCGAGCTGGATGCCGCGATCAAAGAGACGATGGCGCTCGTGCCTGACGACTCTGTCATCGCGGGCTCCTCGCAGACCGACGTGGCCAACGCGAAGCTTGTAGACATGGAGACCCAGGCGTTTGCGCTCGTCCGCGACGGGCGGGCCGAAGACGCCCGCGCCGTGCTGTTTGCGCAGGCATACGAAGAGCAGAAGGCGCTCTACGCGGGCGGCATGACGATGGTGCTGTTTGACGTGCGGACGCGAGTCGACAGCAGCCTTCGGCAGGCCAAACAACGCGCACTCCTGTCGATGGCCGGGTCCGCCGTGTTGCTCGGACTGTCGATCGGAGCCTGGGTCGCCGTGATCGGCAGCCTGCGACGGACGCAGGGTGAGCTCACCCACCGGGTCGACAATCGCACGACCGCGCTGACGCAAGCAAACCAGACACTGCGCGGCGAGATCTCCGAGCGACAGCAGATTCAGTCGGAGCTCGTCGAAGCTCGGGACGCAGCCCTCCAGGGCGCCCGGCAAAAGGCCCAGTTCCTGGCGAACATGAGCCATGAGATTCGGACGCCAATGAATGGGGTCATGGGCATGGCCGGGCTGCTGCTCGACACAGATCTAACGGCGGAGCAGCGCGAATTCACGGAGACCATTTCGATGAGTGCCGACGCGTTGCTGACCATCATCAACGACATCCTGGACTTCTCGAAGGTCGAGTCGGGCAAGCTGCAATTCGAGATGCTCGACTTCGACCTGCGGCCGGCGATTGAGGACGCCGTGGGCCTCCTGGCTGAGCGCGCCGGCGCGAAGAACATCGAGTTGGCTGTGCTCGTGGAGCGTGGCGTCCCAACGGCGGTGCGCGGCGACGCCGGGCGGCTGCGGCAGATCGTGGTGAACCTGGTCGGCAACGCCGTGAAGTTCACCGAGCGGGGGGAAGTCGTGGTCCGGGTCTCACTGGAATACGAGACAGCCACCGATGCGGTCGTGCGCGTCGAGATTCGGGACACGGGCGTCGGCGTGCCGGCGCAGGCGCGGTCGCGGTTATTCGAAGCGTTCACTCAGGCCGACGGCTCGACGACCCGCAGATTCGGCGGCACGGGCCTCGGGCTTGCGATCTCGAAGCGGCTCGTCGATCTGATGGGTGGCGACATCGGCGTCCGCAGTATCGAGGGACAAGGCGCGACGTTCTGGTTCACCGCGCGGTTCGAGAAGCAGACGGGCGCGGTGCAGACCCTGTCGGGGCCTGGGGCGGCGTTGCCGGGGCGCCGCGTGCTCGTCGTGGACGATAACGAAACCAACCGCAGCATCCTCCACTATCAGCTCGCCTCCTGGGGCATTCAAGACGTCGGCGTCAGCAGCGGCGCGGAGGCGCCTCCGGCCGGATCCATTTGCCGATCATTGCCATGACCGCGCACGCCCTCTCGGGCGATCGTGAGAAATGCCTCGAGGCCGGCATGGACGATTACCTCAGCAAGCCGGTGAAGGTGGCCGAGCTGGACGCTGTGCTCGCGCGATGGGATCCGACCCGTGCGTCCCAGCCCGCGGAGGCCGGAGTCACCCCTTGAATCCCCGCTGTCGTAGCAAGCCAGGGCGTGTCTGAGAACGGGCCTTATGTTGAGCCGATCGGCCACTCTCCGCTAATACCGCCTATCGTCTTAGATCTGCCGACGAAGTAGTTGACGCCGCGCAGGCGATAGCCCTCCTCGGCGGCGTTCAAGAGCGCGCCATTGCTGAGTGTGTTCCAGCCTCTGGCTTGCGCAGTGTGGATCGTGTGCCCGGGCAGCGCGCGGGCCAATCCCTTCGGCGTCCCGTGGTCAAAGAAACACAACCTGTCAGA
>JBBQEJ010000311.1:0-3878 GCA_038320555.1 Vicinamibacterales bacterium | reverse complement strand
CGAGGATCAGGATCCGAGGCCGCGCGTGGAGAGCCTTCGCAACTTCGACGAGTTCGCGCCGGCCCGGTGCGAGGGTGTGAAACGGCTGGTGTGGGGAGACCGTGAGGTCGACGCGTGCGAGGTGCGGCAGGGCCGCTCGGGCGAACCCGCGCTGGGTGACGATCGCCGCCGGCCGGCGCAACCCGGGCAGGACGACGTTCTCGGCGACGGTGAGCTGTGGAACCGCCGTCAGCTCCTGCGTGACGATCGCGATCCCTGCGTCCAGCGCGTCACGCGGCCGCGCGAACTCCACCGGGCGACCGTCGAGCTCGATCGAGCCGGCGTCCGCCCGGAGCGCGCCGGCGAGGACGCGGGCCAGCGTGGATTTGCCCGAGCCGTTCTCGCCGGCGAGTGCGAGGACTTCGCCCTTGCGGACGTCGAGATCGACGTCCGCAAGGGCCTGGACGGGTCCGAACTGCTTCGCGATCCCCCGCGCGCGGAGGACGGCGTCGCCGTTCATTGCGCTACGGGTTCTTCCCGAGCTGGACGAATGTCTTCCCGCCCCCGTTCCGGAGCTTGACCAGGAACGGCAGGCTGGGAAGCTTCTCCCACGGTATCCATCTGGACGCGTTCGCCCTGTCGACCCGCGTGACCGGGATGTAGATCGTCCGCGGCATCTTCGTGCCGCACACGGCCCGCTCGGCCGCCCAGGCGAGCGTGTGAGCGATCGCCTCGGGATGCAGGTTCCAGGTCGCCGCTGCCTTGCTGCCCTGGATCAACTGGATGAAGGGCGGGATGCCGTTGACGCCGACGATCGCCGGATTGAACGTCGAATCGGTGATGCCTGGCGCGCCGAGTGCCAGGGTGTCGTTGAAGATCCAGACCCCTTTCAGCGACGAGCCGTATTTGACCTTGTAGCCGCCGAGGATCTTCGCCCCCTCGTCCGGCGAGAACGCGTTGGCGGTGTCCTGCGCCACCAGGTTGAGGCCCGCAGCCTTCGCACCGGCCAGGAAGCCGTCGTTTCGCGCCGCGATCACGGGACCCGCGAACCCGGGCGCGAGGATCGCCGCGACCGCGCCCGAGCCGACGGTGCGCTTGAGATACGCGGCAGCCTGGTATCCGGCGGTGTACGGGCTGGTGGCGACGTTCGTCGCGTACGGACCGCCGATGAAGACGTCGGTGGCGACGAGTTTCACGCCCTTCTTCCGTGCCGCGTTGAGCGCCGGCTGGATCGCCTGCGGGTTGACGGGTGCGACGATAAGGACGTTGACGCCGGACGAGACCATCGACTGGACGTCGGCGATCTGCTTGTTCGGATCGAGATTCGCCTGGGTCTTCTGGCTGGTGCCGTGAGCGCCCTTGATGTCCTTGGCGACCATCCCGTAGATCAGGTCGTAGTTCGGGTCGGGGAGTGGGATCGTGAAGCCGAGCTTGATCTTCTTCCCGCACACGGCCTTGGCCGGATTGTCCCCGGCCGGGGCGGCTGCGGTCGCCGTCGCCGTGGCGGCGAGGGCAGCAACTGCAACGAGCACGATGAGTCTGCGCGCCATGAGTCCTCCTCTCGCGACCCGGCTTCCCGCCGAATCGCATGGTGCGCGCGATGATCTGCCCGCACCGCATAGCTGTCAATGTCCGATGTGGGTCGAAGTCATAACTCTGCATCAACCGGCGGCGCGGGCATCTCCGCGTCCAACCCTCTACACGCCTCGCGCACCGCATCGATCACGGCGCTGACCGTCGCGCTCGAGCTGGTTCGCGCACGCACCGTGATGCTGATGTCGATCGCAACCTCGATGCCCTCGACGTCGATGGCAGTGATCTGCCCGGCGGCGAGCGCCCGCTGAACAAGCAGGGTCGGCAGGTAGCCGAGGGAGTCGGTGCGGAGAATCATGGCGATGATGAACGCCGCCGAGTTGCTGGTGACCGCCGGGATGGGAGGCGTCAGGCCGCGGGAGATGAAGGCGCGGTCGAGGTGGTCGAGCCAGTACTCCGTGTGTGGAGGAAGGACCCAGGTCTGTTCCGCGAGCTCGGCGATGTCGGGACTCGACGTGGCAAGCGGATGTCCGGTACGAGCGAAGACGCGGGCCCGGTCCTCACGCACGACCTCGCTGGCCAGGTCGGCGCCCATCTCCCTCGTCCACCCGCCGACGACGAGATCGAGCTCACCACGGCGGAGGACGGGCGCGTGGGCCTGTGCGAGCCCTTCGTAGACGGCGATCTCGATGCCCGGCCGCTCGCGGCGCAGTTCCTTGACGGCGAGCGGAAGCACGGTTCCGGCGATGCTCGGGGTCACACCGACGCGCACGAGGCCCTTGGCTGCCCCGGCAAGCAGGCCGATCTCACGCTCCGCGTGTCGTAGCTCCGAGTCGATCGCCCTCGCATGCAGCGAGAGCGTGTCGCCGTAGACCGTCGGAACGAGTCCTTTCGGCGTGCGGTCGAACAAGCTGACCTTGAGTTCGCGCTCAAGCTGGTGGATGGTCTTGCTCAGTGCCGGCTGGGTCAGATCGAGCGCCGCGGCGGCACGGCCGAGGCTGCCGTGGTCGTAGACTGCGAGGAAGTACTGCAGGCGGCGGGAGTCGATGCCTTGACAATAGCCATTCCAAAAGGTTATTTCGGGGGCGGAATGGCCTTCGGAAAGTTTGGGCGCTACCACCCGGACGGGATCGACGTCCACCCCTCCCGCTTCGACCTCGTCCGACTGGTCGACGAGGAGGTGGAGATGGCGAACGCGTCGAAACGGCTCGTCCTCACGAAGGTGCATCCCGTGCTGGAGATCGAGAGCGATCCGCTGCACGCCCGGTACATCGTCGTCAACCTCCTCTTGAATGCACTGAAGTACTCGGAGGGACTCGTCAGGATCGGTGTGAGCGGCGACCGTGCGGAGGCACGCGTCGTCGTCGCCGACGACGGAATCGGCGTGCCACCGGACGACCTCGAGGCGCTCTTCTCGCCGTTCTTTCGCGCGTCGAACGTCGCCGACCGCCCGGGCAGCGGGATGGGCCTGGCAATCGTGAAGAAGTCGGCGAACCTCCTCGGGGCGCGCATCGCCGTCGAGTCGGCGGAGGGCGCGGGAACGACCGTCACGATCGCGTTCCCGCCTTCGGTCGACCGGTCTCGGGCATGACGGCCGGTTATGCCAGGAGCCG
The DNA here is from genome assembly GCA_038320555.1 of Vicinamibacterales bacterium. Taxonomy (GTDB): domain Bacteria; phylum Acidobacteriota; class Vicinamibacteria; order Vicinamibacterales; family 2-12-FULL-66-21; genus JALZOC01. The sequence goes on along the minus strand of JBBQEJ010000311.1, from coordinate 753 downwards.
GTGTCGGACATTGACAGTCAACCGGAGCGCGCGAGATCATCGGCGGGACCGCGCCGCGGCTCGATCCCACCCATTTCGACGACACGGAAAGACGAGGTCGACCTGATGAGGTTCAGCCTGTACTCGGAGCTGCAGCTCCATCCGGGCAAGACGGCGGAGCAGCTGTACGGCGAGGTGCTCGAGCAGATGGAGAACGCCGACCGGCTGGGCTACGACGTCTACGCCGCGATCGAGCACTTCTTCTTCCCCAAGTTCTCGATCTCCACGAACCCGACGGCGCTGTTTGCCGCTGCGGCTCAGCGCACGCGGAATATCCGGTTCCGGACGATGCTGCACGCGCTGCCGTACCACAACCCCCTCGTGCTGGCGAGCGCGATCAACGCCACATACATCCTCACCGGCGGCCGGTACGAGTGGGGCGTCGGCCGCGGCCACGGCTGGATCCCGCTGCCGGCGGGCGAGCCGCTCGACGAGCACGCGCGCCCGAAGTACGAGGAGGCGGTCGACCTGCTGCTGAAGGCGCTGCGCGAGGAGCGGTTCTCCTTCAAGGGCACGTACTTCGACATCGAGGACACCCACGTCGTCCCGTTCGTGGAGACGAAGCACCGCGTCTATCTCGGCGGCACCTCCGATCGGACGTACACGCTCGCAGCCGAGCACGGCTGGGGCGTGGCGGTGCCTCCGCTTCTGCCCTACTCGGCGCTCGAGAAGCAGATGGACCTGTACCGCGAGTCCTGTGCGGCGCACGGGACC
>JBBQEJ010000310.1:0-3900 GCA_038320555.1 Vicinamibacterales bacterium | reverse complement strand
GCTCTCGCAGTTGCATGCGGTCGCACGCCCGATACGCCGGTCGCGCCGACGGGCGCCACCTCGACCGACACCTCCGCAGCGCCGGACGGATCGACGCTCAAAACAACTCGGCCCGTCGCGCAATCGCCGATCAATGGCGCGCAGCCCGAGGGCACGCTGGTCCTGACCGCGACGGCCGCCACCGCGAAATTCGCGACCGCGGAGCTCTCGCATCGCTTCGAGATCTACAACGACGCGAAGACCAAAGTCTGCGACTCCGGTCTGGTCTCTGGTTCCGGCTCGACGGTATCGTTTACTGCAACGTCCTGCACCCTGACCTTCGATGCCCCGCATACGTGGCGCGTACGTGCCGAGTATCAGGGCGGGGTTGGTCCGTGGTCAGCCGACGCGTCCTTCAAGTCGCCGGCCGGCGGATATCTCCGCGGCAACGAACTCTTTGATCCGCTCACCAACGGACCAAGCACCGTCATGACGGCGAGCCGCGGTGTCACGTGGCTGCCGGGCGTGGGCGTCCGGTTGGACGGTCAGGAGAGCTACGTCGAATACCGCCTTCAGCAGCCCTGCATTGAGTGCGAGATGTCGGCACTCATGACCAACCTTGGCAACGGCAGCGAGGAATGGAAGACCAAGGTCATGAGCATGCTGCGAGGGGATGGGGTCAACGTCACTGACAACAACTACCGCGTAACACTCGATAAACGGACAACCTGGGTGGGTCAGCAAAGCGTGATCCGCTTCACGATGCGATCCCGCGGGGTGGACTCGGGCGAGCCGAAGAGCGGCCCGCAGTCGTGGAACCGCGCGAACACCTACTTCTGGAAGTTCACGTGGGCGGGCGGGACTGCAAACCTCCTCGTTCGGGACGGCGGCGTCAACGGCAGCATCAAAGCAAACTTGCCGGTGGGCTACAAGGCACCCTATTCCCCAGATCCGCACCTGATTCGCCTTGGATCGGTCGGCGGTCGCGCGGGCAGCGACACAAATCCGGGCACGATCATCTGGAACGTGTGGGTGTCTCCAAACCCGCGTCCGAACCTTCCCGGCGACAAGTAAGCTGACGGCTTCCGGGGAAGGAGTCTGGTCACCGGCTCCTTCCCCGGCTTTCAGTTGCCTCCCCCGTTCGTCCTCGCCTGCGACTATCATTTCCTGACAATGCAGAGCCCGGGCACCAGCCGGACACCCGTGGTCCGCGCGCTTCGTCTTGTCGCGGCGATCGGATTGACGGCGTTGATGCTCTGGTGGGCCGGGCCGGCCGCGGTGTGGCAGGCCACGCGCGGAGCGCGGTGGACCTGGATCGGTGCCGCGGTGCTCCTCGTCGTCGCGGATCGCACCCTGATGGCGTATCGCTGGGTCGTCCTGCTTCGCGCGATCCCCTCGGCCGCGCATTCTCGGTTGTCGGAAATTCTCCGCGTGTTCTTCGTCAGCACCTACCTCGGCACATTTTTACCGGGCAGCGTTGGCGGCGATGCGGTCCGCACCTACGGCTTGAATCGGCTGGCTGTGCCGGCCGCCGATGCGTTTGCGTCGGTCTTTCTCGACCGGCTCCTCGGAATCGTGTCGCTCCTCCTGATGGCGCTCCTCGGCCTGGTGCTCGCGCGCGAACTTGCGCGGGACCCTGCGGTGCTGGTCGCCTTGAGCGCCACGGCGGTGGTCTGTGGCATCGCTGCGGTCGCGATCTTCAGCCGCCGCGCCGGTGTGCTGGGCGACGCGGTCGCGCGACGTTTGCCGTCGGCCCGCGCCGGGCGCGTGACCACCGGCGTCGTCGAGGGTCTGCAGCGCTATGCACCCGAGCGCCGGATCCTGAGCATTGTGCTCGCCGCGTCCATCGCGGTCCAGATCCTGCGGGTGCTCCAGGCGTTTTGTCTCGGCCGCTCACTAGGCATCGAGCTGCCCCTCACGACCTATTTCGCATTCATCCCAATCATTCTGCTGGTAATGCTTCTGCCGATCAGCGTCAACTGCCTTGGCACCAGTCAGATCGCGTTTGTCGGGCTCTTCGCGCGCGCCGGGGTTGCCCATGGGCCCGCGTTCGCCTTGTCGGTGCTCTATCTTGCCCTGGGAGTCGTCGGCAATCTGCCGGGGGGGCTTCTTTACGCTCTCGGCCGCGGCGAGCGGGACGCTTCGCGATGACGCTGGCGGGCGGGGCAGCGGCACCGTTGGCAGCCCCGATTCTCCGAAGGCCTGTTCGATTGTGATCGGCGGTCTGCTCTACTGCCTCGTCTACGCGGGCGCGATAGCCCCTGGAATCCTCCTGGGACGCCGACTCGCGGGGACCCGTCATCCGGCTGGATGGATCATCGGAGGAGTGATCGGCTACGGCCTGACACAGCTCGCCCTGTGGGTGCCGATCATTCTGCATGTGCCGTCCCCTGTTGCGTTCGTCGGAGCCTGGGCCGTCGAGGTGGCTGTCGTTTGGGCACTTGCCCGCCGCATCACCACCCCGGTTTTGACGCTGCCTGTATACATCGCCTCGGACACGCGAGCGATCGCTCTGACATTGCTTCTTGCTGCCGTAGTCATGTACGTGCCTTACCGGAATTTGGGACGGGCAGACGATACGGGTACACGGTACTACCGGGCGTACTTCACCGCTGATTTCTTCTGGCACACTGCGCTCGCCGCCGAGCTCGGACGGTACACGACACCTCCGCGGGATCCATACATGGCTTCGCGCGAGATGAACTACTACTGGACGTATTTCCTGCTGCCGGCCGTGGTTGCCCACGAATCGCCGGCGCCCCTCCACGACATCCAACGTGCGCTCAAGCTGAACGCTGGCCTCTCTGCGCTATTCGTGATCGGCATGCTGTACGTATTTGTCCGCACGGCCGTCCCGCAGCCTGGAGTGGCAGCCGCGGCCGTGGCGGTCGGCATCTTTGCAGCAAGCGCGGAAGGCACATTGGTGCTGGAACAGCTGTGGCGGGCGGGGGCACCGATCGCGGCGGTCACAGACATGAACATCGACGCCATCACGAACTGGCAATTCGGAGGGTTGCGGGTCGATGGACTGGCGCGTGGCCTGTGGTACAACCCGCAACATTCCTTCGCGTGCGCGTTGGGATTGGTCGCAGGGATCGTCGCCGCCACCGGCGGAGCGAAAACCTCTCGCGGGGCGATATGGCTCGCGGGAGTCTCCCTTGGACTCTCGACCTGCTTCAATCCCTTCGTCGGTGGCGTCTTCTCGATCATCTACGGGACGAGCGTCGCGCTCGACGCTTTTCGATACCCGAATGCCGCGCGGGCGGTGATCCGACACGCGCAAGCGGCCATACCCGTCTGTGTGGCGCTCGGGTGGTGCGCCGTCAACAGGGTCACGACCGGCGCAGCCGACGCCGTGCAGTTCGGCTTCAGCGGCTACGCCCCGCATAACACCCTCGTCACGTTAATGCTCTCAACGGGGCCCGTGCTCGTACCCGCAGTCGTCGGCCTGTGGCCCTGGCGCTCGCTGCCTGCTCAACCTGCGCGCGTGGCGATTGTGGGAATCGTGCTGTCGCTTCTGTTGATGCATCTTTTGACACTCTCGGAGAGTTCGTGGGTCGGCTTCCGCACCGGACAAATCCTGCTGCTGATGTTGCCGTTATTGATCGCCCGGATGTTCTCGGCTCTCACGACGAGCTTCGGGCTCCGAGCGACAGCCGCCGTGACGGCTATAGTGCTGCTGGCCGGGTTGCCCACGACGATCATCGACATGTATAACGCGCAGGACATCGGCAATCGCCGGCCCGGCCCCGGGTTTCGGTGGACGGTACCAGTCACCGCTGCCCAGCAGGCCGCATTCGCATGGGTCCAGGCGCACGTGCCTGAGGACGCCATCGTCCAGATGGAGCCGATGGTGCGCGGACGCGATCACTGGAGTTTGATCCCGTCGTTCGCTCAGAGACGTATGAGCGCCGGGCTTCC
>JBBQEJ010000309.1:0-3919 GCA_038320555.1 Vicinamibacterales bacterium | reverse complement strand
TTTATCTTCAGCCTTCCGTGGGCGGTCGCGTTCTTCCTTATGAGTTCTGGCGGGGCTTTGCCGAGATCGAGAACGTTGTGGCGATCAAGATCGCTCCCTTCAATCGCTATCAGACACTCGATGTGATACGCGCCGTTGCCGAATCAGGCCGGGCGGAAGAAATCGCGCTCTACACCGGTAACGACGACACTATCCTGCCCGACCTGATCACTCCCTTCCGGTTCGGCGGAGTTACGGTTAGAATCGCCGGAGGATTGCTGGGGCATTGGGCCGTGTGGACGCGGCGAGCCGTCGAACTCCTGGAGCGAGTTCGCCGCGAACCGGTATCGGAAGAATTGCTGGCGCTCTCGGTAGAAATCACCGATTCCAATGCAGCGTTCTTCGATGCCGCGCACCAGTTTCGGGGGTGCATCGCGGGCATCCATGAGGTTCTGCGGCGTCAGGGGCTTCTCGAAGGCCGTTGGTGCCTGAACCCGGCTGAGGATCTCTCGCCTGGGCAGATGGAAGAGATCGACCGGGTCTACCGCGCCTATCCGCATCTGAACGATGACGACTTCGTGCGTGACAATATCGATACGTGGTTGAAATGAAGCGGCTAGCGCTGATGGAGTAGATCGAAGTGGGAAGACAGCTTTTGACGTTCTTCGTAGAGCGGCCATTGCTCAGCGGAGTGGTGGTCTGGGGGATGCTCCGCCTATTCAAGGGAGCAGGCAAACGAAGGAAACCGATCGTTCCGGAAATTTCCGAGGAGCAGAAGGCCCGCTGGGAGCGAATCACCGAGCAACAGCGGCCCTTCTCCGAGACCATGTACGATCCGCCCAAAGACGAGCTCTAACTGGCTACTCCGCGAAGCTGCTGCCCGGCTCATAGGACCAGGCCGTCTTCAGTCTCGAGCCTTCCGCGAAACGCACATCCATATACTCTTCGAATTCAATCTTGCGGTCCAGCACTCCCGTTTCGATCATCAGGTCGCGGGCGACGATTTTTGCGTCCAAATGACTTCAGCCTCGAAGCGGGGAGCGGCCCTCGTCCCGTCACTCGAATCCCTTGACAGCTCCGCTAGCGCTCTGTTAAATGGTGAGGCATGAATACCTCGCGTCGTGTCTTCCTCGGAGCCGCGGCCTGGACGGCCGGGATCAGCGCCCTCCATGGGTGGCTCAACGTCAACTGGAATGCGCTCCGCAACGGCCTTCGCTCGCGCGCCCGGCTCGAAACGCTGGTAGTAGCCGGGTTGCCCGTCACCTGCAACCTCACGCTTCCCATCGCCTGCGAGGCGCGCAATCTCGACAGAACCCTCGCGCGAGCGAACTTCGAATACAGACGGTACAACGGTTGGCCCGAGATCAAAGAGTCGCTCATTTCCGGCCAGATCAACGCCGCCTACATGCTGGCGCCGCTGGTGATGGATCTGGTGACGAAGGACATCCCGGTCAAGACCGTCTCCATAGGTCATAGGTCGGGCGCGGTCATCATGGTGCGCACTGACTCGCCCTATCGGAAGTTCAAGGATCTGACCGGCAAGCGAATCGCCATCCCCAGCCGCTTCGCCGTCGACTTTCTCTTTCTCAGCAAGATGCTGGCTAAGGAAGGCATGTCGGCCAAGGACGTCCAGATCGTCGAGATGGCGCCTCCCGACATGCCCGCCGCGCTCTACGCCAGGGCAGTCGACGCGTACTGTACCGGCGAGCCGTATGGCGCCGCGGCGCAACGCGCCGGATACGCAGTTCCCTTGCGCATGACGCGCGACGAATGGCCCAGCTACATCTGCTGCGTCCTCACCGTGCGCCAGGAGCTCATCGATGAGAACCCTGGCCTGGTGCAGGAGCTCGTCAACTACGTGCAGGGGGCCGGCCATTGGCTCGATGCTGAGCGAGACCATCGGACCCGGGCGGCCGAAATCGCCGCCGACAGAAAGTACTTCAATCAAGACCGGGCGATCATCCAATACGTCATGGAAAACCCGACCGACCGTGTGACCTATGGAGATCTGCGGATGATCAAGGAGGAGTTCGACGATATGATGCAGCTTTCCTTGCAAGCCGGAACGCTCACGCGCCCCATTGCCTTCGAGCGCTACATCGACGACCGCTTCGTGAAGGCTGCTAATCCGGCGCGCATCGCGCTGTAAGGGCTCAATAATGAAGAAAACGCTCCTCGTCGTCGCACTGGTTCTTCCCCTCGTGGCGTTGGGAACCTACTTCGCCTTTCGGCGGCCCCCGCGAGCCGAACAGGGCTTTCGCTCCGGTACCTTCGAGCCGCCGCGCGAGGCGCCCGCCTTCAGCCTGGACGGCTCCAACGGCAAGAAGCTGAGCCTGCGCGACTATCTCGGCAAGGTGGTCATCGTGGATTTCGGCTACACCTTTTGTCAGGAGGTCTGCCCGGTCACGCTTGCCCGCCTGACCGAAGTCCACAAGAAGCTGGCGAGCGCGGCGCAGAAGCTGGGGAGCGCGGCGCGCGACGTCCAGGTGATCTACGTGACGGTCGATCCCGAGCGCGACAGTCCAGAGCGCCTGCGCGAGCACTTGGCCGCCTTCAACCCGAGCTTCCTCGGCGCCACAGGCACCCCCGACGAGCTCGCGGCCGTTCGAAAAGCCTACGGCGTCGTCGCCGAGCAAGTGGTTTCCCGGAATCAGGCACTCGGATACGCAGTGAATCATTCGTCGTCCCTCTACCTGATCGACCGGCAGGGAAAACTCCGCGGGCTGGTGCCCTTCGGTACTCCAGCCGACGACATCGTTCACGATATCGAGGTCCTGTTGAAGATGCGGGCATGATCTCGACTGCTGCCGACGCTCTCTCGGACGTCCACCCACGCGATGAAGATGGTCTACCGACTCCATCCCGAACGCGTCGTCGCCGACTCTTCGGGATCGTCGCCGGCGCGATCTTCACCCCTGTCATCTTCGCGGCGATGTGGCCCGTGACCTTCGACTCGCGAGAAGAGCTCTTCGAGATCCCCAAGGGTACCTGGGCTCGCCGGATGGCCGGCGAAAAGCGCGAGATCCTGCCGTCGGAGATTCATCTGCTCGTCGGCATTCGTAACGTGTTGATGCTGAAGAACTCGGACGACGTGCCGCAAATCTTCGGGCCGACCTTGCTGATGCCGAGCCAGACCCTCCGACTACCCTTCACGACGCCGTCGGAGAACTACTTTGCCTGCACCGCACACGCGAGCGGGCAGCTCGTCGTTGTGGTGGAAGCAGCGCCGACCTGGCCGTGGAACCGGCTCGGCTGGCGGGTACGACGGATGCTGCGCTGGTTGTCCAAGCCATGAGGGCGGTCCCGCTCATCCATCGCTGGTGTTGGCCGCTTCTCATCGGACTGGTGGCGGTCGGTTCCACCTCATGCGAGACCGCGCGGGGGCAGCGGCCCGTTGGCTACGCCGAAGCGCGCACGGTGGTGAACCGCCGCTGCATCGAATGTCACTCTGAGCGGCCGACCAACCACGCCTTCCCGATTGCCCCTAAAGGAGTCATGCTCGACACCGCCCTGTGGATGAAACAGTACGCCCGTCGGATCGAAGCGCGCGTGGCAGTGGAGCGCACGATGCCGCTCGCGAACATGAGCGGCATGACCGACGAGGAGCGCTGGGTTCTCGGTCGTTGGGTGGAGACGGGCGCCAAAGTCCCATAGTGGCGATGGAGCTGTGGCGGCCGCTTGCGGTTGATCGCCCTAATGCTCGGTCGATTGGTCGTGGGCTCTCTCATTTTGGCAGACAGGGCAAGCCAGGTGGCAAGTGACGGGGATGAAGGCTACATGATCTTGCGCTTCTCGAACGGTAACTGGTCGTTGAGCAAGTCCACATTCATCCGCATATGCAGTCCCGAGACCACGCCGACCCACAGCAGCATCCCGGCCACGATGCGTTTCATGTCACTCATTCTGGAACCCCCAACGCACGGATTTCAGCTTTTCCAAA
>JBBQEJ010000308.1:0-3922 GCA_038320555.1 Vicinamibacterales bacterium | reverse complement strand
ACGAATCAAAACCATCTGCAGTGATGGGTTGAGACACAGTCAACGGTGCTTTGGCACGCCGTTGCCGGTCGAGGTTCTCGCCGCGTTGTCGGCCGCCGGTCCGCCGGAGCCGTCCGCGCGTTACCTTGATCCCGGGCGCCTGCGTTTTCTGGTGAGAGACATTCGATCGTTGTCGAACGTGTGCGACCGGCTACGCCTCGTCAAGGAGCATCTGTTTCCGCCCGCCGAGTACATGCTGAAAAAATATGCGGTGTCTCGACGCGGCTGGCTATCCTTACTTTATCTGCGCCGCGCAATACAGGGGATATGGAGACTGCACGGAGAATAATTTAGGTATGCCGCGATTCCGGAGGTTTCTTCGGATGTCGTCCCGTGAGCGACACCTGTTGCTCGTCGGGGGCGTCATGGTCGCCTGCGTGCGAATCTTGCTTTGGATTCTTCCATTCAACCGCCTGCTGTGGCTCGTCGAGCGGACAGCACTTCGGTCGGCTCGCGTTGCCCCGGTTCGTCTCCCGGAAGACACGAACGGCACTATTGCGTGGGGGGTAACGACTGCCGGCCGGTACGTTCCACGCGCCACGTGCCTCGCGCAAGCGTTGGCCGCTCAGTGGGTATTCGCCTGGTTCGGCCATCCGACGCTGCTGCGCATCGGCGTTGCGAAGGGAAACGGCAAGCCGTTGCTGGCCCACGCCTGGCTCGAGAGCGAAGGGCGCGTGGTCGTGGGGGGAGAGTCGCTCGAAGAAAATGAGTACGCGGTTCTATCTCCGCCAGTCGTGCCGAACCGAATGTCGAACCAATGAGTGGCTTCGTCGGGGTCATCAGGGCGGACGACGCGCCGATTGACGGTCGGTTGCTGGAGCAGCTGACGACGTTCCTGACCTTTCGTGGCCCTGATGCGCAGGATCAATGGATCGATGGATCAGTGGGGTTCGGTCATGCCCTGTTGCGCACGTCGTCTGAACCTGAATGCGCGCGTCAGCCTCAGAGTCTGGACGGTGCGGTCTGGATTGCCGGGGACGTGCGGGTCGATGGCCGTGCAGATCTGATCAGGCAGCTGGAGTCGAAGGGACGCCATCGGCTGCAGACGGCCTCAGATGCGGAACTCATTCTTCATGCCTACCACGCATGGGGCGAGGACTGCGTCGAGCATCTGCTTGGCGACTTCGCCTGTGCCATTTGGGATGGGCGAACGAAGCGCCTGTTCTGTGCGCGGGACCATTTCGGCGTCAAGCCCTTCTACTATGCCCAGACGGCACTCGGGTTCGTTTTCAGCAACACGCTGAACTGCCTGCGCCTCCACCCGGCGATCTCCGATGAGCTCGATGACTCGGCAATCGGTGATTTTCTGCTGTTTGGCTACAACAAGGAACTGACAACGACGACCTTTGCGGATATCAAGCGCCTGCCGCCCGCGCACGTCCTCACGTGGTCTGCCGGATCGACCCGCGTGCGCCGCTACTGGACTCTACCGGCAGATGGACAGATTCACTATAGGCGGCCCGCTGACTACGTCGATCATTTCAGAGAGTTGTGGGGAACCGCGATTGAGGATCGGCTGCGCGGAGACCGCGTGTCAGTTCTGATGAGCGGGGGCCTGGATTCGACGTCCGTTGCAATCACCGCCCACGACCTCCTGTCCGCACGACCGAAGGCCGTCGATCTCAGCGCCTACACGCTGGTGTATGACCAGTTGATCCCGGATAAAGAGCGGCACTATGCGGGGTTGGTGGCAGGAGCTCTGGGAATCCCCGTTCATTACCTGGCAGCCGACGACTACACGCTGTTCGGTCGCTCTGATGAACCCGGGTGCCGGACCCCCGAACCTTCTGATAACCCCCTGCCGGCGCTGACTGCCGACCAGTTTCAGCTGATCGCGCGGCAAAGCCGGGTCGCGCTCAGCGGAGATGGCGGAGATGCAGCCCTGTCCTCATCGCCGGTCTCTCATTTCGTGGATCTTCTAAAGGCTGGCCGGCCCGCAGCCATGATCACGGACCTGCTGCGCTGCCTGGCGCATGGTCAGCGACCACCTCTCGGTATTCGCACAGCACTGAAACGCTTGCGAGGCAGCGGTCCGTGGCTTCCACCCTACCCACCCTGGGTGTCGCAAGACTTTGCGGCCCGTGTGCACCTGCGGGCACGATGGGAGGACCTGACGCGAGGCCCGGCGTCACGTGATTCTCACCGGCCCGAAGCCTATCGCGAGCTCCAGTCGCCCTTCTGGCCCTATGTCTTCGAAACGTATGATCCGGGCTTCACGCTGTGTCCGCTCGCATGTCGGCATCCGTTTTTCGATGTTCGCCTGTTGATGTATCTGTTGGCCGTCCCTCCCATGCCATGGTTTCTCAGGAAGAAGCTCTTGCGCGATGCGATGCGCGGGTGGACGCCCGAGCCGGTCCGGCGGCGGCCTAAGACGCCAATGGTCGCTGACCCCGTGAGTGCGCTGCTCCGGCAACCCGAGGCCCAGTGGATCAATCACTTTGACGGGACGCCCGAGCTTGTACAATATGTGGATGTGAATAAGATTCCGAAGATTGCCGGATTGCCGGAACAAGTCGACCTGTACGCATCCGATTGGAGTCTGGTAACGCGCCCGCTTTGCCTCAACTACTGGCTGGCCTCATCCAGGCTCACGAACTAAGGAAGAAATCCGATGAACAAGCCGGAGGATCGGAAAAAGACAGACGAGCAACCGCTCGCGAAACGACCGTACGCCAGGCCGCGCTTGTCCGTCTACGGCGACCTCAGGCTGACGTGGACACTGTCGAGTGGCGCTATGAACGATGGTGGTGTTCACCCGAACCAACACTCGGCGTAGCCGGACAAACTCTTCGGGCCGATGCTCTTGAATGCGTCGAAAATCTGAGGAGGTCGGATGACCGTGCGGTCGACTTGTGGCTGAGACCTACGGGGCCTATGCGCTGCGCCTCCGTTGCAGCCGGCCGATTCCCGGCCTGCTGATCGTCCCCGAGACTTCAGGAGCCGACGTAGAGGTTCGACTGGAAGAGGGCCAGTCCTGGCCGGAGGCCTCGCTGGAAGGGTCGCGACAGCTCCGGTATGCGAGCGCGAATCGAGATGAACATGGCGAGCCGTTTCTTTCGGTCTGGACCTTGTCCGACGGCGCTTTGTTCCGCCTCAGCTATCGTGATGGGATCGAGTTTGTGGTGGACCGGGACGGTACCAGGGTCTGGGGCACGTGGCCTCACACCTTGACCGTCGAGGATGCTTCCACCTACTTACTAGGACCGGTGATGGGCCTTGTGTTGCGTCTGCGCGGCATCACGTGCCTGCACGCCAGCGCGATTGATGTGGGAGGTCAGGCAATTGCGGTGATCGGTCCTCCGGGGTCAGGCAAGTCCACGACGGCCGCCATCTTCGCGACAAGCGGCTACCGAGTGTTGTCCGACGATGTCGTGGCGCTGGCCGATCATGGCAGCGCGTTCCTGGCGCAGCCCGCTTACCCGCGCGTGGGCCTGTGGTCGGATTCGGTAGAAACCCTGTTCGGCTCTCCCGACGCGCTACCGCAGCAGACGCCGACCTGGACCAAGTGCTATTTGGACCTGACACGGAACGGGTTCAAGTTTCAGCCGAGCCCACTTCCTTTGCGCGCCGTGTATGTGCTGAGCGAACGTGACGCGAATGCGTTCGCGCCTGCTGTTTATACCCTGCCGCTTCGGGAGGGTCTGACGCACCTGATCGAAAACACTTATCTGAGCTATCTCCTGGATCGGACCATGAGTGTCCGGGATCTTGATGTGCTGTCGCGTCTCGTATTGAGCATGCCCGTCCGCCGGCTCACTCCCCAGGCTGACAGCGCCTTTTTGTCGGGACTCCGCGACGTCATCCTCGACGACTTTCAGGCGGTGATCAGCACGACGTGACGGCCCACAGATTCGGCAATGCCCCGGTGCGGGCACGGAAGGGA
>JBBQEJ010000307.1:0-3960 GCA_038320555.1 Vicinamibacterales bacterium | reverse complement strand
GCCCTTTTCGGCGACGGCCAGGAAGCGACTGAGCTACCAGGCCGTCATCATACGCCAGTTGTCCCAGAATTTCGGGTCGAAAATCGCATGGATCCGCTGGCGGGCGGACACCAGGTTCTCGAAAATGATCGTCAGGCCCGGCTTCGCCTGGATGAACTTTCTGATCCACCCGTCGATGTCGACGTTCCCGTCACCCATATTCACCCAGCGCACGGCAACGCCCTCCGGCACTTTCCAAACGGCGCTGTCCCGCACGTGGCACGTCTCGGTGTAGGGAATCAGCGTCTCGAGCGTCATGTGCGGGTCCTCCAGCATCCAGACGGGGTTGCCCGAGTCGAGGCACACGCCCATGACGTCGCGGCCGACCGCCTCGATCATCATCTTCATCTCGCGCGCCTGCAGATCGCCGCCGTGATTTTCCACGGCCAGCTTCACCCCCGAGTCGATTATTCGCGAGCGCAGGCCGCGGACGGCCTTGACCATATTGTCGATGTGCATCTCGATCTGCGGGCGCTCAGGATCGCCGCCCAGGATACAGCGCATGCAGCTCGCGCCGAAGATCTGCGAAGCTTTGAGTGCTCGACCTACTTGCTCTTCGAGCGTGCCGAGCTGGGGATTGAACGACCGCGAGCTCGGGCACACCGAGCCGTGGGCCAGCTGCAGCTTGATGCCCAGACGGTCGGCGTGGTCGCGAATCTGCCGGATCGCCGCCTCGTCGCCGACCACGGCTGCAGGAAGGGAAATCATGGCCCACGTCAGCTTGATCGAGCCGAGGTAGTCGAGAAACTGCGCCGGCGTGAATTGGTTGCCGCCGACGCTGCCGTCGATCGACCCGAGCTCGACGGCGGCGGACTGCCACGCAACCAGCCGCGATGCCTGAAAAGCCGCGGCCGCGGTCCCTAGAACGAACGTGCGTCGATCCATGACAATCCTCCTGTGGCGCGTGAGGAAGTGATTGTAACCGTGCCGTATTCCGCGGTCGGACTGTTTCTTCGATCGGATGTCGGTCTGCACCTCGGGTCGGCCGCCGGGAAAGGGTTCGCCGAGAGCCTGTCGAGCGCCTGAGCCCGTGCCATAATCGGACTGTTCCGGAGGGTAAGGGTATGACAATCCGCGTGGACGCATTGAGAGACTTCCGTCAGAGACATCGTGGTGACGTCATCACGCCTGAGGACCCGCGTTACGAAGAGGCACGCCGGGTGTGGAACGCGATGATCGACAGGAGGCCGGGCGTTATTGCGCGTCCGCGCGGCGCGGCCGATGTGATCGCGTGCGTGCAATTCGCGCAATCGCACAACCTGCCGGTGGCGATTCGCGGCGGCGGCCACAACATCGCGGGCCGCTGCGTCTGTGACGAAGGCGTCGTCATCGATTTCGCGGACATGAAGAGCATTCGCGTCGACCCGGTGGCGAAAACGGTGCGTGCGGAGCCGGGACTACGGTGGGCGGAGTTCGACCGCGAGACGCAGGCGTTCGGCCTTGCAACCACGGGCGGGACGATCGGCGACACGGGTATCGCCGGACTCACGCTCGGCGGCGGCTTCGGATGGCTCGAAGGCAAGTTCGGCATGACCGTCGACAACGTGCTCGGCGCGGACGTCGTCCTGGCCGATGGGCGGCTCATTCACGCCAGCAGTACTCAGAATACCGATCTATTCTGGGCGCTGCGCGGCGGCGGAGGCAACTTCGGCGTCGTCACGTCGTTCGAGTACCGCCTGCCCGAGGTAGGCCCAATGATGGTCGGCGGACTGGTCCTCCATCCGTTCCCACGCGCGAAGGAGGCGCTGAGGTTTTTCGGCGAATTCCTGCGCAGCGCACCTGATGCGCTCGTCGCGGCGGCGGTGCTGATGACCGGGCCCGACGGCCACAAGGCCTGCGGCATCGCGGCGGCGTATCCGGGCGACCTGGCGGAGGGCGAGCGCAGCGTGGCGCCGATCAAGCAGTTCGGCCCGCCCGTCATGGACGTCATGGGGCCGATGCCGTACCTCGCGCAACAGTCGCTGATCGATGCGGCCATGCCGCCCAGCGTTCTCAATTACTGGAAGGCCGAGTTCCTCCGCGACGTTTCGGACGATGTGATCGACGTCACGGTAGATGCGTTCAGCCGCGTGCCCTCGCCGATGTCGTCGATTCTGTTCTTTCCGATCCGCGGCGCCGCAAGCCGCGTATCGCCGGATGCGACCGCGTTTCCGCACCGCAATGGGTATCATCTCGGCATCTATTCGCTTTGGACGGACCCCACGGAGAACGACCCGAACGTCGCGTGGGTGCGGCAGACGTGGAAGGCGATTCGACCATTCAGCGCGGGCGGCGTCTACGTCAATGAGCTCGGAGACGACGAGGGCGCCGACTGCGTGCGGATGGCGTACGGGGTGAACTACGACCGCCTGCAGCGGATCAAGACAAAATACGATCCGCAGAATCTATTCTGTCTCACCGCGAATATCGCGCCGGTTGGCTGAGGCGATACGTGCAGAATCAGCTCTACGCCGTCACCCCGGCGGATCCGCTGACGGTTCTCGCTGCATCCGCCACGCTGACGATCGTCGCCGTCATGGCTTCCCTGCTCCCCGCGCGCCGCGCTGCACACCTGACGCCAATGACAGCGCTGCGCGAAGAGTAAACCACCAATCACTGATTACTAATCCTCGGATCAGTGAATTTTCAGGCCCAAGGACGAGCAGCCACTGTTTAGCGCAGCCCCGCCACGAAGTCCTGCAAGCCTCGCAGCACTTCGGCCTCTCGGCTCAGAAACACGAAATGACCGGCTCCAGGCAAATCAACAATGCGCGCGCTGGGGACTCCGCTTAGAAGGTTCTTCTTCCACCGCTCGACGTACGCCGCCGTGGCGCTGCCGAACGCGTCGATAGCGGCGCGCTCTTCCGCATTTTTCGGTTGGTACTCGTCAGGTCGCTGCGTGTCGTCAGAAGAGCGCGGAAATTCATAGAACGCCAGCACGGGTATCCGGATGTTCGAGTAGTCCCGCTTCTTTTGTCCCGCGCCGCTCGCTTCGTTGACACTCCGAGGGCTCTTGTAACGGCCCATTGTGCCGTCGGGGTTCGTTTCGAACGTGTTGCGCAACTCCGACTCCGGAAATGCAAATCGCTCGTTCCGCATCTGCCAGGCTGGATACGCGGCAAACGACCGCAACTCTTCCTCGGAAGGAGGCGGCGTTCGCATCGCGCCGGGCAACTCGTTGAACAACGCCCTGTAGGCCGGGTCGCTCGCAGGCCAATCCCTCGGATCACCAAGCGCATCCAGATAGACAAGGCCTGCGAGACGATCGGAATGTTGGTTCCCTAATGTCGTCAGCTCCCCACCCGCCATCGAGGGCCCACGAGCACCGGCCGATCAATTGTCAACGAGTTCAGAACCTGAAGAACGTCATCGGCAAGCCGCTGATCGTCGTAGCCCGACGCGGGTTGACTGGAGGCGCCGTAGCCTCGTCGCGTAATGCCGTAAACATGGCAGCAGCCGGTGAGCCGTGGAGCGAAGTCGTCGAACACGTGGGCCGTGCTGCCCGAGCCTGCCAACAACACCACCGCCCGTCCCGATCCGCCCCAATCGAGCACTTCCAGCCGGACGCTGTCCTGCACCGTGACAAACTGCACGCGGTGTGTAGACCGATCCTGCCAGATGAGGGATGGTTGGGCGGATGACGGCGCCATGAAGCACGTGAGGACGAAGGCTGCTACGTGGCGGGCAGAAGGGTCGCACATTGTCCCCTCTTTCATTCGGAGCACCGCGACACCGGACCGTTGACACGATCGGCGGATCGTGCATTATTGTACTAGTACATTAGTATAATACAATAAAAAGGATCGTGACGCCTGTTTGGCAGCTAAAATGGCCGGCGCTCGACAACCGCCCAGTCGAATCTGCGACGAAAGGCACATCCATGACGACACAGGCGTTGGCTGCTTCCCCCTTACTCGTCGCGGTGATCCTCTCCCTCGCCCA
>JBBQEJ010000306.1:0-3969 GCA_038320555.1 Vicinamibacterales bacterium | reverse complement strand
GGGACCCCTGCAGCCCGACTGGCTCACTTCATTCCGCTCGCGCTTCGCCAACTCGCTCCATTCCGCTCGCTTGATCTGGAGACTTCGTCCCCAGACCCCTTACGCGCTCACTCGCGTGGGCCCCTGGATCCCCGCTCCGCTCGCGCGTCTCACTCGCTCCACTCGTTCGCTGCATCTCGTGTCTTGTCGTGCGGACGCCGTGTCCAGAATATTTCCACTCTCCACGCGACTCGAGCGTTGAGCCGCATGTCCAACAACAGAATTGCGTCCTCGCGTCGGGCAGCTGGTTACGCCCTGGGCGTGGGATGGGCAGGTAACGTGCAACCGCGATTTTGTCGAGGATTCGCTGCAGGCGACGCTGGATTAACTCTCCGGCGTTCATCGCGGGTCGGCGCGCGACTTGAGCGGCACCGCGTTCAGTTTCGCGCCGTCGGCTAGATCGCCACCTCCCGGCCGCCACGCGTCTGCTGTCAGGAACATGTCTAATTCGTCGGCACGCGCGTCTTCAGCTCTTCAAACCAGTTCTGCACGAGGATCATGTCTGCGGCGCTGACCGGGGGACGGTCCTTCTGCTGGACCATCAGGAACCGCCGGCCATCTGACGTCACGTCGTAAGCGCGAATTCCCGCAGTGGCACCGTACCTGCCCTGGAAGAGCATGCGAGGATGGCCGGCGGTGAACGTCGGCCGCATCGAGACCGCAACGACCATCATCTTGGTGAGGGCCGCCTGTCCGCCAAACGATTGTGTGGTCGTGTAGAAGAGCTCTCGTCCATCGCGCGACCACGCCGGCCCGATGCCGCCGTCCGTCGACACCTGTTGCCGCGGGCCCGGTCCCGGATAGGGCTGCACGTACACCTCACCGCGACCAGATTCGTCCGACGCGTACGCCAGCCAGTGGCCGTCCGGCGAGAAGTCCGGATATGCCTCATTGAAACGCGTCTGGATGATTGCGCGGGGCTGGCGGTCACCTTGGACGGGAAGAACCCAGACATCATTTCCAGTCTCAGGGCGGCCTTCGACGAACGCCAGCGTCTGTCCGTCTGGCGACCACACGGCGGAGTACTGCAGGTTGTCGCTGGTGGTGAGGCGCTCGGCAGGCCGGCTGCCATCCGCCGGCTTCCAGAAGATGTTTTCATTGCCTGCGGTGGTGGATCCGTACGTGATGCGGGTGCCGTCCGGTGTCCAGATGGCGCGTGCGTTCCTCGCCTCCGACGTCAAGCGCGTCAACGTGCCTCGTACGAGATCGTGCACCCAGACATTCCGATCGCCTTGCGTCCAGAAGACGGCGCGATGGCCGTCGGGCGAGAGCCGCGGCGACAGATACGGGCGGGTGGGCAGCGGCAGCGATTGCTCAGCGCCGGTCCGATCCACCCACACGAGGGACCGTTCCGGGTCGGGAAAGAGGCCGCCCGGCACATAGAGCAGCGATCCCGATTCGGAGACGCTAAACTGCCCGGCGCCGCTGTCAGACACCTCGGAGGGCGTGTTCCCCGCCTGCATGACGTCAGCAATCAACGCCACCGCACCGCCGGTCACTTCCAGACGCGCGAGATCGAATGGCACCGCCATCAACGTACCGCGGCGGACATACAGCAGATGGCCCGACCGCAGGTAGCGGCCGTCCGCGCCCCCTTTGACCAGCACTGTGCGTTCGCCGGTCGCGAGCGACTGCGCGACAATTTCAGTGTCATCCCACGTCGGAAGTGGCGAATGTGTGACCGTGAAGAGAATGGCCCGATCGCCGGGGAGGATCTGCGGCAGCAGGTACTTCAATTCCCCCTTTGTTCTGTCCGGCGTGGCGACCGCCTGTGCCGTCCCCCCGGCGGCGGACACGCGCCACAATCCTTGACTCAGGCCGCGCGAAAAAATGATCGTGTCATCCGATCCCCAGCTCGCGCCAAACGCGACAGGCGTGTCGCAGATCGTCGTCGGTGGACCACTGCCACCGACGGAGGTCTTCTTCAGCGCGCCGCCACTCCAGAAGCCTACCCAGTGTCCGTCTGGTGAGAAGAAGGGGCTGGACGCACCCTCGGTCCCGGCAATCGATGTCGCGGCCGGCTGATCGAGGGCCCGGACGTACAACTGCTGCCGATCGCCCTGGACGGCGCTGAACACAATCGACCGTCCGTCGGGAGACCAAACCATCGCCGTGCGACCCGGACGTCCCTCGGTAAGGGTCCTATCCTAGGGAAGCGCTTGAAGGTGTTCCGCCGGGGCGATGCTCACGAGGACGCGCGCGATTTCCGGCGACCGTTCCGAGGATCGACCGCTGCCGAATCTGATAACGAGTGTCGTCGCCGCGATCCCGACGACGAGACCCGCGACCGCAGCCGCGACACCGATGATGAGCCGCTCGCGGTGTGCGCCGTGCGCGACCGGTAGTGCCGCCTGGCGGGCCGACGCGCTGCTCTCGTTGACCCACCGCAATTCGCGCGTGACGTCGCTCGCACTCTGCCATCGCTCATCGGGATCTTTCGCGAGGCAACGGGAGACGATGTGGTCGAGTAGCGGGGGCGTCACCGGCTGAAGCTCGATGGCGGGCCGCGGCGCGTCTTTGAGAATCGAGGAGATCAGGCTCGCGTGCGTCTTCCCTGTAAACGCCTTCTTCCCCGTGACCATCTCATAGATCACCACGCCGAACGCGAAGATGTCCGAGCGGGCGTCCGCCTCTTGGCCCTCAATCTGTTCCGGCGCCATGTATTGAAACGTGCCGAGGATCGTCCCTTGCGCCGTCACGGGCGCCGCCATCGTCGGGAGCGCCGTAGCGCCCGCTCCCGACAACGCGCCCGACAGGCTCTCCTTCGCCAGGCCGAAGTCGAGCAGCTTGGCGCCGGCCTTCGTGAGCATGATATTGCCGGGCTTGAGGTCGCGGTGGACGATGCCCTGACGGTGGGCTTTGTCGAGCGCACTTGCCGTCTCGATCGCGGTCTTGAGCGCTTCGGCCAGCGGCAGCGGACCCTTGGTGAGCCGCGCGGCCAGCGTTTCGCCCTCGAGATACTGCATGACGAGGAACGCGGTACCGTCCTGTTCGCCCACGTCGTACAGCGCGCAGATATGGGGATGATCAAGCTGCGAAATCGCGCGGGCTTCGCGGTCGAAGCGCTCGCGGAACTGTGGATCGGCAGCGAGCGTGTCGGGGAGAATCTTGATCGCGACTGTGCGATCGAGCCGTGTGTCGCGCGCTCTGTACACCTCGCCCATGCCGCCGGCGCCGAGGGCGGAGAGGACTTCGTACGGGCCAAGGCGCGCGCCGGGCTGGAGGGGCAACGGAGGGTGTCGGGATTATATCTTGTCTCAACTCCCGACCCTTACAGGAATCAGCGAGGGGCAGCGGTTCTCAGAAGTTGAAGGCGCGAACGTCACATCGTGATGCAGAAGTGCTCGGGGAACTACATCACGGTGACAAAGCCTGCCGATTCCGGCGCGTACTGAGACGACTGCTGTGGGAACAGCCGGATGCTCCTGCTGACCGAGGCGCGATTGGTTATGCCGGACGATAAGCTGTTCTACCAATGATCGTTTACGGCGCCGCTCGACGACGGGAGCGTTCGGCGAGCTCGGCCCACGAGATGCCGGTGCTTGGCAGCGCCGCCTGCTCGTCACCGGGGCGAGCCCCTATCGTCTGTAGGACGCAGGCGTTTCCGGGCCGGCTGCGGCCCGGTCAGCTGCGCGCGGGATTTCTCGCGCACCGTGCGCCGCTTCGGATTGTCGGGCTCCCACGCCTCGAGGTCGGCACCGCGATCGAACAGGGCCAGAGTCTGATCGCGGATGTCGGGGTCGAGTCGACCGAGCTTTGACTGTGTGACCGCAAAGGCGAGGAGTGCGACTCCGTCGGATTCCTCGAGGTACGCGCGGAATCTTTCAACGGTCAGCCTGATTGCAGCGAACGCGTTGTTCGCTATTCCGCCTTGGCGTGCCGAAGCCGCGGAGCGGCGAAGGCGGCTACTCGTGCTTCAGCGCTTGAATA
>JBBQEJ010000305.1:0-4001 GCA_038320555.1 Vicinamibacterales bacterium | reverse complement strand
GCCGCCGAGGTGACGGTGGGGGAGGGACCGGGTCATCGCCGCGACACGGACTACCTGATCACCCGGACCGGTCTGTACGATCATCTCCGCGAGCACCACATCCGTTTTGTCGATCTGAACCAGGACGACGTCCGGGATGTCGCGCTCGAAAGCCACTACATGGGCCTGGATCGGCTCGCGCTGCCGGTGGAATTGCTCCGCTCGGATTTCATCGTGTCCATGCCGAAACTGAAGACCCATCACTGGGCCGGCATGACCGCCAGCATGAAGAATTTCTTCGGAACTGTTCCGGGAGCCGTGTACGGGTGGCCAAAGAACATTCTCCACATACACGGCATTCCGCAATCCATTCTCGACCTGAATGCGACGATCCGCCCTCATTTCTCGATTGTGGACGGCGTGACGGCGATGGAGGGAGACGGGCCTATCATGGGACAGCCTCGATCTCTCGGCATGGTGGCGATGGGGCGCGACCTGACAGCCGTCGATTCGACCTGCGCGCGGGTAATTGGGCTGGATCCCGGGCGGATACCCTATTTGGCGGAAGCCGGACATTTTCTGGGGAACCTCGACGAGCGCCACATCGATCATCTGGGTGAGGCCGTATCCCGCTTCGCCACGACTTTTGACGTCGTTGAGTCCTTCAAGTCCATGCGCTTGAAGCAAAGCTGATACACGATTTGTCCGAAGTCGCCAGCCGCGAAGATCATTGTGTGCTTCCGGGCAGAAGTCTTTTCCCGGAAAGGCGGCAAGTCTTCTGGGAGCCCACGTTTCCCGCACAGATTGGTAAGGGGCGTTCGGCATCCCCCTTGCCAAGGGGCACGTTTGATCCCAAGGGGAGTCGAATGTACACGCTCGATCAAGTTCTCAAGCCGGATTTTCCGCGCTCGTGGCACGAAGCTGTCGCGCTGGTGCAGGAAGTTGCGGACTCCCTTGGCGCCGTCACCACAGTCCCCAACCCTGAGGAGATTCATGTGGGCGAGGACGGCACACTAGTCCTCGGCTTTGCCAGCGAAGCGGCGGGTGACCCTGTCAGGGGCCTGGGGCGTTTGCTCGTGCAATTGCTCGAAGGTGTCGACGCACCCGCAGCCCTGCAGAGCCTGGCTGCCGAGAATGCCAGGACCCCTCCAGCCCAATCCACTGTCGCGGCTTTCGTCCGTGCACTGGCTTTCTTCGAGCGTCCGGACCGCCGCGCCGATCTCGGGGCGGTTGCGGTAAGGCTGTCAGGGCATCAGGCTGCGGTGGACGCCGAGTATGAGCTCCAGCGGCTGCGTGAGCGCATTTCGGCGTCCGCTGAACCTGAGCCGGCGCCGGCGGTGAAGGAAGAGCGGGCTCGTCCCAGAATGACAGCACGTCAGGCCGCGATGGCGGCAATCATCGTGATTGCGATGATGGGGACGTTCGCCGGCGTTCGGCTCGTGCGCGGGTCGTCGCTGATGGCGGCCCGTTCGGGGAACTCGTCTACTGACGCCGTCAAGCCCCTCGCAACGCCAGTCGCGACGGCCGAACCCGGGGCGGAAGCCAGCGCGGCAGCCGCAACCCACTCTGCTCCCGAAGGAAAGGCCTCTTCGCCCTTGGCGGAGGCCCTCCCGCGGAAAGCACAGGCCTCGCCGCCCGCAGCGCGGACCCTCTCTGCGGCTGAATCGAAGAATCGCGTGGTTGCCAAAGCCTTGCCGGTCCCGTCGAAACAGCCATCGCAGCGCTCTGTGGCTCTGGCTGGCTCGCGGCCGCCCGCAGCCGAGGCTCCCGGCGTGAGGACCAACGTCGATCGGTTGCCGCCTGTCTCAAAAGTTCCCTCCGGAAGCGGGGGCGAACAGGCCGCCGCTGCCGGGGCGTCCGTGTCGCCGGCCGGCCCTCAGCCCCCGACAGTGCGGACGCCGTTCGCCCCTCTCGTGTCGGAAGCAGGCGGCTCGGTCTGGACAAACTCTACTCGTGGCACGAAAGGGACCAACCCGGCTCGGTCGGCGACCGACGCGAGATTGGATGCTCTGGCGCGTGCCGATGAACCCGGTCGAGTATATTCAGCGGCGGACCCCGAGGTACAGCCTGCGCGGCTCTTACGATCGCAGCTGCCGCAGGAGCCTGCCGCAGATGCGAGAACCGGTTATTTCGAATTGCTGGTGGATGAATCCGGGGACGTCGAAGTCGTCAGGCTGATCTCGCCAACCCATCGCTATCAGGATCGGATCCTGGTGGCGGCAGCGAAGGCCTGGAAGTTCAGGCCCGCGATGCTGCACGGACGGCCCGTGAAATACCGGCTGAGCATCCCTATCATCTTACGGGAGCCTCGCTAGTGCCGGGGCTGGCCGTCTGAAGGAACACTTTCTTCGCCCCCTGTTGCGGCGGCCGTCGGATCCGCTCGTCCTTCGAAACGATCGAACCGGCGTAATGGTTGCCACGGTCCTCGAGCTGGCGGCAGATTCCGCCTCCCGTAACCGTGGTCTCCTGGGTCGCCTGGCATTACCACCAGATCACGCCCTGATCCTTGCGCCGTCGAATTTTGTCCACACATTCTTCATGCAGTTTCCGATCGACATACTCTTCGTCGGGCGCGACGGCCAGGTACTCAAGGTGCGGCGCGCCGTGCCCGCGAGACGCATCGCCGGACGCTTCGGCGCATTTGCCGTGATCGAGCTGGCCGCCCACGCGGTGAATCGGTCCCAGACCGCCGCCGGCGATCGTCTTTCAATCGTCGCGCCGTGAAAGTCGCCGTTCGGGCGCACTTCTTTTGCTCACAGCCAGAGAAAACCCCGCGGCGATTGCAGCCTGCCACGAACGCTTTCGTGCTCGTCCGGCTTAACTCATTCATCCGCCGGCGGTTAGGGTTTGCGCCCACCCGCGTTCCACGCGCGGCACCCTCCTTGCGACTAGAGGGGGCACACGAACACATCGGCCGGATCGCCCGGCGAGAAAAAGTGTGAACCGAGCGTTGGCACGGGATTGTTCACGAGGTGCTCATGTCAGGTCGGCGGTCTCATCCCCGGTTCGCGGTGGCAAGTCCCTGGAGCGGGGCCATCAGGATTCTGCGCGACGTCGTTATCGATCGCACGGAGCGCGACGAGCTGCTCGCGGTCAGCAATGTGGCGGCGGTCGCCGGCGAGGTGTTGTCGCTGGATCTGATTGGCGGCGGGCAGAACGTGGCCATCAAGGTCCGGGTCATCGACAGCCGGCCGGTCATCATCGACGGGACCGTACGGCATCGCGTCCGGCTGGCATTGCCCGAAGCGGAGCATGAAGAGCGTCGGACCGACAGGACACTAGCCGTTCGTCCGGCGGTCGAAGGTTTGAACGCACGCGTAGCAGAGGCCGGCTGACGATGGATGCGCTTGACGTGATTCTGAAGGCCAACGACCTGGTGGCCGTGTTGGGACGTGAAGTGTCGGTGCGGTTGCTGGATATCAGCGCGTCGGGGTGCCTGCTTGAAAGCGCAAGCCGGCTGGTGCTCGGATCGACCGGCTCATTGCTCGTGAGCTTTGAAGGCAAGGATTACGTGGACGACGTTCGGATTATGCGCTGCCGGCAGTTCGAGGGATCGAGTGGCGCGTATCAGATTGGCGCAGAGTTTCTCTGGACGAACACTCCGCACGACCGGTCGCTGCGGCGCGTCGTAACGCACTTGCAGTCCAGCGCCATCAAGACCGGGTCGTTCGGGCAGTCCACACGAATGTAAGTTTCCGTCCGGGTCGGCCCGGCGGAGAGTCGAGCGGCCGGGCGCACAGCCGGCCGACGACAGCCGAAGCGAGTCTGTGCAGTGCGGGTCGCGGCGATTCGGTGTCATACGCCAATTACTGGCGTCACGAGCCAAACGCTCATCAAGGACACGCGGAAATCGCCGGCGGATCGCACAGGTGAGGCGCGGCGGAGGGGTTCCGTCGCTTACGCGATAAACCGTCGCAACTTTCGACACACGTCAACTGTAGGAGAAGAGAGACCATGAAGAATCTGTTCAGCAAGTTCGTTCGTGAAGAGAACGGCCAGGACCTGATCGAGTACGCGCTCCT
>JBBQEJ010000304.1:0-4049 GCA_038320555.1 Vicinamibacterales bacterium | reverse complement strand
GCTCGATGAAACTCGGTCGTGACGGCCGCCGCCGTCAGGCGCGGCCTGCCGACCGACTCTCGATAAAGCAACGGTCTCCACGGACGCAACCACCCGTGGGCATGGATTCAGGGGTGTCCACCGGAGCGGCGCGGGCGCTGGCCCTTGTGTTCCTCGTTGCGCTCGCGATCCGGCTTATCCACGTCTGGCAGTTGAAGGGAGCCCCGGTCTTCGTCCATTTGATGGGAGACTCACGCGCCTACGACGAGTGGGCGCAAAAGATTGCTGCTGGCGATTGGCTGGGCACCGGTGTCTTCTACCAAGCCCCCCTCTACCCCTACGTGATTGGGACGCTGTATGCGCTGTTCGGACGTGACCTCCTCTTCGTACGGCTTGTGCAGGCAGTCCTCGGCGCGGGGTCGTGCGCTCTCGTCGCAGCCGCCGGCCTGAAGTGGTTTGGGCGACGGGCCGGCATTCTCTCGGGTCTACTACTAGCCTCCTACGCCCCGGCGATATTCTTCGATGCCCTGATACAGAAGTCCGTACTCGATGGTCTGCTCGTAGGCGCCCTGATTCTCGCCCTCGCCGTTCGGGGAAGTTCAGGGATTGGCCGGCCGGTGATCACCGGTGTGCTGTTGGGTTTACTGGTACTGAGTCGGGAGAACGCCATCGCCCTGCTTCCAGTCGTGGTCATGAGTGTGTGGGCTCGCTCGCAGCGTCGCCTGGCCGCAGCGCTCACTGTCGTTGCCGCGACAGCCCTTGTTCTTGCCCCGGTCGCCATCCGCAACTTGATTGTCGGCGGTGAGTTGCACCTGACCACGTCGCAACTTGGTCCAAACTTCTACATAGGGAACAGCGCGAGTGCCACCGGCAAGTACGTGCCGCTGATGGTGGACCGCGGGAGTGTCCTATTCGAGCGGCAAGACGCGACGGACATCGCGGAGACCTCGGTGGGTCGCCGGCTTGGTCCATCCGAGGTGTCCAATTACTGGCTGGGACGCGGGGCGGATTGGATTCGCAGCGATCCGGGCGCTTGGTTGCGCCTGACAGGTCGAAAGCTTCTACTGCTCGTGAACGGCACCGAGGCGGCGGACACCGAAGACATTGAGACGTACGCGGAATGGTCGTTTCCGCTCCGGGTGAGTGCCCGGCTGCTGCATTTTGGCATCGTGGCTCCCCTGGCCTTCCTCGGCATGTGGATCACCCGGCGGCGATGGCGAGAGTTGTGGCCATTGCACGCGCTCATTGAAGTATTCGCCCTCAGTGTCATCGCGTTCTACGTGATGGACCGCTATCGCTATCCGCTGGTCCCCGTCCTGATGCTATTCGCGGGTGTCGGATTAGATGAAGTGGTGAGCTACTGGAAAACACATCCGGGCTCAGAACGTGCCAGGACGTTCGTGCTCGTTGTGCTCGCATTGGTCGTGTGCAACTTACCCCTCCAGTCGTCCTCCGATATGCAGGCCGTCACGCACTACAACATCGGTGTCGTGCTCGGTGATGCCCATTTGGAGAGTCAGGCGGAAGTTGAATACAGGGCTGCAGTCGCACTGCAACCCGCTCTGGCGGGCCCTCACATCAACCTCGCGGACTTGCTCGGCAGGAGGGGCGAACACGCGGGGGCGCTCCTCGAGGGGCGTGAGGCGGTTCGTCTAGCTCCCGGGTCGTCAGCGGCGCACGTCAATCTCGGCGCCGCTCTCCAAAGCCTCGGCAAGACAGACGAGGCCGTTGCCACTCTCACTCGTGCTCTTGAACTGGATCCTCGAAATGCGGACGCCCACTACAATCTCGCGGAAGCTCTCATGGCACGAGGTCAAGCCAAGCCGGCGATGGACCACTTGAATGAGACCATTCGTCTTCAACCCTCACGGTGGCAGGCATACAACGATCTTGGCGTTCTCCTTTGCTCCGAAGGGCATCTGACGAAGGGAATCGAACACCTAAGGACGGCAGTAAAGCTCGCCCCTGCCTCTCGTGAAGCCGCGGCCAACCTGGACCACGCCCTCCAACTCGATCGGCAACCGCGGTAGAGCGCGAGTCGGCTATACCGGCGATCAGGTCCGGGCGAGTCTCTCTTCATAACGGATGCAGTCCACCGCAACGTGATGTCAGGAATGGGGCCCTTGGAAAAATGGTCAAATCCTTGGAAATACGCCAACCGCCAGCCGCCAGCCGCTACCCTGTCACTTTGAATGCAACCCGCTCCTTGACGGCGCCGTTCGCGTTCGTGCCCATCACCTCGATAAGATAGTCGCCGGGCACGAGCCACGAGAGCGGCAGCGAAAACTGCGGCATCCCGTTGCGCGGCGTGGCGTCCAACGGGTCGATGTCGCGCATCGGCTGACCCCGCTCGTTCAATACCTTCGCCGTAACCTGCACCGCCGTCCCGCTCGCGTCGAACGCCGGGACGCGGATGAGCAGCCGATCGCCCCGAGCGAACGTACGGACCGACGATGGCGCCGCATCGGGATCGGTCGCGGCGGAGCGGAAATCGCGCAGCGTCCGCGCGCGCACGACTTCAGGTGACAGGAGCACGGGACCGCGCTGCTGCGATCGCAGATCCGGGACATCGAAGTCGCGCGCGTCGGTATCGACAGCCTTGCCTTCCGCGTCGTAGATCGTCATGTCGATTTCGACGCGGCCGGTGGGGACGTCGAACCGGGCGCTGTCGGACGGCACGAGCGAACCGGACCCCACACCCCCGAGCCGGCCGTCGAACAACGTCGTCCCCGTCGTCGTCCGGGCCTTCAGCGCGATCACGTGCGGCGCCGACACGCCGTGCGACCGAGGCTCCCAGGTGATCACCATTCGGGCGCGGCCGTCCGTGTCGCGGACGATCCCGACCCAGGTGTCGATGGCGTTGCTTCGCCGAAGGGGACGCCGCGACACTGGAAGCATGGTCGTCGCCGCGGAGGCCAGCATCGCGCGCCACTCGCTGCCAAGCGGCGACCAGTATCCGGGCCGTGTGTGCACCACCACGTCACGGCGCCGGGCGCGAACTTCTACCGCGTGGAAGCGACCGTCGGCCTGCGCGGGCTGATACGTCAGCGCATAGTACGCATCGAGATCGTGCGACAGGCGTGCGAGCCCCGCCACGAGCGCATCAGCCTCGACCGTGCGGCCACCCGTTTGCGACGCCAGCCACTGCAGCATCGCCACGGAACGCTCACGCTCCGCGGGCGGCGCCGCGTCTTCAGCCGCGGCGGTGGGGTTGATTGTGTACGTGGCCAGGTGAAATGGGCTCGAGGCACGGACCACGCCCTGGAGATCCGGACGACCTCTCTGCCCGGGGATATCGCGGGGAAAGCCTTCGCTGACGAACACGATGGCGGCACGATCGGCATTCAGCTCCCCGAGTCGCATCGTGATCTCGCGGAGTGCCGCCGTGACGATCTGCCGGCGCGCGGCGACGACCGCACCCGGCGCGCGGCCAATGTAGAGTTCCTCGAAACGCGTGCGGGGCGCGTAGTCCCCCTTGCGGCCGGTGAAACCGTCGATGGCGCCGTGCAGCAGCGCGCGGTCCCGTGTAAAGCGGATCGAATTCACGCTGTCGAGCGGCTTCATGACGATCGCCAGATCCTGCGGCCTGAGCTTCTCGTCAACGAACTCCGTCATGGCGCGCCGCACGCGATCGGTGCTCAACCCGGGGCTGACATGAAACTCGTCCAGGAAGAACGCGAACAGCCGCGTGTCCGGTTCTTTCGCGGCGCGTTGCTCGTCAGCTTCGCTTTCGATCGCCGGCACGTCTTCGGCCGCGCGCGGCAGCGGGTGAAGTTCGACCGTGTCGAGCGGCTTCGCGACGCCGTTTTCCAGCAGCTCGAAATCGGATGCGCGAAGGTCGGGGATGGGGCGCCCTTGCGGGTCGGTCACGACGGCGTCAATGCGGACACGCGGAGTATCCCCGTCGGTCTTCGCGGGCTGTTGTTGCCGATCGGCCATCGCGTCGAGCGAGCACGCCGACAGCAGCAGCGTCGCGACAACCGACACACGGCGCCGCCGCGAGGTGCTCGGGACGCGGGCCATATGGCCAGTGTAACGCAAGGACCAGCAGAAGGATGAAATGATGGGAG
>JBBQEJ010000303.1:0-4069 GCA_038320555.1 Vicinamibacterales bacterium | reverse complement strand
CATTGTGAAGTCGAGGTAGTTCGCGACGAAGAGATCGAGATCGCCGTCGCGGTCGTAGTCGAAGAAGACGGCGCTCGTGCTCCACAACGGATCGCTGACGCCGGCCTGGCTCGTGACGTCGGTAAACGTGCCGTCGCTGTTGTTGCGATACAGCGTGTCGGGCCCGAAGGTCGTGATGAAGAGGTCGAGGTCGCCGTCGTTATCGTAGTCGCCCACGGCCACGCCCATTCCATACGCACGTAAC
Source organism: Vicinamibacterales bacterium (assembly GCA_038320555.1). Classification (GTDB taxonomy): domain Bacteria; phylum Acidobacteriota; class Vicinamibacteria; order Vicinamibacterales; family 2-12-FULL-66-21; genus JALZOC01. The sequence continues at coordinate 3,825 of JBBQEJ010000303.1, read as the reverse complement.
CCGACGCCCGCGCGCGCGGTCACGTCGGTAAAGTGCAACATGGGGCGCCCGTCCCGGGCGACCGCCAGGTCGTTTCTGAATAGACGACACGTCGGGCGGGTACGAGCCGACGACCGGGCGTCAGCGGGGAGGCTGTCGCCTTGCACGAAGAAGACGTCGAGGTCGCCATCGTTATCGTAATCAAACAGCGCGACACCTGCTCCCATCTCTTCCACGATGTAGTAGCGGCCGGTCGCGCCGTTCACATGCGTGAACGACAGCCCTGTAGCCGCGGCGGATTCGAGGAAGAGGGGCGCGGAAGGCGAAAGGGCAAGCATCGCCAGCACCGCCACGACGCCGGCGCTTCGCAGGCTCATCGGATCGTCGCCAGATCGCGCTCGATGGTCGCCGCGAGCGCCGTGTCCCCGTACTGCAGCGCGAGTTGGCGTGCGTCGGTCGCCCAGCGGATGCCCTCGGCTTTGTGTCCGCTTCTGACGTGCGCGGTCGCCAGCGCAAACAGATAACGTGGCGCCTCGGCGTCCCGCGGTTCCACCAGCTTCTCGAGCTCGATGATGGCCTCGTTCGGGCGTCCGAGCGCAAGCAACATGCGTCCCAGGTTGAATCGAGCCAGCCGGCACGCCGGCTGACCCTGAAGGGCCTGGCGGTACTCCGTCGCCGCCTCTTCGAGCCGGAGCTTCCGTTCGAGAATCTGCCCCAGATTGTTCCGTGCCCAGGCGTGCAGGGGGTTGACTGCGATGGCCTTCCGATAAGCTTCAGCCGAAGCATCCCATTGTTCCTGCATAGCGAGCAGGACCCCGTAATTGTAGTGCGCCTCGTCGAGGTTGAAGCCAAGCGCGACGACAGCTTGGTAATGCTCATCCGCTCTCGCCCAATTCCCAGCGCGGCCGTACAGGGTAATCAGGTTGGCGTGTGCCTGCGCGAGGGACGGTTCGCGAACGAGCGCCGCCTCGTGCGCCGCGATAGCCCCGTCCACATCCCCTGCCTCCCCAAGCTTCACACCTCGCTGAAACTCGGCGCGCGCGTCGTCTCTGAGCGTTGTGACAGCGGCGAGCACGGGATCCTCGATCCCCGGCCATCGCGGTCCGTACTGCGCGTGCCGCTCGAGCGCTCGCTGCGCGTCTTCCGCCTGGCCGAGTGTCCGGTAGGACCGGGCCAACGCGTAGTGGGCCGCGCCGAACTCCGGGAAAAGCGCGATGGCTCGTTGGAAGTACGCGACGGCCGCCTGGTGACGGCCTTGCGCGGCCGCAATGCGTCCCAGCCCGAACTGTGATGCCGGTTCGGCGAGCGTCTCCCGCGTGAGATCGGTGAACAATTTGGCGCTTTGCTCGAGGTCGCCGGCCTCGAACAGCGCTTCGGCGAGCTTCACGCGCGCCGGCAGATAGCCGGGAGACGCCGCGACAGCCTGCGCCAGCCGCGCTGCTGCTTCCGCGTGGCGCGCGAGGCGCTGCAGCACCACAGCATCGAGGTAGTGCCACTCGAACACTCTCGGCGCAAGTGACTGCGCGCGAGCGTAGGCCAAATGCGCGGGGTCCCATTGTTCCCACGCCTGGAGCATGCGTGCGAGAGCGCCCACCGCGTCGGCGTCGGCTGGTCGAGCGGCGGCGTTGCGATACACGCGCGCGATGGCCGCACGAGCGGAGGCGGGATAACTATCTGGTGAGAGACTCGGCAGCGGCGGCAGCACTCGCTGTGCGGCCGCACTCGGTGCGATCAGCAGGAATCCCAGCAGAACGCGACACATACCCGACGCTCGCATCAGGCGATTTGCTCGCAGGCGGTGGTCCAGAGTCGGATAGGTCGGCAGATGAACCCTCCATGCGCCCGCATCATGCGGACAGCTGTGAGGTTGAGCATAGTAGTACGATGGCGGCAACGTGTCCACCTCGTTACACGCGTTCGGTCACCCAGCCGCGGGAAGCTGACGATGCGCATTTCGGGAGATCCGTTCGCCCTCGCTCTTATCTTTGCGTTCCTTGGGATTTCCGGCCAAACCTCGATACCGCTTCGAGCTGGCCGGGCGGCTCCCGACCGCGTCCAGGTGCAGCTGCGAGATGTTGCCGGCGTGGCCGGCGTGCAGTTTGTCCACCAGCAGTCGGCCACCTCAGAAAAGTACTACGCCGAGAGTGTGCCGGGCGGGCTAGCGGTCTTCGACTATAACGGTGATGGCCGGCCCGACATCTTTTTCACCAACGGTGCGCAGACGCCGTCACTCGAGAAGAGCTCCGCCGCGTACGCGAATCGTCTGTACCGCAACGACGGGGAGATGCGGTTCACGGACGTCACCGACGCCGCAGGCGTCCGCGGTATCGGTTATGCCATGGGCGCGGCCGCAGCCGACTACGACAACGACGGTCATGTGGATCTCTTCGTCGCGGGAGTGCGTCAGAACCAGTTACTGCGCAATCGGGGTGATGGCGGCTTCGTGGACGTCACCAAGCAAGCAGGCATCGCCAGCGGCGACTGGGCGGTAGCCGCCGGATGGTTCGATTACGACAATGACGGACGCCTCGATCTCTTTGTAGTGAACTACGTACAATGGCGGCCGGAAACGAATCGCTACTGCGGCGATGAGGCCCGCGGGATACGCATCTATTGTCATCCTCGGTACTTTCAAGGCCTGCCAAACCGTCTCTATCGGAATCGCGGCGACGGCACGTTCGAGGACGTGTCAGGGCCCGCCGGCCTGCTGACGCACGTCGGCAAGGGCATGAGCGTGGCCTTTGCCGACTACGATCACGACGGCCGCCTCGATATATTCGTGACCAACGACACGGTCTCCAACTTCTTGTTCCATAACAACGGCGACGGCACGTTTGCTGAAACCGCTCTCATGGCAGGGGTCTCCGTGCCCGCATCGGGTAGGCCGGTTTCGGCCATGGGCACGGATTTTCAGGACTACGACAATGACGGGTGGGAGGACATCCATTTCACCGCGCTCTCGAGTGAAACGTTCCCCCTTTTCCGGAACGACGCCCGCGGCGCCTTCATCGAGACGACGCAGTCGAGCGGTCTGGCAGCGCTGACGGCGAAGTCGTCGGGCTGGTGCTCGATCATCGCGGACATCGACAATGACGGGAACAAGGACATCTTCACAGCCAACTCGCACGCAAACGATCGAATTGGCGCGATGGAAGCTGTCGGGTGGAAGCAGGCGAACAGCCTCTTCATCAACGACGGTCGAGGCCGGTTCCGCGACGCGACAGCCGAATCCGGTCTGGCCCGCGCCGTGGCCGTGCACCGCGGATGCGGCGTAGCCGACTTCAACGGTGACGGCCGTCTGGATCTCGCCGTGCTCGTGCTCGGCGCGCGCGCCGAGCTGTGGCAGAACGACAGCGCGCCCGGCAACCGCTGGCTCATCGTCCGCCTCGACGGTACGAAAAGCAAACGCGACGGAATCGGCGCCCGCGTGACCGTCGGCAACCAGGTCCGCACGATGACGACGGCACTTGGATATGCGTCATCGTCACACGCCGGCGTACACTTTGGCCTCGGCTCTGGCATAGACGCCGTTCGCATCCAGGTCCAGTGGCCGTCCGGTACGCGCCAGATTGTTGAGAACGTGAAAACGAATCAGGTGGTGGAGATAAAAGAGAAGTAGCTTTCAGCTTCCAGTTTCTAGTTTTCAGCCGAGCGTCGGGGCCAAGGCCCCTTTCAGCGGAGACTTGGCTGGTAGCTGGCAGCGGTAAGCTGGGAGCTGCCATTTCACTTCGGCGGCGTGATCGTCCTCTGGCCAGCCGCCGCGCCGCGTTCCTGGGCCGCTCGCTGAATCTCCTGCGACCGCACGAGCAGCGCCGCGGCCTTGTCTTTCTGTCCCACAGCCGTGTA
>JBBQEJ010000302.1:0-4096 GCA_038320555.1 Vicinamibacterales bacterium | reverse complement strand
GGATGCGATCCTGGCTTACGCGCCAGGCGTCCAAGTCGATATCGGGCGGGGGCGTCGGCGGCATGATGTAGTCGCGATCCTGACGGCGGATCCCCGCCGTGTCTCCAACAAATGCGACGCGGCTCGATGGGTCGAAGTACGCGACGTGATGGGACGCATGCCCGGGGGTGTAAGCTACCTCGAGCTCGCGGCCACCGGCCATGATGCGTTCCTCCCCCTTCAGGATTCGAACTCGATCGGCGGGCACCGGAAGAAAATCTCCCCAGAGCCGATCCATGTCCGCGCCGTAGAGTCGCCCGGCGCTCGCCAGCAGTCTCGACGGCTCAATCATGTGCGGTGCGCCGCGCTCGTGGACGAACACGTCAATCCCGGGGTTCTCGCGTACGAGCGATCCGGTCGCGCCTGCATGGTCGAGATGGATGTGGGTCAGCAGGATCTGTCGAACGTCATCGAGGGAAATGCCTTTGCGCCGAAGCGACTGCTTCAGGCCCTCGAGGGTCGTCGACGGCCCCGGATCGATGAGCGCCACGCCCGCGGAGCCGTGAAGAACCGCCGTCGCAATGATTTCCGGGACACCGAGAAAGTTGAGGTCGATGTAGTCGAGTCCGGCGGCGAGCGTAATCATGGCTGAAAGGGGATCTTATATCAGCAACCAGCTCAGGGTAATCTGAGCTTTGTCATGGTCGCGGTGCTGTCCTGCTAGAATCAGAGGAGAGCCATGGCCGGACCCGACCGCCAGACTGACGGCGAAATTCTCGAGCGCACGAAGCAGGAAACGAAAAAGCCGGAGCTCTACAAGGTCGTGCTGCTGAACGACGACTACACGACGATGGACTTCGTGGTCGAAGTGCTCGAAACGATCTTCAACAAGCAACCGGCCGAGGCGTTCCGAATCATGATGATGGTCCACACGCGAGGCAAGGGGCTCTGTGGCGTGTATCCGCATGAGGTTGCAGAGACCAAGGTGGACGCCGTGATGGAATCCGCTCGGGATCACGGCTTTCCGTTGCGCGCCGCCATGGAGCCGGAATAGTTCGCGGTTCGCGGTTCGCGATTCGGGATTCGGGATTCGCGATTCGGGATTGATTAGAGATAAGGGATCAGGGATTAGAGATTGTTCAGCCAGGCTCTTGAGATCGTGCTGACGGTGGCCTATCGGGAGGCGACCGCGAGGCATCACACGCACCTGACGCTCGAGCACTTGTTGTACGCGCTCGCGCACGACCAGGATGGCGAGCGTATTCTCGCCGCATGCGGGGCGGATCTGCCCCAGTTGCGCCGGGATCTGGACAAGTACTTGAAGGAGTCGGTGGAGCAGTACGGCCGCGGGCAGCAGAAAGAGCCCGAGCAAACGCTCGCGTTCCGGCGCGTCCTTCAGACCGCGGTCCTTCATGTGCAGAGCGCCGGCCGGCAGGAGGTTCAGTCGGGGGATGTGCTCGCGGCCACGCTGCAGCAGAACAAGTCCTACGCCGCGCAGTTGCTCACGAACCAGGGCATCACCCGGCTCGACATCCTCGAGTACATCACGCACGGCATCAGCAAGGTACCCTCCGCCGGCGGCGGCACGATCCCGGACGGCGACACCGATGAAGCGGAAGCGGGGCAAGGGGAACGAGGGACGGCGACCTCGCGCGATCCCCTCTCGGCCTACGCCTTGAACCTCACCGATCGCGCGCGCGCCGGCGAGCTGGACCCCCTGATCGGACGCAGCGACGAACTGCAGCGAACGATCGAGATCCTGTGCCGGCGGCGGAAGAACAACCCGGTGTTTGTCGGCGATGCGGGCGTCGGCAAGACGGCGCTCGCTGAAGGACTCGCGACGCGCCTGCTCGGCGACGACGTTCCCGATCTGCTCGAGGGGGCTGAAGTCTTCTCTCTCGATACGGGCGCGCTCCTGGCCGGCACGCGCTTTCGCGGTGATTTCGAGGAGCGGTTCAAAGCCGTCATCACTGCGCTGGCGAAGCGGCCGATGCCAATCCTCTTCATCGACGAAATCCATTCCACTGTCGGCGCAGGCGCGACGACAGGCGGCACGATGGATCTCGCGACGCTGATCAAACCGATCCTCACCGCCGGTCAGTTACGCGTCGTCGGATCGACGACGCACGAGGAATTCAAGCACATCGAGAAGGATCGCGCACTCGCCAGGCGCCTGCAGAAGATCACCATCGACGAGCCGTCCATTCCGGAAACGGTACGGATTCTCCAGGGGCTGCGATCCCGGTACGAGGCGCATCACCGTGTGCGATATACGGACGACGCGCTCGAGGCTGCGGCAAAGCTCGCGGCGCGCCACCTTCGCGACTACAAGCTGCCAGATAGCGCGATCGATCTGCTCGATGAAGCGGGCGCCAAAATGCGGCTCAAGACCGGCGCGAGACGCGCAGTCTCGGAGGCGGCCGCCGCGGAGGTGGCCGAAATCGGCGCGGAGCAGATGGAAGAAGTCGTGGCGCGAATGGCCCGCATCCCGGCAAAGCAGGCGTCCTCATCGGATAAGGATCGACTGAAGGGGCTCGAAGAATCGCTCGGCCGCGTCGTCTTCGGCCAGGCCGAGGCGGTGCGCACGGTGGCGAGTGCGATCAAGCGGTCGCGCGCCGGGCTGGGACAGCCGGATCGGCCCGCCGGGTGCTTCCTGTTCACCGGCCCGACGGGAGTCGGCAAGACCGAGCTCGCCAAACAGCTCGCCCTGCACCTCGGCAACGAGTTCATGCGCTACGACATGAGCGAGTACATGGAAAAGCACGCCGTCGCGAGACTCATCGGCGCGCCTCCGGGGTATGTCGGATTCGAACAGGGTGGCTTGCTCGTCGACGCGGTTCGCCAGCATCCGTACGCGGTACTGCTCCTCGACGAAATCGAGAAGGCCCATCCGGACATTTTCAACATTCTGTTGCAGGTCATGGACCACGCGACGTTGACGGACAACAATGGCCGCAAAGCGGATTTCCGTCAAGTCGTCCTGATCATGACGTCCAACGCCGGGTCGCGGGAGCTGAGCGGCGCCAGCATCGGGTTCTGGGAGAGCGGCGTCTCAGCACGGGTGGTCGACAGCCGCCAGAAGGCGGCGCACCAGCGATCGAAAAAGGCCATCGAGAAAGTGTTCAGCCCGGAATTCCGCAATCGGCTGGACGCGATCGTGTCTTTCGATCCGCTCACGCCGGCCGTCATGGAAACCATTGTCGAGAAGTTCGTGCTGCAGCTCGAGGCGCAGCTCGCCGAGCGGCGCATTGCCATCACGCTCGAACCGACCGCGCGCGCATGGCTCGCGGAAAAGGGCTACGACCCCGTGTACGGCGCACGCCCGCTCGCCCGCGTGATCCAGACCGACGTGCGCGACCCGCTGACCGATGAAATCCTGTTCGGCCGCCTGGAGCACGGGGGCACGGTGACGATCACCCTCGAAGACAGACGCCTCGGCTTTGCATTCCAAGCAAGGCCCGCACCCGTGCCGGCACAATAAGGGATTTCAATGACCGATAAAGAAGTCGAAATACCAGTGAAGGTCGTGGATCGCCGCTGGTGGGCGCGCGGCGACGACCAAGCGCCGGCAGACCGTTCGAGCAAGCCGAGCTACGTCGAGGAGCTGGAACAGCAACTCGCTGAGAAGGACCGCCTTGCCACGGAGTACATCGCGAAATACCGGCAGGCCGCGAGTGAATTCGAGGAGTCGCGGCTGCGGCTGCGGCGTGAGATCTCGAAGGACATCGAGCGCGGCCGCCGGGAGATTCTCGCGGATCTGCTCGAGGTCGTCGACAACCTCGATCGGGCGATCGATTCGTCACGTCAGGGGGCGCCTCCCGACGCGCTCCTGCAAGGCGTCGAGATGGTGCGGCGGCAGTTTCTCTCCAAGCTCGAGAGCCTCGGGGTGAAGCGGATAGACGCCGCGGGCGCCGAGTTCGATCCCCTGAAACACGAAGCCATCTCCACCGTACCCGCGGCAACCCCCGTAGACGATGGCCGGGTCGTAGGCATCGTCCGTCATGGCTACACGATCGGCGAGGATGTCCTGCGTCCCGCATCGGTTGCGGTCGCCAAAGCGTAGCCCTGGCGGCTGGCGGCTGGCGGCTGGCGGCTGGCGGCTGGCGGCTGGCGGCTG
>JBBQEJ010000301.1:0-4116 GCA_038320555.1 Vicinamibacterales bacterium | reverse complement strand
TCTTTGGAAAACCGCAGACGGTTTTCCACAGCGCCCACAGCCCCGTCATTGTTTTTATGATTCAGGAAAGATCAGAGCCCCAGACAGGACTCACTGCGGCGGGCAGTCCAGATTTACGCGCCTTCTCGTGAGCGCCCACACGTATTGCGCCAGCGCGTGCGTCCGGCCGAGGTTGGGGCCGCTTGAAATCTCCAGCGATGATGTCGGAATGAACCGGAGATTGAGGCCCGCATTCACGTTCCAGCCTCCGGCCGCATTGCTTTCATAGTTGCTGTTCACGGACAACCGGAGGCGTTTTCGGCTGTCGCTTTCCACGCCCATGAAAGCACCCTCGGCCGGCGGTGTGGCCATCGAAGGGCCGCCGCGCGTCCCGCGGTCGTCCTGCGCGCGTCGAAAATACAGAGCGTTGGCGAAAACCGTCCAGTAGTTCTTGAACTCCACGTTTCCAAAGGCAAAAAGACCGTCAGTTTGCACGTCGCGCCCGTAATTCCATGTGTAGAACTTGGAGACCGCCGCAAACCGCTGGCGGGCAACCCTGGTCACCTTCGGATTCTTCCACTGATACACGACGTGCATCCCGGCGCGATCGCTCATGAAATTGAACCCGGCATCGCTCGAATCGAACCCCGGGCTGACTGCCCACAACGCAGCGTTCAGTCCATGAATGCCGCTCTGGCGGTTCAGATTCACACTGCCCGTCCAGCCCCGCAGCATCGTTGCCGCGGGATCGAATTCGAGATGCGCAGCGTCCGGACGCTGGAAATAGCGTTGCGGCGCCTGCTGCAGCCGACCGATGGCGCTGGTGCTGCCCTGAAGCTGGCTCCCAGCGATCCGGCCGTGAATCACCCAGTCACGTTTTTGATCGAGGAAATAGTGCCCGTCGACGCCTGCCACGTAGGCCTGCGCTGGTAGCTCCTCGTGAAGCTCGGGAGCCGAGAGATCGCGATTCACCGCCGTCGCGAGAACTCCGAGCGCGCCACGCTTGGTGATCTCCCGTTGTGCACGAATGACGAGGTAGTTCGAGAGCGGCTCGACTTGCGTCCTGGCGTCCACGCCGTCGGTTACCGTCTTCGCGCGCTCGCGACCTGTGACCGCATCGAGCAGGCCCAGGCTCCAGCCGTGCCGCGTCTTCCCCGTCAGCTTCGCCGCGCCAAGGATCGTCGTCGCCGTCGGTGAGTCGACAAAATCACCGGTCGCGGACCCCTGCGGCGATCGGCCGATCCGTCTCGAGTAGAAGATGATGGGTTCGCCGCGATTGAACCCCCAGAAGTTGTTGGCGCCGGTCTGCCCGAAGTTGCTGAAGATGTTCGCGCCTTCGATGAAAAACGGGCGTTTCTCTTCGAAGAACGTTTCGAAGGCCGTGAGGTTCACAACGGCCGGATCGACCTCCACCTGGCCAAAATCCGGATTGATCGTGCCGTCGAGCGACAGATTGCTGCTCACCCGGTATTTCAGGTCGACGCCCATGCCGGCAAACGCGCGGGCACCGTCGTTGAACGGATCGCTCGGCGACGAGCGCTCGATGAATTCGCCGCGGCTGACCACATACGGCAGGAACTCGACCGTCCGATGGGGCACGATGCCATTCAACCCCTCGAGATGTCCCATGCGCGACGCCAGGCCGCTCTCGGTCTTCGGCACGCGCACAAGCCACGCCTGCTCCTTCTTCCGCTGGATGTAGCGCATAGCGTTGATGCCGAACGTGAGGCGATCAGCCGAGGGAAACCGCAGTTGTGAATACGGGATGCGCATCTCGACAGACCAGCCGGACTCATCCACCGTGATGGCCGACTGCCACACCGCGTCCCACGACTGGTCCTGCGCCTCATCGTTGAAGATCGTGGCGTCGAGCTGCACGCCGGCGGCCGTAACGGAAAACGATGCGCCGGTCAGGTGATCGTGGGCCGGATCGAGCATGACCGTGAAGCTATCCGCTTCGGCATCCTGATCGCGCCTGGCGAGTTGCCGCGCGATTCGCGCGGGTTCCCGATCCTTCAACCGGGCGCCCACATACAGCGCGGTATCGTCGTACGCGATCCGCAGTTGGGTGGCTTCGGTCGCCGGTTTGCCCTCCTCCGGTTCGCGCTGGGTAAACTCGGTGGCTGCGGGCGCCTGCAGCCACACCTCGTCGTTCAGCTGCCCGTCGACGACGATTGGAGCCGTGGCGCGGATCGCTTGAACGACCGGCACGGTGCCGTGAGTTGAAGGTTTCTGCTGCGCCGAAACGACTGAAGGGTTAATGCAGAACAACAGTAGGGTTAGTGCCGTGACGCGCAGCATCATTGACCAAACTTTGACGAACACGGGCCGATGATAGTTTGGTTTTGTCGGAGGTGGCGACTCAGCGGAGCACGTAGAGCGTGGCGGAGGCCTCGCCGTCGCTGAAAACGCCGAGCTTCCGTACGCCTTCCTCATTGTCGAGCGTGCGCAGGGTCTCGTCGTACGCCGCACGGTCCTCCCCATACCCACTCTCATGAATGACCATGTATCGAACATCCGCCCGGCGAAGAACGCGCAGGGAAAACGGCTCAGGAAATCGGCGCAGATCCAGGATGCGGCGAATATAGGAAGGCGGGTAGAACCCACTGTAGCCGTTGATGATCGGTTTCCAGTGAAATACGGACAGGTAAGCGTACTTAGGATCCGGGCCAGGGAGGCTGTCGACCTTGGGCATCGGGAATTCGGCAACAACGCCCCAGGGCTGCTGCGCCAGCAGACGGTACACAGGAGAGACCGTGTTCGGATACGTAACGAGCGGCACCGAGGTAAAGTCCTCGACGAGCACCGCGGTGAGGAGCGTGGCCAGGAGAACAAGACGCGCCCGCGCGCGGAGCGCCGCGGCAAGCCACACGTAGCCGAAACCCGCAAGGACCGCCAGCGAGAACACGACGAAGATCCCGAGCCGCGCCGGCGCCCGCAATCCGCGAAACGCGGCAATCTGCTCGTAGAGAAAAGTGTAGGAGTACCCGCGAAAGCCGAACGACGCTTCAAACGCGGCGACGAGCATCAGGAAATACACGATGCCGACGCGTGACGGAGGACGCAGCAGCACACCAACTATCGCGAGCAGAAATGGAACCGCCCCCGGGAACAGGCGCCGCTCCGGTCGCCCGAGACTCTCGAAGAGCTTGCCGTACAGCCAGTTGGTTGGCGGCGCCACGAGATAATCCGCAGGCCGTGCGCCGAACATGCGAACCTCTTCTGGCTGCCGTTCTCCCACGCGACCGCGTGTGGCGAGATACGGTTGCGCATACAGGACGACCACCGAGGCTGCCAGCACTGCGCCTGTGGCGAGCGGAATCATCGCGCGCCGAACATGAGTCCCCCTCCCCCCGATCATCATTACAACTCCGGCGACGGTCAGCAGAACTCCGAGAAACATCCCGTAATAGATGCTGGACAGCATTTGGAGCGCCATCGCGGCGCCCGTCGCAAGGCCGTCGCGCATCCGGCCGGAATCGAACGTCCGATGCATCGCGAGAAACGCGAGCGGCATCCACATGGTCCACTGCAGCTCCATGTGCATGAGGTGTTCGAACCGATACGGCGCGAAGCCGAAGATCGCACCTGCCAGCAGCCCGGCGCCGCGACTCCCTGTGAGATAGCGAACGAGGGCAAACATCCCGGCGCTCGACATGACGATCGCGCCGAGCAGCATGATGTTGTGAATGAGAACCGGCCGGACGCCAAGCCAGCTGAGCGGCGCCGCAGTGACGCCCTCAACGAGCATCGCGTCGGAAAACGTCAGCGTGCGGGGCTCCGGATAGAAAATGTTGCCGTTGAAGAGATTTTTTGGCGACGTCGCGAGCGCATGAGCGACCCATTGCAGGCGCCACATGTTGAAGTAGACGTCCTGATGTGGCACGGCGCTGTCGCCGATGTGCCGCACCTGCTGCCACATCATTCCCGACGTGAGCGCGACGAACACGGCAAGGACTGCGGCCGCCTCCCAGACTCGCCCCACGAGAGCGCTCATCGCGGCTCGATTCCACTGAGGGGGCGTCTTTAGCTGGCCCACCAGCGTAGCCTACGCCACTCTGACCATCATCGCTGCGCCGATTAGGGATACCCGAACCGTATCGATGAGGTCGCCGCAGCAATGGTCAATCCGCAATT
>JBBQEJ010000300.1:0-4186 GCA_038320555.1 Vicinamibacterales bacterium | reverse complement strand
CGCTGTACATGATGAGTTGGTACAAGGACCACAGCCGCCGTGAGTCGACATTGAACTGACGGGAGCCCGGGTGATCGCATGGAACAACACGCTGGAGCAGCAGTCAACATCGACGCCGCGGACGCGCTTCGCATGAACTAGCGCGACTTTGTCAGATTAGCCAATTCGCTCGGACGGTCCGGTGACCTGTTCCGGCGGGTTCACGCAGAGAGCGCCAAGCGCGCGGAGAAGACCAGTAAGGAAGCGGCTGCGCATGAAAGTCGCGACGATTCGCGACCTGCGTCCGGCCCCTCGCGATCCACAAACGCACTCCGGTGACGACCCATGCCTCAGCCCGACAGGCAGTCTGATGTGGTGCGTGAGTTCGAAGGCTCCTGGCACGCTGGCTGCACGCATACGGGGCCAAGGGCTACACCGACTACCCGACGCTTGCGCAAGAGGCGGAAGGTCGCGGCCTGCCCAGCGTTTATGCGCCGTGCCAGACGTGCCACGGCGCCCGGTACAACGCGAAGACGCTCGAGATCAAGTACCGCCACAAGAGCATCGCCGACGTGTTGGACATGACGGTCGATACGGCCTTTGAATTCTTCGCCGACCAACATCCCACCTCCGTCGTGCGCTCGCCGTGGTCCGCGAAGTGGGCCTGGGCTACCTGCGGCTCGGTCAGGCGGCGACTGAGCTCTCCGGAGGCGAGGCGCAGCGAATCAAGCTGGCGACAGAGCTCCAGCGAGTGCAGCGCGGCACCACTCTCCATGTGCTCGATGCGCCCACGACCGGACTGCACGCTGAGGACGTCAACAAGCTCATGGCGCAACTCGACGGGCTGGTCGAATCGGGCAACACCGTCATCGTGGTGGAACATGACATGCGCGTCGTCGCGGCGAGCGACTACGTCATCGACATTGGCCCTGGGACCGGAGAAGAGGGCGGCCGCGTGGTTGCCGCTGGCACACCGATAGAGGTGTCCCGCACGCCAGAGAGCCGGACGTCCCCTTTCCTGGCGCGATTCATGAAGCCGAACGCGCGGTTCGAGCCTGAAGGTGGGCGATGACGTGGTTTACCGATGCTGGCTGGAGCGAGTCGATGCCTTAGGGCGAATTGCACAGGGTTCTGGCAGTCGTGCGAACAATCGCATCCGCGAAGCTTTTCGCGGCCCCACTCGACGAGCCAATGTAGAGAAACGGTTCGTTGATTTCCAGCTCCATCAGGACGAACCCCCCGTCACGCTCGATCCCGTCGACGCGGGCGTAGAGCAGGGGCCCGGCCGCCTGTGACAGCACACGGCGCGCCTGCTCGACGATCGCGGGCGAGGGATCCTGCGGTTCGCCGTGGCCGCCCAGCTCCTCCTGCACGCGGAAGTCGCCGGACGCCGGCTTCTTCAGCACGGCGTGACTGTACTCGCCGTCGAAGAACACGACCGACCACTCTCCCGACGTGACGACCTCGTCGGCGAACGCACCAGCAGCGACCGCCGCATCACCTCTTCATCCAACTGCTTCTGGTCGGCCGCGGCCGTCGCGAGCGACGTGCGCCAGGTGCGATAGGCGCTCGCCGACACCGCCGGCTTGACGACAGCTCGCGTCCAGTTGCGGCGCTCGAGCAGCGTGCGCAGCGACTGTCTCCGGCCGCGCTCCAGGTATTCGATCGGAACGATCGCGACGCCGGCATCCACGAAGTCGGCGAGATATCGCTTGTCGATGTTCGCGAGCACCGCCGGAGCGGGGTTCCATAAGTTGACCTGTTCCGTCTCGCACCGATGCAGCCAGGCGGCATACCGGGCTTCGTCGAGGTGATAGTCCCAGGCCGCTCGAATCACGACGGATGCGAACTGCCGCCAGTCGACAGCCGGGTCGTTCCAGACGGCCGCCGTCACCTGGAATCCGCAATGCTGCAGCGCAGTGGCGACAAGTCGATCGTCACATGGATATCCGGCAGCCGCTCACATGTCACGAAGGCGATTCGCTGGTCCAAAGGCAGGGCTCCTGGGTACGGGGAACGAGCTCTTCGCAGTCAATGGCAGGCATAAGCCCAGGGTCGACAGCCCAACTGAATTGCGCGATGGGCGTACCTTTTATCTTCGGTTCGATGTTGTCAAAATGCGCTTATTGTAGGATGCACCCACGTATGCCGAAGTGGGCTCGAGGAGGAATCATGATTGCTCGCGTCGCAATCGGCGCCGCGTTGATACTCGCGGCCGCGGGGTACTCGGGAACTCTTGCACAGTCGCCCGCCGCATCCGACGCGCTGCTGGGCCGATGGGATCTCGTGGTACAGAGCGGCACACAGACGTCGCCGTCGTGGCTCGAGGTGGAACGGTCCGGCACGGCCACACTGGTCGGACAATTCGTGGGATCCGGCGGCAGCGCGCGGCCGATCGCCAAGATCGAGCTCACTGACGGCACGTTCCGCTTCGCCATCCCGCCACAGTGGGAGAGCAATCCCCGCGACATCACGTTCGAGGGACGGCTCGAGGGCGATCGCATCACGGGTTCGATGACGATGGGTGACGGCCAGAAGGCGACATGGGCCGGTATGCGGGCACCGTCGCTGCGGCGGGCCGGGCGGCCGGCCTGGGGCGAACCGATCACGCTGTTCAACGGCAAATCACTCGACGGGTGGCAGCCGGTCGGACGGCGCGACAACCAGTGGCGCGCGGTCGGCAGCATTCTGCAGAACGCGAACAGCGGCGCCAACCTCGTCACGGATCAGAAATTTGACGACTTCAAGCTGCACCTGGAGTTGCGCGTGCCGAAAGAGTCGAACAGCGGCGTGTACCTTCGGGGCCGCTACGAGCTCCAGGTCGACGACGCCGCCGGCCTCGAGCCATCGTCACATCATCTCGGCGGACTCTACGGCTTCATTGCGCCGAGCGAGAACGTGGCCAGGGCTGCCGGCGAGTGGCAAGCAATGGATGTCACGCTCGTGGGCCGGATGCTCACGTACGAGCTGAACGGCACGACCGTCATCTGCAACCGGGAGATCCCGGGAATTACCGGCGGCGCGCTCGACAGCGCCGAAGCGGACCCCGGATCGCTGCTGCTCCAAGGTGATCACGGTCCCGTGGACTACCGCAACATCGTGATCACGCCCGCAAAAGTTGCGCGATAGCAGACTGCCGGCCAAGGTCAAGGAACTGCACCGTCGCTGGAGTAGAGATCCTGAGTATAAGGCTGCCTACGATGCGCTGGAGGGAGAGTTCCAACTGGCCGAGGCGCTGATCCAAGCGAGAACACGGGCTGGATTGTCGCAGACACAGCTCGCGCGCCGCATGAAGACATCGCAGTTGTACCTTGCCCGAATCGAGGGAGGCAAGGGTCGCCCTTCGACAGTGGCCACCGAGCGGTTCGCGCACGCCACGGCCCCGATCCGGTAACCCCGGTGGATCTGCTCAATTTTCGGCGGCCCCAACAAGTCACGCGTACTCCCCTATAGCAGCAGAGCCGGGTCTGATCTGGACTGATTGGCCCGTTGAGAGGATCGGCTCTGTGCCCCGTTCTTAGTGTAGTGAGGCATGGCCGACGACACCGCTGCGCTCTTCGCCGCCCACCAACGCCGCCTGTTCAAGTACTTCTGCCGAGCGGTCGGCGAAACCGAGACGGCACGCGACCTCACGCAGGATGTCTTCGTCAGGGTGAGTAGGACCGCGATCCCGGCTGCCTCGGATGGCGAGGTCAGGGCCCCTCTCTCTGTCCGGGGTGTGCCAAATCGCCCTTTCCGCTTCTACTTCGACAGCATCGTCGATGGGAGTGTGACGCTCGATATCTACGGCATACTCGTCTCTCGGCTCGAGACCGGCGCGCTCGCAATCTCTGTTGAGACGCGCAGCCGATGGGCACCGGGCTCGCCCAATTTCAGCGGCCCACGGCGATCAGTGAGGTCGGAGATCCAAGTGAAGCCTGCCGAGACAGTCGAGATCCGGCTGCAGATGTTGGGGGACGATGCTGGCCCTTTGGCAAGCCGCTCTGGACGTTCACCACGCGCGCCCGCGACGACTCGTCGCCGGCGATCGCCGGCGGCCGCGTATTCGTCGGCCCCAACGACGACCGCGTCTACGGGCTCGATCTCGCCAGCGGCAAGACTGTCTGGGAATACGAAGCCGCCTCGCCCGTGACGTCCGCCCCGGCCGTCCCCAAGGCTAGGTCGTCGGCACGGCCGACGGCCAGGTCATCTGCTTCGGATCACGCCA
>JBBQEJ010000299.1:0-4212 GCA_038320555.1 Vicinamibacterales bacterium | reverse complement strand
GCCGGCAGCAGCCCGCAGTGCCGCCCAGCATCACCACGCCCGACGCGCTTCGCCTGAAGGTCGAACCCGCGGCCGATTGTGGCCGCTACGACAGCATAAGGAAGATCGCCTGATGGAACGCCACGAGATTCTGGAAGCCATGAGCGAACTGAAGCTCTACGGCATGCGCGCCAGCTTCGATGAGATTGCCGGCAAAGGTCTTGCCCGGCGCGATGAGATCTATCCCCTGATCGCCAGCCTGATCCGGGCCGAACGCACACACCGGCAGGCCCGCTCGATCAGCTATCGCATCGGCGGCGCCAAGTTCCCGGTTCTCAAAGATCTGGACAAGTTCGTCTTCTCCGATACGCCGATCGACGAAGGCCAAGTTCGCGAACTCGCCGCCGGAGCTTTCCTGGACGCCAAGCGTAATGCGATCTTTATCGGCGGCACCGAGCCGGATTCATAATGCTCACCTGTCTATGTCGTTAGAGTTCAAGCGCTTTTTGTAGCGGATCGCCGGACGTCGGAGGCGCCGCGCAGTGGCGGCACGCTTGACATCGGCGCGCTCCAGATCAGCCGCCCTGATTATCCAAGGAGCTCCCTTGCAGAGCTGGCTCGCCGCGAGCTGGGCGTCCTTGATCAGACGTCGCACCGTCGACGGACTGACGGATAGAGCTGCCGCAGCCTCATCGAGGGTGACCTCGCCGCGCTCCCGGCGCTCGCCCTCGCGATAGGTCGCAATCGCATTGTGACTACGCAGGCTGCACACTCGTGACTGCGTCCAGCCGTTGCCTCGCCCTGTCGTCTTGCCGGCTCGGTTGAGCACCGAGGCAATCGACTTATCCGGCATCTGCCGCGCCAGAACACGCACCAGATCGACAGTCTCCCCCGCGGCACTCCAGCGATGCTGACCTGTGCGGTTCTTCTTGACCTTGAGAGCCGAGTGGTCGCCGCCGTGCCAGCGGATCACCAGACCGAGCTCGTTGTCTTCGACGCGGACGACGATTTCGTCGAGCAGCGTCCGCACGATGCGCTTCCTTGTCTCTGGTGTCACACCCGGGCTCGTCCACGCCCTTTGCAGATCGGCGCCGAGCGTCAACAGCCGCTCGCGATCGGCAGGGGTGAGGTCAGTTGCGGGTGATGTCGCCAGTCCCTCCAGCTCAGTCTCCAGATTGCGGAGGACCGCCAGCCGCTCGTTCCATCGCGTTTCCAGCTCGGCAGCGACGAGGCGGTTGTCGGGATCGACGGCATCGTATTGGCGACGCGCGCGGCCGACCTCGTAGTGGGCCTGCTCCAGTGCCAGTTCCACCTGCCGCCGCTTGTCCTCGCTTGCACGGCTGCGCGCGGCCTGCGCCGCCAGCGCGGCCTCGATGCCGAGTGGCTGCAGGCGCTCGATTACCTCGGCGCCGACGTCACGATCGATCCGCATGCCACCGAACGAGATACAGCGATCGCCACCGTGATTAATGAAGCCCCCCTGGCAGTGATAGCGCCCGGTATTGCCGTCCTTGCCGGAGTAAGCGACATGCAGCTTGCGCCCGCAATGGCCACAGCGTAGCAGGCCGGCGAGCAGAGCCTCGCCCCGGCGCAGCGCACCGCGGCTCATCGGGTTCTTGCCGTTGGCATTGTCTGCGATCAGGCTGAGATTCCTTTCGTAGTCCGCCCAGCTTAGATAACCCTCGTGGTGATTCGGGATCAACACCTGCGGCGTTTCCTCCCGCTCTCGTCGGGTGAGCCAGTGAGGCCGGCATAACGCGCTACGGCCCGTCGGTCTCATGGATCCTGCGGTAGCCCGGCGTGGGCGAGACAGCGCCCTGTCCGGACAGTTAAGACCGCTCTGCGCATTTCATCACGAGTGTCGAATCGCACTCGCGACTTGCGGTCCCCTTTCGACTCTGCTCATCTCAGAGTGAGACAGCTCCTTTGACTGTCGGTCATTGATCAGTTGGGCACACTCACCACCATGTCATGACATGCCTTCGCCGGCGTGTCGCGGACAGACGGGTGACGCGACTCGTTAGAGCATTCCTCAAGGCGGGGGTGCTGTCCGAAGGTGCGCTCGTGCGCACCAAGGCCGGCACCCCGCAGGGCGGCGTTCTCTCTCCCCTGCTCGCCAACATCATGCTGGCGGACATCGAGAGACGTTACGCAAAGTACGTCTCGCCGCGTCTCACACGCGACGGCAAGCCGTATGCCCGCCCCGGCGATGCGATCCGCAAGTTCCGTCACTATGAGCGCAAGGCGGGACGACCGGTGTTCCTACCCATTCGATACGCCGACGATTTTGTGGTGCTCGTCAACGGGACCGAGGAACAGGCCCGTGCCGAGAAGGAAGAACTTGCCGTCTTCCTCCGCAACGAGATGAAGCTCACGCTCTCGCCGGAGAAGACGCACGTCACCTCGCTCACCGAGGGTTTTGAGTTCCTCGGTCATCGTGTCCGTCTCCGCTGGCATGACAGGTGGGGCTATTGGCCCCGCATCGAAATCCCGACGGCGCGGGTCAAGTACTTCCAGCGTCGCATCAAGCAGTACACAACCCGGGGGCACGTTCGGCTCTCCTTCCAGGAGACGATCGATGCCCTCAATCCCGTCTTGCTCGGTTGGGGACGCTTCTACCAGCACTGCTACGGCGCCAAGCGGGTGTTCTCGCGCACCGACCACTATGTGTGGGATCGCCTGCGGCGTTGGCTGCGTAAGAAGTATCCCAAGACACCTCGCCTCGTGATTCGTCGCCGCTATTGGCGGCGCCTCCCAGGCCGTGCCCGATACCGATGGGTCGATCAACGTCCCGTCGCGATCGTCGCCGACCTGAAGGTCGGGCGTCACGACCTGCTCAAGATGCGGATGCCCGACTACGCGTATCCGGCACGGGAGAGCCCGGTGCATACCGAAAGGTGCACGCCGGGTTCGGGAACGGGGGCTGGGGAAACCGGCGGGGGCAACCCCGATATCGGCGCTCCGCCCCCACGTTCGCTGAAAAATCGAGTACGGCCATGAACAAGCCTCTGGTGCAGAAACTGCGCTGCGCGGTCTACACGCGCAAGTCCAGCGAAGAGGGCCTCGATCAGGAATTCAACTCGCTCGACGCCCAACGCGACTCCTGCGAAGCCTACATCGCTAGCCAGAAGGCCGAAGGTTGGGTCCTGGTGCGCGACCGATATGACGACGGCGGCATCTCTGGCGCCACGCTGGAACGGCCGGCGCTGAAGCAGTTGCTGGCCGACATCGAGGCCGGATGCATCGACATCGTGGTCGTCTACAAGATCGACCGCCTCAGCCGGGCGCTGATGGATTTCGCCAAGCTCGTCGAGGTGTTCGACCGCAACAAGGTGACGTTCGTCAGCGTCACGCAGTCATTCAACACCACGACGTCCATGGGCCGGCTCACGCTCAACATCCTGTTGTCATTTGCCCAGTTCGAACGCGAGGTCATCGGCGAACGAATCCGCGACAAGTTCCGAGCATCGCGGTCGCGCGGCATGTGGATGGGCGGGCATCCGCCGCTGGGATACGCGGTCAAGGATCGCAAGCTCGTCGTGAACGACACCGAGGCCACGACGGTCCGGATGATCTTCGAGCGCTTCGTAAAGATCGGCTCGGCAACAATCCTGGCCCGGGAACTTGCGGCCGAAGGTGTCCTGACCAAACGCCAACGCGCCATCGATCGAGGCTACCTCTATCTCCTGCTGAACAACCGCACCTACGTGGGAGAGGCCGTGCACAAGGGCACGGTCTTCCCCGGCGAACATCAGCCGCTCATTACCCGGGAGCTGTGGGACAAGGTCCACTCCATACTGCAGGTCAGTCCCCGCAAGCGCGCCGCCAACACGCGTGGCCAAGACATGGTGGCGCCGCTGAAAGGTCTGCTGTTCGGCCCGAATGGTCTTGCATTCACACCGACCTACACCCGTTATAGCGCGACAATCTGTGTGAGAACGGCGCGACAATCTGGATGAGACGAGGCAGCCGAGCGAAGCGATAATTTACGCTGGCCGTCTTCTTGGCAAGCGCTTTGATTGACGCGGAACGTCAATCAGTCTTGGTCGTCCTCTGTCGTTTTGATTGTCGCGTGGGTTGCTGGCCGGCCGCGACCACGCTTTTGCTCGAGTGCTTCGCGGCGGCGATAGCTCTCGACATTCATTTCCAGGATCGTGGCGTGATGGACGAGGCGATCGATGGCCGCGAGCGTCATGGCCTGGTCCGGGAAGATCTTGCCCCATTCACCGAACG
>JBBQEJ010000298.1:0-4351 GCA_038320555.1 Vicinamibacterales bacterium | reverse complement strand
CGCGGCATCGCCCCGCTGGAAGCGGTCGATCGCGTCGTGAATCTTCTGGTCGATTTCGATCAAACGCTTCGGGTCGTCGTTCTCGGTGTAGCGACCTTGGTGCGGCCCCGCCTCGCGCCCCGACACGTACCCGAGTGCCTTCAGCCGCGCCAATGTCGCGGGATCCTCCTGACGCCGCTCGACCGGACCGGCCGCTTTCAGTTCACGCAGGTGCGCTTCCAGAACGCGCCGGCGGTCACCGGCACGATCAGCAACGTTCGTCCGTTCCTGTGGATCACTGGTCAGGTCGTACAACTCAGGCACCGGAAGATCCACGAGCTTCTCGTGCCCGGCGATGACGCCGGTCAGGGGCGCCCAGCCGCGGTTCAGTGAGGCGGAGAGCGCCTCGAAATAGGAAACCGTAATCGCCGGCGCGGGTGAGAGAAGCGAGCGTCCCGGCAGCCCGGGATCGGAGCGAGTGCCAATCACGTCAATCACCGTCGGAACGATGTCGATGTGACGTACGGAATCATCGGAGACGGCGCCCCCCGACCGCCCTGGGCTCGCGCCGCCCACCTGCGCGATGACGAGGGGCACGCGCAGCGTCGATTCGTACGCGAACAGTCCGTGCGTCTGCTCGCCGTGGTCTCCCAGCGCTTCGCCATGATCGCCTGTCAGCACGACGAGCGTCCGCCGGCCGATCGCTGCACCGGCGTCGGCGAGAAGCGGCGCGAGCGCCGCGTCCGTGGCCGCCACTTCACCGGCATAGGCGTGGCCGGCATATTGCGAGGCAAACGGCTCCGGCGGACGGTAGGGCGCGTGCGGATCGAACACGTGTACCCACGCAAACCAGCGTCCGCGCTGCTGCGCGATCCAGGACCGCGCCGCCGCGACGACCGCCGTAGCGGGGCGCTCGGAAATCGCGAAATCCGCCGGCAACGTGCTCTCCTTGAAGTTCTCGTCGTACACGTCGAAGCCGCGGTTGAGGCCAAACTGGGAGTGGAGGGGAAAGGCGCCAACGAATGCGCCCGTTGCGAAGCCGGCCGCTTTGAGGCGGGTCGCGAGCGTCGGAATCGACGTCGGAAAACGAAAGCCGCTGTTGTCCCGAATGCCATGCTGAAACGGATGGAGGCCGGACAGGATCGTGGCGTGAGAGACGAGCGTGAGCGGCGCCGGGGCGTGCGCGAATGTGTAGCGGGTGCCTGAACCGGCGAGGCGATCGATAGCAGGCGTCGCAGCCGGACCGCCGTAGCAGCCAAGGGCGTCAGCACGGAGCGTGTCGATGGTGATCAGGAGGACGTTCTGGTCGTCAGTTCTGACGAGAGCCGATTCGCCGGACCGTCCGCGCAGTCCGTACCAGCCGGCGGCCGCCAACGCAACGACCGCACCGATGGCCAATAGCGCCAGGATCGATCGTGGAGGACGCCCGGCGCGCCCGACATTCCTGCTGCGGTTACTCATCGTGGCACGAGACGTCCGCGCGGCACCCTGATCCTGATAAGGGGGGAATTCATTTCCGGCGGTGCGCCGAACATGATCGACGTCGATCTCAGTTGAACATCGCCGCCGGACAGATGATACTTCAGCAAAACACTCATGAACCTCCTCACCGATTTCCGGTTCGCCCTGCGGTCATTGGCCAGGGTCAAAGGACTGGCCATCACCGTCGTCGTCACGCTCGCGCTTGGTATTGGCGCCAACGCCGCCATCTTCAGCGTTGTCCGAGGCGTGCTGCTGCGGCCGCTCGTCAACCGTGACGAGAATCGCCTGATCTACATCCGCCAGAGCGCGCGGGGCCTGGGGAACGAGAACACGGTGTTTTCGGTCCCGGAAATCCAGGACCTCCGCGCACGCGTGAAGACGCTGACCACATTTGGCGATTTTTCCACCATCGGTTTCACGATGGTCGGTCTTGGCGAGCCTCGCGTGGTCCGCGCAGGTGTCGTCGGCGGATCGTACTTCGACGTGATGGGACTCCGTCCGGTGCTGGGCCGGTTGCTCGGCCCGGCCGACGATGGGCCGCAGGCGGCCGGCGCCGCCGTGCTGACATATCGCTTCTGGACGACCTCTCTGGCGAGCGATCCGTCGGTGATTGGGAAGACAGTCAGGCTTGGCGAGCGTTCTGCGACCATCGTCGGTGTCCTCGAGCCGTCCGTTCCCTACCCATCGGAAACGGAAATCATCGCGAATGTCGTGACGAGCCCTCACCACCTCTCGGCGATGATGGTGACCGGCCGTGTGCATCGGATGACTGAGATCTTCGGTCGCCTTGCTCCGGGGGCGAGCCTCGAGGCCGCGCGCGCCGAACTGCGCGCTGTTCACGGCGCGATGGTCCAGGAACATCCGGAGGCGTATTCCCGGACTGCCGACTTTCGAATCGACGCGGTGCGGCTGCGCGATCAAATCATTTCTCCTGCGAGAACCGTCCTGCTGGTGCTCCTCGCAGCATCGGGACTGGTCTTCATCATTGCGTGCTCGAACGTCGCGAATCTGATCCTCGCGCGCTCGGTGCGGCGCGAGGGGGAGCTGGCGATCCGCGCGGCTCTTGGCGCGAGCGCCGCAGCGCTGCGGCGAACGCTGCTGGCGGAAAGCCTGGTGCTCTGCGGGGCTGGCGCAGTTCTCGGCGTGCTCATCGCGCGGCCGATGGTGGCCATTCTCGCCCGGTACGCTGCGCGCTTCTCGGTGCGCGCACTGGATCTGACCGTCGATGCGAGCCTGTTGTGGGTAGGCGTCAGCCTGGCGTTGACGGCGGCAGTCCTTCTGGCGTTCGTTCCGCGGCTGCCCTCCACCGACGGGTCGAAAGGATTGGACTCTCGAACGGCACAGTGCGGATCACTTCAGGTACGAACCGCCGTCTGCGCCTGTTTGCCGTCACGCAGATCGCTGCGTCGTTTGTGCTGCTGGCGGGCGCCGGAATGCTGCTCTCGACCCTGCTCGCGCTCCAGTGGGCGCCGACCGGTTTCGAGACCCACAACGTGCTCGCGCTGCAGGTGCCTGTCATGTCCTACGGACGCACCCCGGATCAAGTCGTCGCGTTTTACAAAGAGGCGATGCGTCGCATCAGAGAACTGCCCGGTGTTGAACACGTCGCCGTGGGGACGCTCGTGCCGTGGCGCGACGCCGGGTTCGGACCAGGCTTTCAGTTTTCGGTAGAAGGATACGTTCGAGCGAACGGCGAAGAAGATCCCCGCGCGGGGCTCCGCACCATCTCCCCCGGATTCTTCGCGGCGCTTGGCGTGCCGATCATTGCCGGCCGCGACTTCACCGAGGCCGACGGCCGCGACGCCGAACGGGTCGTGATCGTCAGCCAGAGCGTCGCGCGGCGTCTGCTCGCCAAGGGGGGTGCAGGGGACCCCACCGTTCCGGAAAGCGACGCTCTCAACCGGCGCCTGACCTGGACCGACCCCATCATGAAGTTCATCGACGTCAGCTCCGTGCCCCGCCGGATCGTCGGCATCGCCCGCGACGTGGACGACCAGAACGTCGTGCCAGGCCCGGCGCTGAACGTCTATCACCCGCTCGATCAGGAAATCGGCGGTGGCCGCATTTTTGTCCATGTGGGAACGGACCCGTACGGGTTGGTCTCTCCCATCAAGCGCATCATTCGCGAGTTGTCGGCCGACCAGCCCGTGGAGAAGGCCGCGACACTGGAGGACGTGCGCGCGGAGGTCCTTGCGCCGAACCGGCTGAACGCACTCGTCTTTGGCGGATTCGCGGCCGTGGCGCTGATGATCGCCGTCGGCGGCGTCGCCGGCGTGCTGGCGTTCTTGGTCAGCGCGCGGACACGCGAGTTTGGCATCCGCCTCGCGATCGGGTCGGCGCCGCGACATCTGCTGACGCGTGTTCTCGGAGAGGGCGCAGCAATTGCGGCCGCCGGCATTGTTGCCGGAGGCATCGGAGGGTTCGCCCTCGCACGATTGGCCAGCAGCTACATCCAGGACGTCCGCATTCCGGGGCCCTTGCCCATCATCGGCGCCGCAACGATCCTTGTGGCGGCGGCGATCCTCGCGTCGCTGATGCCGGCCGCGCGCGCGTCGCGCGTCGACGTCATTCAGGCCCTGCGATCGGACTGACCCCTCTTATTGACATTCGATATGAACTGTCGCAGAGTGGCTCTCGTATAGAACGTCTATACGTCAGGGCCGATGTTACGGAGACCTCTCGCCCTGCAATGGATGCTCTGCTGCAGGATCTTCGCTACGCGGTGCGTACTCTGCGCGCCAGCCCGCTCTTCACGATCACCGCCGTGCTGTCGCTTGCCGTCGGGCTTGCCGGAACGACAGCAATCTTCAGTTTTGCCGATTTCCTGTTTCGCTCGCGGCCGGGAATCACCGACGCCGCTCGACTGGCGGAGGTTGGACGGACAGACAGC
>JBBQEJ010000297.1:0-4369 GCA_038320555.1 Vicinamibacterales bacterium | reverse complement strand
GGTGGTCGAGGCTCGGAACGGCGGCGAGTGCACCGAGGTGGAGCCGGGTCGCTACCGGGCCCGCTTCGCGCTGGGCGCGGACTCGGACGCCTACCGATGATCGGGCCAGTTGACGATCACTGCGACTCATGACAGTGAATTGACCGTCCGCCAGCAGTCAAAACCTCTGAAGCCGGAAAGCCTAATGGGGCTGGTTCGTTTTGGTTGAGGCGATACCCCCCGTGTTGGTTTGTTGGTCGTGCGGAGAAGTCGAAGAAAGGACTCGGCTGCTGTGCCGGGTATTACCACCGGGGGGTTGGCCCTCGCTTCACTGCGCTGGCGTCGCCGCAGTCGCCGGTGCTCGTATCTCCCCGCGAGGGCCGCTCCCCCGGAGCAATTGATCCCGGCCTTGCGTGAATCTCCGCTGTGCGGCGGGGTCGTTGCGGGGCGAGGAGGAAAGCGCAGGGACGCGCACGCCGGTTTCCACCGTCATAGGATCTTCACCTCGTCAACCTTTGAGCAGGGAGGTCACGGACATGTGGATACGCATCGCACGCTTTGACGGAGCCGACGGCGAAAGCTGGGATGACCGAATCGAGGAGATCAGAAGTCGCATCCGAGCTGGCGGCCCGGCCGGTGAGCGTCGGCCAGGCATGCGCGTGATCGTGGGCGCAGACCGTCAAGGCGGCCGGGGCGCGAACGTGATCCTCTGCGACAGCGAAGAGGACATTCGACGCGTCGACGAGTTCCTGAACCAGCAAACACCGGTGGGAGGAGCAACTCGGACATCCTCGGAGATCTACGAAGTCGTCATAGACGAGGAACCCTCGTAGCGACAGAGGAAGCCACAGGGCGACGTGAGTGGCGGAAAACCCACGCAAAGCGTATTTCGAACTCGGGATGCCGGTTGTCGACGCGTCGTCTTACGGTCCGGGCCAGAAACGAAATCGAGGCGTTGCTCGTCAGCGAGGGATTGAAGGAACTTCTCGACGAGGTCAACGTCCGAAAGACGCAGACATACGATACGGAGGCCAAGAAGGTCATTTACAAAGCCAGCGTAATTGTCTGGCACGAATGTCGTTCTTGACGGCAGCTTCGGTCAACTTCTCAAGCAGACGGGTCTCGTCCTTGAGGCGATACTTCACGGCGTAGATCGCCGGCGAGGGATTTCCGAGTCATCCATCGAGAGCAGGGTGACTCGTTTGGCCCTTGTTCTGTTCGTCGCCGCTGATCCTCGGGGTGTGCCGTGCGTTAGTCGGGTCTTCTTCGCTCGCTTCGTGTCTCGGGTTTGTGTCTTCGCTCATAGGCATGACTGCCCACTCGAGTTCACACTAAGCGCCCCGGCGCGAGTGCTCCTATTCAACAACTAGTGCTCGTATTCAACAACTATGGAGACGGCGAACTGGCGGCGAACCTGACCGGCAACAGCCTCGGCGCATCACGACAGGGACCGGGCCCACAGGCGTTACGGGCCGGCGTCATTCGTAGCCGCACGCGGGTTCGGCCGCCCGAAGTGCCAGCCGAGCCAGATCGCGACAGCCGGTCCGATCAACACGCCAGTCAGAAGGCTGAAGATGTTGTAGGCGGTGTCCGCTTGCATGACCCCGGCAAGCGCGATTCCCGCCAGCATGAGCGCCTCCAGATTTACAAGCAGACCCAGCTTAGACGGGAACTCGTGACGGAACTTGCAGAGACGCCCCAGGCACACCAATGCGGCGGCAAGAATCAGGAATCCCGCTGCTTCGGGCCACCGGGTCAAGGAACCTATTGCAGCTGAGGATCTCCCGACGGTCACCATGAACGCCGGTGGATGCGCAGTCCAGCCAGTCACGCGCCAGTACTCAGTTCCGCCCAGGTAGATCAGATCCGAGAGAGCCGACACGGTGCCGCCCACGAGGAAGAAGGCCGTCATCAGTTGAGCTTCCGGCCGGCTGTTCCCGACCAGGTTGCGGATCGCTAGCGACAGAACGATCAATGCCAGGAACGCCAGTGGTAGCAGCGTGTCGCGAGCGATGATGTCCCACAGGATGTGGTGCTGGTGGGCGAAGTAAGCGACCCAGAAATTCGCCTCGTCCTGCGTTGCGCCCGCAGCAGTCGCGTGAAAGTCCGGGCTTTCCCCAAGGGCATTAGTGGCATCGAGTAGGAAAAGAAGTGTGCCCAGGAGGAGCCCGGCAGCGGCGATGTATCCGGAGTACCGCCCTACACGGCTCCAGGCGGTGTAATCGTCGAGTCCCGCCCCTGCCGTCGCAGCTCTCCGACCTGCATCCGGCTCCACACGTGGATTGTGTCTTTCGACATAGGAGCATGTCAATCTGTGAGTTACGTGCCTTCGTACCCCCTCGCTTCGAGCCCGACTCGAGGCAGAGATCGCGGAGCGCGAGCAGAGAGCGCCAAGCGAAGGCTCCACCCTGTCAGGTCTAACGATCTGCGAGCGGATGCGTCGCTGGCATCTCGAACGTGTCGGTGTTGTGGGCGGAGACGATCTCCAATCCGCCACTCCTTTCACGGATCACCCACGACCAGATGCCGTTCCGGGGTTCGGAGGTCTGGTGCGGGCCGCCAACCTTGTGACCGACCATGCGCCACTTGACGTGCATGACCGAGATGGCTGGCCCTACTTCCTTGATCGACCCGCGCTCGAGCTCCATGGTGCTGGCACTGAAGGTTGTTTGGTGAAGGATGGCGTGGGTCTGCTCGATCTGCTCGCGGCCTCGCCACCACCAGCCCCCTACGTTGACGAAGTCCTTCACGCGCCCCACACACGTCGCGACGGCCTAGCCGGTCACGGCGCTCGACTCGGTCCCGTGCGCCTTGTCTCGTGGCCGCCGGGGTGCGAGGTACATGCGCCGGACGCCCGACTAGCGCCGAGCTTGCAGGGCTTTTGGCTCAACCATGCGGGTCGTTTGACACCCGCCGGAGCCGCCAACTTGCGCCCGACGGGACACAGGCCAGGCTGTCCCCGCGAGCGCCCGCCAGGCGTGCCGGTTCGCGGGCCGGTTCGCGTGCCGACGAGGCCGTCAGCCGGTACAGCGCGACGCCGCCGTGCTCGCACCGTGATCGCACCCGTACGCCGCCATGCGGCTCCATGCGCATCGCTCGCGCTATGATCCCTACATGCAATGGCACCACGCCCAAAGCTCCAGCCCGACGCCCTCCTGTTTGCGCGCATCGCCGCAGGTGAATCTCAGGTCGCCGTCGCCGCCGACTACGGCGTAGACCAGTCGAATCTCAGCCGGTTCCTCGCCGGAGCCGGAGCGGACCAGCTCGCGAAGGCCCGAGCAGCGGGTCCCGCCGAATCGGGACCGGAGCCGCCCGCCGCCGAGGCGGGAGGACAGGGAGCACCGCCGACCCCCGAGCGACGCGCGGACTTCTTCGGGACAGGCGAGATGCGCAGCTACCTCGATGAGCGCGACGCCATGCGCGACGCGAAGATAGGACTCGCGCCCGGCCAGCCGAGGACTAGCCCGCTCAGCCCGCAGGAGTACGCCGCCCATGTGATCCGTACGGCCAACGAGCCAGCCCTCGTGCCCACCGTGACCGACGCCCACCGCGCCCACGCCGCCGAGCTAGAGGCTTGGCTGGCCGAGCAGTCGTGACGCTCGCGCCCATCTACTGCGGTAAGTGCGGTGCGCTCATCCCTGTCCACGAGGATGTCCTTGCCGACCTGCGCTCGTGGCCGCCCGAGCAACTTCGCGAAGACGAGATTCGCTGCGACGACTGCCCCGATGCCGTGCTCTTCCCCGGAGCCATCACCGCCGCCCTCATCCGCTGGGTGGAGGGTGCCCCTGCGCGCCGTGCAGACTCTGTCGTCGCCCGCTTGCGCCGTGACCTCGATGCGTGGGGCACGTCGTGAACACGCGCACGTCCCCCTTCAAGCGCGCCAAGGCCGCTCGCCTCTTCCGCGAAGGCGCGAGCTATCGCACCGTGCGCGCCGAGACGGGTATCGCCATCAGCACGCTCCAGGAGTGGCGCAAGCGTGACCCCGACTTCATCTCCCTCGTGGACGGCAAGGCGACGCTGCACGTCGGTCCCGTCAAACTCCAAGTTGCGCAGGACGCCCCGATACTCGATGACGGCGTGCAAGAGACGTACGTGTGGCTGTCCCCCACCGCCGAAGTGCTCGGTTACGCACCGGCTGCGAACGCGACGCACTTGAAAGCCGTCCTTGTGTCCGCGCGGACTGGCGAGCGCCTCCGTACCGAGCTAGCCGAAGGCCGCCGACCGACTGACTTTTCCGACGAGCGGATGCTCACCCTCTCTGCCGACGCGCTGCCCGCGTTCCACGACCGCAAAACCGCCGAGACGTTGCTAACCATCACGCAGCCGGACGAGGCCGAAGCCTTCAAAGCCTTCTGCGCGCTCTGGAAGTTCCGCGCCGGAGAGACGCGAG
>JBBQEJ010000296.1:0-4388 GCA_038320555.1 Vicinamibacterales bacterium | reverse complement strand
GCGTTGATCGTGATGGCTGCGAAGCTCCGTCGTCCCGAGCTGCTCGATCCCGTTCGACGCAACCTGCGCACGTTGCAGCACCTGCTTCACGCCGACGGCGAGGTCGTCAGCGAGATCTCGCGGCGGCAGGATCAGTTCACGCGCGGCACGTCTGCCGGCTACTGGTTTCCGCTCACCTACATGGCGGTGACGGATCAGGACGGGCAGCTCGCGACGCTCGCCGCGCGCGCCGCGCCCGACGGCGCGCGACTCTCCGCGCTGCTGGAATACCCGGAGCTGTCGCAGCCCCTGCCTTCGCCGCGTCCGCTCCCAGACGACTTCGAGCAGGCGTTCAATGACATCGGCATCGCGCGTATTCGCCGCGGTCCGCTCAGCGCGACTCTGGTGCTTGGCGGATCCAGCCGCTTCTTCACCCTGCGCTACGGCGACGCTGTCCTGGAGGGAGTCCGCTTCGCTACTTCTTTTTTTGGGAAGGGACAGTTCATTCCGGAGACTGCCGCGAAGCGCGCGAACGCATACGAGTTCCGTCAGTCGCTCGAGGCGCCGTATTATCAGCCGCTGGCGGAGAAGATCACGACGCGGACATGGGACGAGAGCCGCCGGCGGAGACGCCAGAGCGAGGTGTGCCGGCTCGAGCAGTCTGCTGACGTGACGGAAGTGAAGGACGGTTTCCGCCTGCGGCTCCGGGCGGATGGCACGAGCGGCGTGCCCGTCGCGATCGAGCTGTGCTTTCGTGAAGGGGGAGAGCTGGACGGGTGCCGGCCAATTCCTGGCGCCCCGGGAACGTTCGTACTCGAACAGAGTCGAGGCACGTATCGCACCGCGAGTCATGAAATCCGGTTTGGTCCCGGCGATGCGCCGCATCGATACACGCAGCTGCGAGGCGCTGAAGCCAGGTTGCCCGGGCTCTCGGTGTACATCACCGGCTACACGCCGTTCGATCGCACCATCCTGCTGGAATGCGGGTGAGGCTGCGAGCGCTTGGCGATGCCGATTCGGTCACGCTTGTTTCAACGGAAACCTGGCCGGGGTGGCGACCGGGTGGATGGCGTTGCGTTTCGCGCCACCATTCAATCGCCGCGTGCTCGACATCAGGATCACGGGGTCTCGAGAGACACCGGTCCTTGTGCCCATCCGAAAAACAGTTCAACGCCTTCCCGCGGCGCGACCGCGACCAGCTGACGGGGCCCTTCGATCTGCCCGCCCATCAGGCTTACGAAATGCTGGAAGTCGCCGAACGACTCGAGGCTTCGGCTGAAGGAGTGGACGATGACCGCCGCGCCGCGCGCGAAGAAGCGCCTCGCCTCCAGCAATGCGCTCGCCGTGCGGTGGAAGAGTTGGTAGCGGATTGACGCGTCGCACTGTTGATTAATCTCGAGCAGACCGGCCATCGGAGCCAGATTACATGATGGGGGTGACAGGAGTGGTCACACGATCTCGCGTCTGGAAAGATGGGCTATTCCTCTTCGTCCGCGCTAAGGGTGAAGGACTGAAAGGCCAAGCTCCTGCTCGAAGGCGTCGTAGTCACGGTCGTCGTGGAGGAGCATGTGTCCTTTCAGGATGCAGAAAGTGGCGATCAGGCAGTCGATCGTCCCTCGCACCGTTCGGCCACGAGCGCGGAGAGCCCGGTAGTGATCGGCAGCGGTCACGGAGAGTTCCACGCCGCCCGTGTCAAAGACGTGGAAACGACGCAAGTCTTTCAGAAGCTGCGATGCCACCCGGGCATTCCCAACGCCCTGCAGAATTTCGCAGAGAATGAGATCCGTGAGGCCGATGGGCACTTGAGTGGCTTGTGCGTGGAGCCAGGCGGTCTTTGACGTATCGCGACCGGCCAGGTAGTCGATCCAGACCGTGGTATCTACGATGATCACGGGTGACCCGATCAGCTGCGTACGCGCGACCGCCGGCTGGCGTCCAGATCACCGTCCCACGCGATCTTGCCCCGCCACTTCCTGATGGCCCCCTGCCGCCGGGTCTGAACCAGCAGCCGCAAGGCGTCCTCGACCACTGCCCGCTTCGTCGGCTTGCCGCTGGCGCGCATCGCCTGGTCCATCAGATCATCGTCGATATCGATGTTCGTGCGCATGTGTAATTGTGCAGGTTCTTTGTGTATCGGTCAAGATCCCGGCCCGCGGTTTGTTGTCACAGTTTGTGACCGCAAAGACGCCGATGCACCTGGGAGCTACGGTCATCAGGTTTCAGAGTTGCGTCGGAAGCCAATAGCACGCCGGAGCGGACGGGAAGGCGCCATCAGCTCACACCCGCTCCCTGCATTTCCATGACCGCCGCATCACAGATAGCGTCCGGCGAGATAGTCCACGTATTCTCGATGTTCACTGCCCAGTTGTCGGAGGGCCCGCAGGATGAACTCCTGCGCCGACAACGGGACGAATCGAATGGGATCCGACGCAATCTTCGACTGAAACCGCGCAATCTCCTGACGATGCTGCTCCGCTTCGTCACCAAGCGCGTCGTAATACAGATAGATGAGGCGCACCTTGTCGGCGGAGGTGCCGAACTTGAGCCCGAGGACGTGGCGAATCAACTGCGCCGGACCGAGCCGATGAAAGACTGTCGAAATCCTGGGCGAGTTCGTCGGCCAGCGACCGCCAGGCCGGGATGTCATCCCACGCACCCGTCAGTTGAAAATACGGGTCCTTCAGCGGGGCGTGGTCGAGGCGCCCGTACGGCTCGAACAACTTGCACTCCACCCCGATGCGAAACCCGCCTCGACAGTCAATCCCGAGATCCAGGTGCGGTGGTTCGCTGAAGCCTCGACTCGCGGGATCGTCGCAGACCGGCTATCGTTGCTCGAAAGCGACGGCTTCAATACCGACGCTGGGAACCTCGAGCAGTCTAGCGAGCGCGGCATAGTCACCCCTGGCAATCCAGTATTGGAAGAGATTGACGGCCAGCGACGCCGACGAGTGAAGGGCGCAGAGCTTTGGGACGTCGCCTCGGGTTTTCGCCGCCCCGTCCCTCCTTGAATGAGGCTTCTGTGCTCGAATGCAGTTCACCACCGAATATGTTGAGGCCAATCGAACGGGTGTAATTGGGCTCGCCGTTATCACCCTTGCTGCCTTGCAGCTCCATGTCCTGCCGCCGCGCCCACGCCTGAAACTTCCGCTGGATGTAATCCGACGTTCGCACCTTGATCTCTCCTATGGGTATTCATCGAGCGAGCTTTGCCCCCAGATCGACGACGGCTACCAAATCGGCCTCTGCCTGCGCGCCTGCCGACAGGTAATCGTCGGGCCGGCACGTGAACACGATCACCCGGTGCCAATACTCACAGGCGGATGACCGTAAGCGTTGGCGAAACCTTTCCAGCCTCGCGCTGTCACTGTGAACTAGCTGATCGTCGAGTATCAGCGCGGTCTGAAGGTGCGCCGCGACGGCTAGTCGGATCAGCGTAGCGAGGTGCTCGCGTGTGCCGACCGAGAGATCGGACAGCTCGCGTGGTGCCCCCAGGGCCGCAATGTCGTGAGTTCTGAGATCGGGGTCGAGCTCGACTTGGCCATACCGTCCATCGGCTCGCCGGGCATCGCGCCGATCAACCTACGCTGCGACGGAGTCCATAGCGCGTCGGGCAGCTCGGTCCAGCAGTCCTCCGGCTGAATCGGGCACCAGTCGGGATGCTTGACAGCCTCTTCGTAGACGACGGCCATGTCGCCACGATTGTTTGCGGCCAGGAAGCTCTCGTACGACGCGAGCAGTGCGCGCAGTTCGGCGTGCTTCTAAAAGAGGCAAACGCGTCCGCCTTCAAATCGGCCGACTCGATCCCCGCCCATCCACAGGCCACGGACCCACCGACTTTCCGTTGATTGAGGTCCCCGAAGCATTTGTCCGCCAGCATCCGGAGTACAAGGGCCGCCTGTGGGACGAGATCGACGGCGCGCGGGTGCTGCTCCCGCCGTTCTCACGGACGATGGCGGTAAACGGCAAGTTCGACCTGGCGACGGTCAAGAATCCGCCGGCGCCGGAAAAATTCGGGCATCACGATCCGCATCACCCCAGGGCGCTCGTCGACACAGCCGAGGAGTGGGTGGTGTACAACTGCTCGATATCGCTCTGGAGCCACACCAACAAAGACAAGTTCAAGCAGCCGGGACAAGACGCCGGGCACTATCAGGCATATCCCGTCAGCCGCGCGGAGGGTCAGGCTCGGTTCGCGCGCGATCCCGAGTTTCAGATCACGACCAAGGGCGCGGACCATCCGTTCCACATTCACGTCAATCCCTGCTGGGTGACGCGGATCGACGTGCCGGACGAAGAGGGCCGCCTGCACAACGTTCTCGGCGCGCCGCGCTGGATGGATACGGTCTCGATCCCGCGCGGGGGCCGGGTAATCTTCCGGTCACGGTTCGCCGATTACGTCGGGATGTGGG
>JBBQEJ010000295.1:0-4401 GCA_038320555.1 Vicinamibacterales bacterium | reverse complement strand
GGTCATGGACGGCAACTCGGGATATCTGTCGCACAGCGTGTATCCGCTGTACTTCGGGCTCGGCGCGGCCGAGGCGGTCGACAGCATCGAAGTGCTGTGGCCCTCGGGCAAGAAACAAACCGTTCAACCACCGTTCAAGATGAATTCGCGCATCGACGTGCGCGAACAGTAAGAACCGGGTGAGCACGCGCTGCTACGGCCGGCGTGTTCTGCGTTCTGCCTTCGGCGAGTTCACCGGTCGATATCCCACTCCAGCGTACTGGGTCGCTTGAGGAGAGAACTGCGCGTCGAAACGGGGATCAGGGGGATCGATGGTGTTCAAATCCCGGTTGATCGTTCTCCTGAGATCATTGACATCGCCGTGAATGAACGATCCCCGCACACCGGCGCCGTCCGTAATATCAAGCTCATAACGGGAGCCCGTTGAGATTCCCCCTGGGAGAGTGTTCTTCCAGAAGATCGTATCGACGTACGTGCTTTCGGTGCCGTTGTCATCCACGCCATTCCAGTTGCCTGTAAACGTGCTCTTGCTGACCGTTGCTCGAGATCCTTCGAACACCGTCATCGCTCCGGAGCCATGGTCCGGGTGATACTCGCCGCCGGTCAACAGGCCGACGTAGTCAACCCCCATGTTGGAGACATTTCCCACAAAGAGGCAGTTTTCAATTGTTGCGCGGCTGCCGTGCAGGAGATCGACGGCGGCTCCCGTAATCTGCGTGCGGTTGTTGCGGAAGATGCAATTTCGAAGGAGCACGGACTCCTGCGTCTGGCCAAGGTGCTCGACAGAAACCCCGGCCCCGCAAGGACTCGTGTAATTCCCGGAGACCTCGACATGTTCAATCCTGGGATAGGAGCGTGCGTAGATTTTGATGCCGCCGCCGTCCATGTGGAAGAACGGCGTCTTTCGCACGTCATCCGATTCGATCGGTGATTGCTCCCCGGAACCTGTGGTGAAGTTGTTGGCGCCTGTGATTGTGAAGCCCCGGAGGACAGTTTTTGCTGACACGCCGTCTCCGAAGTAGACGACATGGGTCACAACCGCGGGATAACTGGGAGCCTGCGCATCGGCGATCCCGGGATTTCCGGCGGTAAGGATAACGTCACCGATCGCCTCCAACGTGATGCCGTCATGCCGGGCATTGAAGCAGAGCATCGCTGGTCCCTTAGCGGACGGACGGTAGGTTCCCGCATGGACGTAGACGGTCTTGTTGACGGGATCTCGCGCCGCAGCTTCCAGTGCGTCTTGTATCCGTCCACCGGGATACACATGATACCCGGCGGTTTTTGCATCAAAGCTCACACCGCTGCCGATTGGGGCTTTGCGTGTGTCTTTGTCCTGGCGAGCAAAGCCACTGACGGGCAGCGCCGACGCCGCAAGCAGAAGCCGGAGGAAGGCGCGACGATGATCGGGCGGAGTCGTCCGGTGGAATCGTTGATCCATGACCGTGTGAGATCAATCTAGCACACGGTCGACTCGCGGCTCGCGGGGGAATGATTCCCGATCGATGCAAGCACTCGTGCAAAAGGTTGGAGGGCCCCGCCGGTCGAAGCCGGCGAGGCCGTGGGTGTCGGGGACCCGACACGAGTGTCGACTACTTATGAGCCGGCTGCTGCGAGAACTTCTTCATCCACTCCGTCTGCCGCTGCTCGATTTCCTCGGGCGAGAGATCTTCTTTGTGGGTCGCGATCGTCCAACTGTAGCCCTGCGGGTCGGTGAAGGTTCCGCAGCGATCGCCCCAGAACTGATCCCCCATCTGCCCCATGGGTCCACCAACAACCTGTCCGCCCGCCGCAACGGCGCGGTTGAACAGCGCGTCGGAATCCTCCACATAGATCCAGAGCGACGCCGGTGAACCGCCGATGGCTTTGGGGCCTTTCCCACCCATCATCGGGTCGTTCAGCATGATGCGCGAGTCGCCGATGCGTATTTCGGCGTGCATGATCTTTCCATCAGGGCCGGTGGCACGCGACAACTCTTCCGCGCCCAGGCCCTTCTTGTACCAATCGATCGCCTGCGCTGCGTTGTCGAGCGTGAGCTGCGGTGTGACGGTGTGGAACCCTTCGGGAACTGCTTTCTTCGCTTTCGTCATCGTTACCTCCTTCGCCTCAATACCCCGAGACTTGCATTGTGCTGTGACGTCGGCGCGACGGCAAGCTGATGAACAAATCCCCTCTATTGTCTAGACGAACGAGGATCGCCGAAATCGACACCTTCTGCTGTTCACGGCCCTCATTTCGCGCGACACTGGCGGGTAAGGCATGGGCCTCGCGATTTCCCACCTCGGCCGCAGTCAAATGGAGACCCGCATGATCCTTGAGGGCCTGCAGCACGATACCCGGCTCGCGTGGCGCGGATTGTGGCGGGCAAAAGCCGACAGCGGAGCGGTCATCCTTATACTCGGGCTGGGCATCGCTGGGACAACAGTGATGTTCACCCTCATTCAGGGCGTTCTGCTGCGGCCGTTGCCAGTCCGCGAACAGAACCGACTCATTGTCGCCTGGAAGGAATTGCGATCCTCAGGCATCGCGCATTACCCCTTTGGGAACGTTGAGATTGAGACGGTAGGCGAAGCCAGCCAGTTGCTCGAGACGGTGGCGGGCGTGGATGCAAACGGCGTTGGCCCCGAAGTCATCAGCGAGGACGGGGCATCGAGCTACGTCAAGGGTGCATTGGTGACCGGCGGCTTTTTCGACGTGCTTGGCGTCGAGCCCATCCTCGGGCGTGCGCTCACGCGCGCTGACGACGTTGAAGGAGCGGAGAGGGTGATCGTGATCAGCCACGGCCTCTGGCAGCGCCGCTGGGGATCCCGCGACGTCATCGGGCACAGAGTGACGCTCGCTGAACAACGATTCACCATCGTCGGGGTGATGCCACCGGACGTGGATTATCCGAGCGGTGTTGAAGTATGGAGGACCACGCGGTCGGTCGGGACGAGCGGACCCTTCGGTGACGCGGCGCGGCGGGAGGTCGACCTCGTCGCCAGGCTCCGACCAGGCGTCACCATCGAGCAGGCCGCGATCGAGATCACCGCGTTGACGCAGCGGTTGGAGTCCCACGCGCCGCCCGATGTCCCCCGCGGTCTCATCCCGGTTGTCCGTTCACTCGAGGAAGTGGTTGTCGGCAACGTGCGTCCTGCCATGTTCGCGCTGATGGGCGCAGTAGGCCTGGTGCTGCTCATCGCGAGCGCGAACGCGGCGAACCTCCTGTTGATGCGCGGCGAGGCTCGACGAGCGGAGCTTGCGGTTCGTGAAGCGCTCGGCGCGGGGCGCGGCAGGATCGTGCGCCAGTTGTTTGCAGAAAGCCTCGGGCTGACGCTCGTGGCCGCCGCAGCAGGGCTCGTGGCCACCTGGTGGAGTCTTCAAGGGCTCGTGACTTTCCTTCCGGACGGGTTGCCACGCGTCGAATCCCTGCGGGTTGATGCGACCGTCGTCTCGTTCACGTGTGTGGTTGCTCTTGTCACATCGTTGCTCGCCGGGCTTGCACCAGCACCGTCGTTATCACGTGCCGATCTCGTGTCGCAGCTTCGAACTGGCGGACGTGGAGTGAGCTCCCCGGCCCCACTCGGACGGCGGGTCCTTGTTGTAGCTCAGGTAGCGCTTGCCGTCATGATCGTGTCTGCCGCAGGACTGCTGACACGGAGTGTGCTCCATCTACAGGCGGTCGACATGGGGCTCGCTGCGGATCGGCTCGTGTTCGTCGAGCTTGCGCTGCCGCAGGACAAGTACGCTGATCGAGCGCGTCATGCGCAGTTCCTCGATCAGGCGGTGTTGCAGTTCGAAGCTGTGCCGGCCATCGCGGCGGTGACGCCGGTCAACGTGAGGCCGTTTTCCGGTGAGGGCGGGTGGGATGTGCCCCGTTTCACCGCGGAGGGACAGAGCGCCGATCGGAGCGCGGCCAATCCGTCGCTGAATCTCGAATCGGTTTATCCCAACTATTTCGAGACGCTCGAGATCGCTATCGTGCGTGGACGCGCCTTCACGGCGGCCGACCGCGAAGGCGCGCTCGACGTGGCAATCGTGAGCGAAGACGTCGCGGCGCGTACGTGGCCGGGAGAGGATCCCATTGGGAAACGGGTGAAAATGGGCGGCCCGGATTCCCGCGACGCGTGGCGGACGCTGATAGGCGTGGCGGCGCCGACCCGCTATCGCGAGCTGGGACGGGCCCGGGCGACGATCTATCTGCCTGCGGCGCAGTTCCTCATCACGGCCCAGATGCTCGTGTTGCGAACCGGTGCGCCGCTCGACCTCGTGGCATCGCTCGCTCGCGATCGGATCAGAACAGTGGACGAGGATGTACACGTCATGCGCATCGCATTGCCTCGTCCGTCCCGATGCGCCGGGCCACTCGGGTAGACGCCGTGGCCATGCTTCGGAACTGAGCTGCCGCCTCCTGCCGCCCGA
>JBBQEJ010000294.1:0-4536 GCA_038320555.1 Vicinamibacterales bacterium | reverse complement strand
CCGCCCCGCGCTCGACAAGGAGCGGCTGGGCCAACTGATCGACCTCATCAGCAACATCAAGGTGGGCGACGAGGCCAGCCGTGCCAAGGACGTGCTCGGCCGGGTCTACGAGTACTTCCTCTCTCAGTTCGCGAGCGCCGAAGGAAAGAAAGGCGGCGAGTTCTACACGCCGCGCTCCGTGGTCAAGCTCCTCGTCGAGATGCTCGAGCCCTACCGCGGCCGGGTGTACGACCCGTGCTGCGGCTCCTCGGGCATGTTCGTGCAGTCGGTGGAGTTCATCCGCGCGCACGCCAGGGGCAGCGGGAACGGCGGCAAGGCCAAGGGCGATATCTCGATCTACGGGCAGGAGTCGAACTACACCACCTGGCGGCTCGCGAAGATGAACCTCGCCATCCGCGGCATCGACAGCCAGATCGCCCATGGCGACACCTTCCACAACGACCGCCACCCCGACCTCAAAGCCGACTTCATCCTCGCCAACCCGCCCTTCAACGTGAGCGATTGGCGGGGCGAACTTCTGCGCGACGACAAGCGCTGGGCCTACGGCGCGCCGCCGGCCGGCAACGCCAACTTCGCCTGGGTGCAGCACATCGCCCACCACCTGGCGCCCGGGGGCGTCGCCGGCTTCGTGCTCGCCAACGGCTCCATGTCGTCGAACCAGTCCGGCGAGGGGGAGATCCGCAAGAATCTGGTCGAAGGCGACCTCGTGGACTGCATGGTCGCGTTGCCGAGTCAGCTCTTCTACTCGACGCAGATCCCCGCGTGTCTGTGGTTCCTGGCTCGTGACCGAAAGAACGGCAAGTTCCGAGACCGCCGAAACTATGTGCTCTTCATCGACGCCCGCAAGCTCGGGCGCATGGTGGACCGCACCCACCGCGAGCTGACCGACGAGGACGGCGCCCGTATCGCCGCTACCTACCACGCGTGGCGTGGCGAGAAGGAGGCGGGGGAGTACGCGGACATCCCCGGCTTCTGCAAGAGCGCTTCGCTGGAGGAGATCCGCAAGCACGGCCATGTACTCACGCCGGGCCGCTACGTCGGTGCCGAGGCGCAGGAGGACGACGGCGAGCCGTTCGAGGAGAAGATGGAGCGGCTGACCGCGACGCTGCGCGAGCAGCAGTCCGAGGCAGTGAGGCTGGACGCCGCAATCGCCGCTAACCTGAAGGAGCTCGGGTATGGCGGGTGAGTGGGTCTCTGTCCAACTCGGCGCTGTTACGGACCTATTGACGGGGTTTCCTTTCGAGAGCGACCGTTACGTGGAAGACGTCGGGGCACCACGCCTTTTGCGAGGTGACAACGTCGCGCAAGGGGCTTTGCGCTGGGAAGGAACCAAACGGTGGCCAGAGGATGCCACAGGCAATGTCGCTGCCTATCGACTACGTGAAGGTGACGTTGTGCTGGCGATGGACCGCCCGTGGATTGAGGCCGGTCTCAAGTACGCTTCCGTTCGAGCCGCGGATCTTCCCTCGCTGTTGGTTCAGAGGGTCGCTCGTCTTCGAGGCAAGGAACGCCTCGACACGCGCTTCTTAAAGTACGTGATCGGCAGTCGTTCCTTCACTGACTACGTCCTCGCAGTGCAAACTGGTACTGCCGTGCCTCACATCAGTGGAGGACAGATCAGGGACTTCAAGTTCTTGCTTCCTCCTCTCCCGCAACAACACGCCATCGCGCACATCCTCGGCACGTTGGACGACAGGATCGAGCTGAACCGGGGGATGAACCAGACGCTGGAGGCGATGGCGCGAGCAATCTTTAAATCATGGTTCGTGGACCTTGACCCCGTCCGCGCCAAGGCCGAAGGCCGCGACCCCGGCCTGCCCAAGCACCTCGCCGCCCTCTTCCCTGCCCGCTTCGTGGACTCCGAGCTGGGGGATATTCCGGAGGGGTGGGAGGAGAAACCCCTGGGTCATTTCTTCAAGGTTGGGCTTGGAGGGGCATGGGGCGAGGACACAGAGTTGGTGCGCGCAAGCGTGGCCGTGCGTTGCCTCCGCGGAATTGATTGCCACGACCTAGCCGAGGGCCGCATTCCAGATGTCCCGGTGCGTTGGGTTTCGCCGAAGCAGGCGGCGGATCGGCGATTGACAGACGGGACCATACTTATCGAAGGCTCGGGCTCTTTCTGCGGTCGGAGCATGATCTGGAAGCGGGCCTATGGGGAGTTGCTCGGGGAGCCTATTGGCTACAGCAACTTCTGCAAACGGCTTGACCCCTTCTGCAGCCCTACTCAGGCCACGATCTGCTGGATGCAGATGCGTGAAGCCTATCGGGATGGACTGCTTCAATCCTTCCGGACAGGTACGGCCTTTCCGAACCTCGATGTGCACGGGATCCTTTCCAACCTGATCGTTGTGGTGCCGCCTGTGCCCTTGGCCGATGCATTTGGGAGGGTGTTCGGGCTGAGCCAACGTCTCGACCTCATGGCGCAGTCCCGCACCCTCGCCGCCCTGCGCGACACGTTGCTGCCTAAGCTCGTCTCGGGCGAGCTTCGGGTGAACGACGCGGAGCGCCTCGTCGGCAGACCGGTGTGATGGCGGACATTAATCTCACGCAGGCGGAGGCGGACATCTTAATCGCCCTGGAGAAGCACCGCGCCAACGAGGATCATAGTGACTTCCCAATGGGCGGCCAGTCGCTGGTCTTGTCGCTCCAATCTCCCGACAAGCGAGAGCAGTTTCTGCTCGACCTGAGCCGAGGCCGCATCAACTTGCTCAAAGTCAAGATGCAGAATCGTGGCCGGCAAGTCGTCGTGCTCGTCCGTCTTGACCTGGGCGGGGCTCCCCATCGCAACCCGGACGGCGAAGAGATTCCGGCGCCGCATCTCCACGTGTACCGGGAGGGCTACGGCGACAGATGGGCCGTACCGCTTCCCGCTGACCGTTTTCGCGCGGCCGGCGACCTCTGGGCGACACTTGAAGACTTCATGCAGTTCTGCAGTATCACGCTCCCGCCGTACATTGACCGGGGGCTGTTCTCATGATTCAGGACATCCAGCGTCTGATGGATGCGTACTATGCCTGGCTCAAGGACAAAACAGTCCTGCGCGAAATCGATCAGTGGGTGGAGATCACCACGCCCTATCTCGATCGGCACAACGACTACGTCCAAATCTACGCGAGGAAGGCCAACGGGGGCTTCATCCTGACCGACGACGGGCACACGATGGAGGATCTGGAACAGAGCGGCTGCAAGCTAGAAAGCCGAAAGCGGCAGGACCTACTGAATTTGACACTGAACGGCTTCGGTGTGCAGATCAAGGATAAAGCGCTCCAGGTCCACGCGTCGACCGACAACTTCGCGCTACGCAAGCACAATCTGGTGCAAGCCATGCTGGCCGTTAACGACATGTTCTATCTCGCTGTTCCGATGGTGGCGAGCCTCTTCTACGAGGATGTCGTTGCTTGGCTCGATGTGCACGACGTGCGATATACACCGAAGGTCAAGTTCACCGGCAAGACCGGGTATGACCATCTGTTCGACTTCGTGATTCCGAAATCGCGGCAGCAGCCGGAGCGGATCATCCAGACCATTAACCGGCCAAATCGCGATACCGCGCAGGCAGTGGTTCTGTCGTGGATCGACACGAAGGAAGTGCGCTCACCGGACTCGCGTGCCTACGCGCTACTGAATGACTCGGAACAGGTGGTCTCGCAAGCCGTGATAGACGCGCTGCGGAGCTACGAGGTGCGTCCAGTTCCTTGGAGCCAGCGCGAAAGCGTGCGCCAAGAGCTCGTGGCGTGAGCCTAGGCGCCTTCACCGAATCTGTCGTCGAACAGGCCGCCCTCGCCTGGTTCGAAAGCGCGGGTTGGGCAGTCAGAAGCGGCCCAGACATCGCACCCGGCGAGCTCGCTGCGGAGCGAGACGACTACGCGCAGGTAATCCTGGAGCGGCGGCTCCGCGACGCGCTCGTGCGGCTCAACCCAGGCCTCCCGGCCGAGGCACTGGAGGAGGCCTTTCGGAAGCTCACGCGGCCCGAAGGGGCGGAGCTCGTGGTGCGCAACCGCGTCTTACACCGGCTACTCGTAAACGGGGTGACGGTCGAATACCGCACTGCCGAGGGTGAGATCCGCGGTACGCAGGCGCAAGCCCTCGACTTCGAGAACGCGGACGCCAACGACTGGCTGGCAGTCAACCAGTTCACAGTCGCCGAGAACAAGTACACCCGCCGGCCGGACATCGTGCTTTTCGTCAACGGGCTGCCCCTGGCTTTGGTCGAACTGAAGAACGCCGCTGACGAGAACGCGACGATCTGGTCTGCCTACCAGCAGCTCCAAACCTACAAGGCCGAGATCCCGTCCGTCTTCGCCGCCAACGAGCTGCTCGTCATTTCCGACGGCGTGGAAGCGCGCGTCGGCACTCTCACCGCCGGGCGTGAGTGGTTCAAGCCCTGGCGGACCGTCTCAGGCGAGACGCTCGCCGATCCGCACCTGCCGGAGTTGCAGGTGGCGATCGAGGGCCTCTTCGCGCGACGCCGTTTCCTCGACCTCGTGCGCGACTTCATCGTGTTCGAGGACGAGGGCGGCGGACGCCTCACGAAAA
>JBBQEJ010000293.1:0-4552 GCA_038320555.1 Vicinamibacterales bacterium | reverse complement strand
GGCCGGGATCGCACACCCCCCTCTCTACCTTCTTTC
The DNA here is from genome assembly GCA_038320555.1 of Vicinamibacterales bacterium. Lineage (GTDB taxonomy): Bacteria > Acidobacteriota > Vicinamibacteria > Vicinamibacterales > 2-12-FULL-66-21 > JALZOC01. The sequence goes on along the minus strand of JBBQEJ010000293.1, from coordinate 4,516 downwards.
TTCTCTTCTGTGGGCGGCGCGGCCGGCACAAAGCGCCGGCCGACAGAGAGACGGACAGCGGCGCAACCATCGGCAGCTGTGAGGCTTGGTAACCAGGGCGTACGGCGCCGCGACGATCGACTGTACAGCGTCGTGGTCGCCATCCAGATCGTCGAGGGGGCTGATGGCCAGCTGACCATCGTTCCCCCCCCGGCCCCCCTCGCTTTCAGATCGGCTTGCCGACGACGGCAACCAGGGGAATGAGAGAAGAGCATTCTGAAAGCCGGATCCGGGGGCGGCGGGAGCCAACCGCGCTACGATCGGAGCCAGGCCGGACGACCGCATGGAGCTCCGTGATTTCGTGATCGGCGAGACGTTCTGGACGCACGCTGGCGCGTTCCGCTGCACCGACGTCGGCACTCGCGCGGTGGTGGCTGTCAAGCTCGGGCCGCGCGAGACCGCAAGGGCTGAACGGGTGGATGGAGAGCTCCGGATCACGAAGCGGATCGACGATGACCCGAGCTGGCTGAACGGGCCGCCTTACGCCGTCGACGAGCTGGTCTTCGACGAGAACGAGATATTGGGTTGTTTCCGGACCGAGGCTGAACTGCTGGCTGATGGCGAAGATGATTGAGAATGTCGTAATCCCGACTTCAGTCGCGCAAAGTAATGCGGGCCGTGCCCTTGTGCGACTGAAATCGGCGTACGTTGGATGCCTTCAAGCGACGCCGGCCATCGGCGCCAAGTGGCTGTAGGCATGCGGCAACACCAGCGGCTCGATCTTCCCGGCGCCTGACTCCATCGCCTTGCCCACCACCGGCGACGATGCGGTCGCCAGCACCCGCTCGCCGTCCTGTCGCCAGCGCCGGTAAAGCACCGCGTAGCGGTCACCGCTGAAGGCGCGGCAACACCGCTCGAAGCGAGCGCGATCGACCGCCGGGCTCGCCTCGGTAGGAGCGCTGGAGAAGCGCTCGAAGTACCAGCGCAGCTCGGTCAAGATTGGGTCCTTAAGCGGCGAGGCGAGTTGCCCCCACGCAGCCTTCTGCAGGTCCTGCGCGGCGCCCTCCAGGTGCGCCGGAACCACGATTCGGATCGTCCAGGCGGGTAGCGCCTCGAGCAGCGGCGCGTGACGCTGGAGGAAGTCACGGAATTCGTCGCGCAGCGGGTCGGAGTGGAGGTAAACGAAGACGACGTGGCCCGATGGATGGACGCCGACCGGCAGGCGATCGGGGAAGTAACGAACCCGTTGCTGATCGGCCTGTCGGATGACCAAGCGCGGGGTGTCGTCGGTGGGGATTCCCCGCCTCGAGAAGTAGTCGATCTTCTCAGCTGGCGACGACATCCAGATGCTCTCGGGGTTCTCAAGAATCGCGTCCAACAGCATCAAACGTTCGAGCGCGCGAGGCACTCCGGGCGGTCTTCGGAGGCGGCTGTCGGGCTCACCGATCGCGTCGTAGATCGCCCGATGACGCACGTGATACACGCGCCCGCGATTGTGCGCGCAGTCGTAGGTCGACACGAACCCGAGCCGCACGAGCTTGATGAAGAACAGCCGTGTCTTCTGGCCAGAGACAATATCCGCGAAGCTCGAATACTGGCGCATAACACAGACGCCGGAATGACGCGCGACGAGCACCAGGAAGCGCGCCTGGCGGTCGGTGAATCCGCGCTTGGTGATCGTCTGGACGGCCTGCTCGAAGTTCACTCGCAACAACTCCTCAGCGATGCGGGGATCAAACGGGCGACCGCCGCTTCTGCCGTTGGTACTGGCCGTGATGCCGAGGCCGCCAGACCCGCGGCGACTGCCGCCGCCACCAGACCCGCGAGCGCCAACCACGCGCGCGGTGCTGGCGCTGTGACGACTGAATCCAGACGACGCCTTGGAGTTGGCGTGAGCGTCGCGATAGTGCAGAGTCTCGACCTCGATGTCGAGCGTTCGGAGCTGGCCGTCGCGGTCCTCGTATTCGATGCGGGCGTCGAGAAACTGGACGTGGCCGTCGTTGTCCGGGAGCTCGTGCTCAACAGCCCAACGATGGATCTCTTCCGGCGTTCGGTCGGGCCGGCCGTCGCTGTCCGACTTGCCACGATTGCGTTCCTGCAGGAACTGCTGGTACTCGCGCTTCAGCTCGTGGTCGAGGATGACCCGACGGATGAAGGCGCCCTCTTCCCGTAAGTGGTCCGCCTCCTTGAGATACGCGGGATAGACCTGCGCGTCGTGCGTCAGCTCGCGCGGCCGGTGCACGCCGAATCGGGTGTGTCGCGCACTCCGGATGCCGACGTGAAACTCCTGCCGGCCTTCCGGCTCCTGTGGTCTGCTGCGCTCGTCGTCAACGTCGCGCCGATGGTCGAACTCCCGCTCCACGGCCGCCCACTTCAGTTCTTCGCGGTGCACACTCGACCAGCGGTTGCGCTCGAGGACGTCCCGGCCGCGTTCTGTGAGCACGACCAGCGCGCGGTCGTTGCCGATGGCCGGGATGGTCTCGACGAGCCCTTCATTGATCGTTTTTGATCTGGGAGGCCCGTCTCCCCCAGGTCTCCAAACTTCTGTGAGAATCCGGGGCGGTCCAACAGGTGGATCGCAGGATCCAACGCTGCGGGCTCAGTTGGATGTGCCGCTGCGTCAGGGCAAGTCCGCATGACATATTCAGGCGAGGCGAACCGCTCGCATTCGTCTGTGCCTGCGTGTGCAGTGTCTGGCCGCCCGAGGCTCCGGTGCCCCCGCGCGATTTTCTGCGGTCGTCGGCACCACTGATGCGACAGGAGGATTTATGCAAGGCAGTGGCGGATTGGGTGCTGTCTCCGCTGGCATCAGCGAGATATTCGTCTTCGCATTGCTGGCCATGGTCGTGCTGTTCGGGATCTGGAAATTGGCAAAGGTGATTTGGGCGGCTTTCTCAGATTGACATCGGCACCATGTCAGTCGGCTCCCCCTTCGCCCTCCGCGCTACGGCGGACAAGGCATCACTTGCGTAATGGATTTGTCCCCTGATCCGCAAAAGCCTCCGCGATTTTCAACGCAACACCAAACGTGTCCGCGTAGGAGATGTTCGACGTCACGGACACGACGATCCCGTGCTCGCGGAACGTCCTCAGAGACGCAACCATCCCGCCCAACGAATCCCCGTCGTGGCCGACGACGGTCGTTTGTTTGCCAGCCAGCGTGACGGTCTCGAGGTTCCAGCCAAGACCGTAACCCGTCTCCTGCCCGGAGGGCAGTCGCTGGGCCGTCTGGAGTAATTGGACGGTGGCGGGTTGCAGCAGCTTGCCGCTGTTGATCGCCATCCCGAAGCGCACCAGGTCCAACGGGGTGGACAGGAATGCGCTGGATCCCGCGTAGCAGGAGTAGTCGAGGGGGCGCATCGGGTCCGGGCCGTAGCGCGGATCCGCCGCGAATCTCGGGAAGTAGGAATTCACGCGATCGGCGATCGGCTCGGTCGCGGAGTCCGCCTCGGTGTGGTCCATGCCGAGAGGGTCGAAGATCTGCTTCCGCATGAACGAGAGGAACGGCTTGTCCGCGGCGGCTTCGACGGCCGCGCTCACCAGGATCCAGCCGTAGCGCGAATAGCGGTACTGGGTGCCCGGCTCGAACAGCAGCGCACTATCCTTGAAGTACTGCAGCGCTTCGACCGGCCGCTCGCACCGCACCGAGAACAGCGGGCCTTCGTCGCCGCTGTCGTTCCTGACACCGGCCAGATGCCCCATCACCTGGCGCAGCGTCACGGACCATTGTTTCTCCGGGAATTCAGGCACGTACGTCTGGATCTTCTCGTCGAGCTTCAGCCGGTCTCGCTCCAGCAGCAAGCCGACGGCGGCCGACGTGAGCGCTATGGAGGCGGTGCCGATCCTGAACCGCATCTCGGGCGAGACGGGCACCCCGTTCTCGAGATCCGCCCAGCCAAAGCCTTCGGCCCACACGATGTCACCACCGACACCGACGGCCACCGATATCCCCGGCAGATTCTGCTCGGTGAGCCCTGCACGGGCGATCTGACGCGCCTTCTCTACGGCGTCGGCCCACTTTGGCAACGGGGCCGAACGCGTAACGGATGACACCTCCCGCGGGTTCGGGTGCAGGGGTGTCGCGGACGCTCATATATGCAAAAAGCCCGAGAACCGCCGCGAGGAGCAGGCCGACGGCCACGACGGCCAGCGCGAGCCACGTCTGCGTCCGGCTCTTCATTTCGCTCCGAGGGGCTTCGCCCCTCGGACTCCCCTGCACGCGCCCTCGCTCGCCGCTGCGCCGGCTCGCTCCGGTCGCGTGGCTCGCTCCGGTCGCGTGGCTCGCTCGCGACGTGCAATCGATTCCCAGACTTCATCTCGCTCCGAGGGGCTTCGCCCTTTGGACTCCCCTGCACGCGCCCTCGCTCGCCGCTGCGCCGGCTCGCTCCGGTCGCGTGGCTCGCTCGCTCCGCTCGCTCGCGACGTGCAATCGATTCCCAGACTTCATCTCGCTCCGAGGGGCTTCGCCCTTTGGACTCCCCTGCACGCGCCCTCGCTCGCCGCTGCGCCGGCTCGCTCCGGTCGCGTGGCTCGCTCG
>JBBQEJ010000292.1:0-4590 GCA_038320555.1 Vicinamibacterales bacterium | reverse complement strand
CGCGTCTTTTCAACCATTCCAGCAATCTCATCCGCTCCTGTCCACGGCGGAGAAAAACCTAACATGTCTCTGTTAACTCTGCTGTCTCTGTGGCGATTGCTCCGTTTCCCCATTGCCTTCCGTTACCCGTCGGCCCTTCACCGCTGTCGAGTTTCGTGGGCGTTCCAGAGGCCTGTCAAGCGCCGGATGCCGCTGGCGCTTGCATTGCACGTCTGCGGGCCAACGCGGAGTCCAGCGTGGCCACTCTGCGGCCGGCAAAATATGGCGATGTCCACGGCAGAGGTGCGCGATTTGTGGATAGAATGATGGACAAATTATCGTGGTCATTGCGGTCGTGAACAACAAAGGCGGCGTGGGCAAAACCACGACCGCCGTCAATCTCGCGGCCGCGCTCGCGTCGGCACGGCGACGGGTGCTCCTCGTCGATCTCGACAGCCAGGCGTCCGCCTCGTTGTGGTGCGGCGTCGAACGCGCCCGCCTCAGGCCATCGTCGGCCACCTGCCTCCTGCAGGATTTCCCCGTGCAGCAGGCGATTCGCGCGACCACCGTGCCGCATCTGGATCTCATTACCGGCAGCGTCGAGCTGGCGAGCGTCGATCTGGCGCTCGCGGATGTGTCCGGACGCGAGGTCACGCTGAAGAACCTGTTGCAGCGCATCCGCCAGCCGTACGACATCACCATGCTCGACTGCCCACCGAACCTGTCGCTCGTCGGCGTGAACGCGATTGTGGCAGCCGACGCGCTCATCGTTCCCGTCACGCCGCAGCACCTGGCCGTCGAGGGACTCGTCAGCCTGCTGGGCTCGCTCGACACCGTTCGCGCGAAGCTCGGGACGCGCAGCCGTCTTCTCGGCATTCTCCTCACGATGGTCGATGCCACGAAGGCCGCCGCCCTGGAGCGCCGCAAGCGCGTGCGCACGCAGTACCGCGACCAGGTCTTTCATACCGAGATCCTGGACAGCCACGCGCTCGAAGAAGCGCCCGCCCGTGCGAAAACGATCTTTCAGCACGCTCCGCGGTCGCGTGCCGCCGGCGCCTTTCGCCGGCTTGGCCGCGAAGTGCTGGAGCGCGTGCATGCGCTCCGCCAACACTGACCTGAAAGTACCCGTACCCATCCGCCCTGAAGCCGCCCTGCAATTTGGGGGTGGAACGATTCAAGACCACGGTCGACAAAAACCGTCGAGCTTGCAGTAAACTACGCGGGCAGGGTTGAATAGCGTCCGACTCAACTGTTGCCCCACCCGCGTAATTAGGGGTGGAATAATCGCCAGTCTCTACACTCGGGGATCCGCGGAGAGCTCAATGGCGCGGCGTCGAAAAACGAAACCTTCAAAACCCTCGCCCGACATTTTTGCACCGACCCGCCGCATCCGTACAGGACCGCGGAAACCAGGGCGTCCACCTGTACACGACGAGGCGTGGACCAAGGTCACCGTCGTGCTCTTCAACCGGCAGATTGTCTTTCTCGATCGCCTGGCCGCGAACATTCGCGCCCAGAGCGGCGCCGCGATCAGTCGCGCCCAGCTCATTCGCGCCCTGCTCGACGCGGTCGCCGACGCCGACGTTGACCTCACCACCGCCACGTCAGAGATGGATCTGAAAGCCACGATTCTCGCGAGGCTGGGAAAGTACCGGATGTAGAAAGGGTTCAGGGTACAGGGTGGCCGAGTGCGTGATTTTCATCGGGCTTCCCGCCTCCGGTAAAACGACGTTCTATCACCAGCGGTTCGCCGCGACGCATCGGCACATCAGCAAGGACCACTGGCCCGCTGCCGCCAATAAAGATGCCCGGCAGGCCGCGCTCATTTCCACCGCGCTCTCAGAGGACGTTCCGGTCGTCGTGGACAACACGAACCCGTCGATCGCCGATCGAGCCGCCATCATCACGCTCGCCCGCTCCCATGGCGCGCGCATCGTCGGTTACTGCTTCACCGCCACGACGAGGGAGGCGGTAGGGCGAAACCGCGGGCGGGAAGGGAAGCAACGCGTGCCGGACGTGGCGATCTTCACGAAGGCGAAGCTGATGGTCATCCCCACCCGCGAAGAAGGCTTCGACGAGTTGAACGCCGTGTCGATCGGAGAGGACGGGACATTCGACGTCCGCCCGATTGGTGGCGACGGCCGGAGTCAGATGCCGGCCGTAGAGTAGGCGCCTCCCGCTGTCTTACGCGATGTGCCCAAACACTGGCGGCCAGTATGGCTGAGTCAGAAATGGAAGCTAGCAGGCGGTCTTCGATGTCGATCCGGGCTCCGGGCGTTCGTATAGAGAGTGAGAACGCGGCATGACGCCGTGACAACCGACGGAGGAAACCAATGAACCAGTACCTGCTCAGCATCTACCAGCCCGACGGAGGAACTCCGCCGCCCCATGTGCTGCAGGCCATCATGCGAGACGTCAACGCAGTGCGGCAGGAGATGAAGGCCGCCGGCGCGTGGGTATTCGCCGCCGGACTCCACCCTCCGAGCACGTCCACGGTCGTGCGGGTCCGGGACGGGCAGGTTCTCACGACGGACGGGCCGTTCGCCGAGGGCAAAGAACATATCGGGGGCTTCAGCATTATCAAGGCCGCCGATCTCGACGCCGCGCTCGAGTGGGGCTCCAAGCTTGCCCGAGCGACATCGCTTCCCATCGAGGTTCGACCGCTCCAAGAGCACGGCACGGATGTCTGAGAGACCGGTCCTTCAGGTCTCGGAGATCGAACGTGTGTTCCGCGAGGAGTACGGCCGCGCGGTCGCCGTCCTGGTTCGTGTCTTCCGCGACATCAGCATCGCCGAAGAGGCGGTCCAGGACGCGTTCACCACGGCGGTGCAGCGCTGGCCCTCGACAGGATTACCGCCCAGCCCGGCCGGTTGGATCATCACCACGGCTCGCAACCGGGCCATCGATCGCCTGCGGCGCGATGCGTCCCGTGAAGACCGGCATGCCCAGGCCGCGCTGCTGCACGCCGGCCCGCCTTCGCCGCTTCGCGGCTTGGGCGCGCCAGGCAGCGAAATCTTCGGGGAACCGCCTGGGGAGAAAGATGAGGGCGTCATGGATGACGATCGGCTGCGCCTGATCTTTACGTGCTGTCATCCGGCGCTCGCGCCCAGTGCGCAGGTGGCGCTGACGCTGCGGCTTCTGGGGGGACTCACGACGGCGGAAATCGCGCGCGCCTTCCTGCTCCCCGAGACGACCATGGCGCAGCGGCTGGTCAGAGCCAAGGGAAAGATCCGCGACGCGGCGATTCCGTACAGGGTGCCGCATGAGGGGGACCTTCCGGTCCGTCTCCGGCCGGTGCTGGCGGTTGTCTACCTGATTTTCAACGAGGGATACACCGCGAGTGCGGGCGAGCAGCTCGTCCGCCAGGATCTTTGCGCGGAGGCCATCCGCCTTGGACGGCTCTTGTCGGATCTGATGCCCGGGGAACGGGAGGTTCTGGGCCTGCTCGCGCTGATGCTGCTCGTCGAGTCGCGCGGGAGAACGCGGATTGGTGTGAACGGCGACCTGATCCTGCTCGCCGATCAGAATCGCGCACTGTGGGATCGAAACCTGATCGCCGAAGGCCAGGCTCTTGTGCGGCGATGTCTCCGGTACAACCGGCCCGGTCCGTACCAGATTCAGGCGGCGATCCAAGCCGTCCACAGCGACGCGCCAAACGCCGCCGCGACGGACTGGCTGCAGATCCTGCAGCTGTACAACCAGCTCCTGTCGGTGGCGCCGAGCCCCGTCGTCGCCCTCAACCGCACGGTCGCGGTCGCTGAAGTCGAGGGACCCGGCGCTGCGCTCGCCCTTGTCGACGGGCTCGACCTCGGCCAGTACCACCTGTTTCACGCGATCCGCGCCGACCTGCTGCGGCGTTTGGGTCGCAACGCCGAGGCCTCGGCGGCGTACGACGCCGCGATCGCTCGAAGCGAGAACGCGGCCGAGCGCAACTTTCTTCAACGCACTCGTGACGCGCTCTCGATCTGAATTGCGGATTGACCATTGCTGCGACGACCTCATCGATACGGTTCGGGTATCCCTAACTAATCGGCGCAGCGATGATGGTCAGAGTGGCGTAGGCTACGCTGGTGGGCCAGCTAGCGAAGACGCCCCCTCGGTGGAATCGAGCCGCGATGAGCGCTCTCGTGGGGCGAGTCAGGGAGGCGGCCGCAGTCCTTGCGGTGTTCGTCGCGCTCACGTCGGGAATGATGTGGCAGCAGGTGCAGCACATCGGCGACAGCGCCGTGCCACACCAGGACGTCTACTTCAACATGTGGCGCCTGCAATGGGTCGCACACGCGCTCGCGACGTCGCCCAAGGATCTCTTCAACGGCAACATTTTCTATCCGGAGCCCCGCACGCTGACGTTTTCCGATGCGATGCTCGTTGAGGGCGTCACTGCGGCGCCGCTCAGCTGGCTCGGCGTCAGGCCGGTTCTCGTCCACAACATCATGCTGCTCGGCGCGATCGTCATGTCGAGCGCCGGGATGTTTGCCCTCGTTCGCTATCTCACAGGGAGTCGCGGCGCCGGGCTGCTGGCAGGTGCGATCTTCGGCTTCGCGCCGTATCGGTTCGAACACATCATGCACATGGAGCTGCAGTGGACCATGTGGATGCCGCTCGCGTTTC
>JBBQEJ010000291.1:0-4648 GCA_038320555.1 Vicinamibacterales bacterium | reverse complement strand
ACATTCGCAATTCCCGAGACGCTCGACACATCCTCGAACGTGCCGTCTCCGCGATTTCTATAGAGGAGGTTGGTGTCAGTGGGCAGTCCTTTCGGACCGCAATTGACAGGGATGCCTTTCCAGAGACAATTCGACGCGCTGCCCGGTTCCGGCGCGGTGGCGAGGTCGAATCGCAGGTAGTTGGCGACGAAGAGATCCAGACGGCCGTCGCGATCGATGTCGACAAAGCTGCAACCGGATCCCCAGCGGACGTCGCGCTGCGCGAGCCCCGCGCGCGTGGTGCTGTCCTCGAAGCGGCCGCCGTTGTTCCTGTAGAGCACGTTGCTGCCGTAGTACGTGAGGAACAGATCCGTCCACCCATCATTGTCGTAGTCGCCGGCGCACACACTCGACGCCCAACCGCTCCGGCGCAGGCCGGCCGCGTCCGTCACGTCCTCGAAGGTGCCGTCGCGGCGGTTTCGGTACAGGCGATTGGTCGGCGCTGAGCCGGATGGAGAGGCGACCTCGTCCCTCGTGCCGTCCTTCAGCCGCGTGCCACTGAGAGTGAGCGCGTCCAGCCACCCGTCGTTGTCGTAGTCGATGAGGGCCACGCCCGATCCATTGGTTTCGATGATGAAGCGCTTGCGATCAATCCCACCGTACACAGTCTCAGCGCGCAGGCCCGACCGCTCGGCGATGTCGGTAAACGTGACGTCCCAAGGAGCCGGCCCACGAGGCTGGCGGCTGCCGGCGTTGCGGGATGTGGCATGCGCGATGGCCAATCCACCGATCAGGAGGGCGAGCGACGTGTGCAGCAGCCGCCCGGACGACACCGTCAGCGGCCTGGCTGACCCTGAAGGCTTTCCGCAATCGCGAATTCCCGCTTCGCGTCTGTCAGCCTCCCGGTCTGTTGAAAGAGTTGCGCGAGAAGATAGTGGGCGGATCGGTTATTGGGATCGTACTGGATGGCGCGGGTCAGCATCCCCTCCGCCGTGGCGGGCTCCCCTTTCTTCATGTACGCCCGCCCGAGCACGATATAGGGGGCGCTGTAAAACGGGTTGAGCCAGATGGATTTCTGCAGAGCGGCTATCCCCTCGTCCCACTTCGACTGGCGGACCTTCGCGTCGCCAAGCTGATAGAACGCCATCGCGTTAGCGGGGTTCATCGCGATCTCGCGCTCGGTCAGCGCAATCCCTTCATCGAGGCGTCCGCGAAATATCGCGATCTGTCCAAGCAGCGCATGGGCCTGCGGCAACCCTGGCTCTTTTTCAATCGCGCGCTTCAGCTCGCTCTCGGCAAACGGCTCGAACTCGAGCCGGATCATCATCTGCGCCGCGATAAGATGCGCGGCAGCCGAATCGGCTGGCACGCCGTACGTCGCCGCAAATGCCTCGCGGGCGCGGTCGGGCTGATGGGTCTGCACGTACGCTTGACCGAGGATGTACCCGAGCTCCGCGTTTCCAGCCCACGCGCGCGTCGCCTCCAGCCACGGTACGGCGTCAGCGAAGCGTCCCGCGAGGAAGCTTGAAAGCCCCAGCACCTGCACCGTTTCCTTCCGCTCGATCGAACCTGACGGAAGTTTTTCGACAATAGGCGCCAGGTACTCGATGGCGCGGGCGTAGTCGTCTGCATGGTAGTAGGCGACACCCAGCAGTTGCGCGACGTCGGTTCGGGCGGTGTCGCCAAGCGCCTTGAGCTTCTCGATCGCCGGGCGAGGCTGACCCTGCGCGATCAGGCGCCGCGCTTCCAGGACCACCGCCGCAGGATCGGCGGACCGATCCTGCGCAGCACACCGGTCGGGTGGCATCACGGCGAGTGCGGCCGGAACCAGAAGCACACCGCACAACCGCCTGACCGGGGGCCGCATCATTTTGCTCCCGGCATCGCGGTGCCGGTTCCTTCCGTCAGTGTCACGATGCGATCGACCTCGAGATTCTTCCACTGCTCCTCGAGGCCGTTCGGCCATCGGATCTCGATGCGGTCCATGACCGCGGATCGTCCGAGCCCGAAATGCACGCGCAGATCATTCTGCGAAAAGTAGCTGCCGCCGCCCCGGACTTCCTGCAGCTGCGGGCTGTCGGAACTGAACAGCCGCACGCGCGCGCCAATGGCGCTCCGGTTCGAACGCGTGCCGATCAGCTTCAACGTGATCCAATGCGCGCCGGGCTGCAAGTCGAGCCGGAACAGATCCGGTTCGGCGTGGACGTTGTTGACGACCACGTCGATGTCGCCGTCGTTGTCGAGATCGGCGAACGCCGCGCCACGGCCCGCCGCCGGGGTCGTGACCGGCGGACCCAGACGCTCCGAGACGTCCTGGAATCGCCCGTTGCCGAGATTGCGGTACACGATCTTTCGCTGCTTGTAGCCCGCCTCGGTCTGTACGCGCTGGACCTCGGGGTACACGTGGCCGTTGACGAGAAACAGATCGAGCCAGCCATCGTTATCCAGATCCAGGAACCCCACGCCCCATCCGAGCCACCGTGTATTGAGGCCGATGCCGCCGGCGAATGTCCGATCTTCGCAGGATCCTTTGCCGTCGTTGGCATACAGGGTTGACGTGTCTCCCGCGAAGTTCGTCTTGAACAGATCCACCGTGCCGTTGCGATCGTAGTCGCCGACCGCAACCCCCATCCCTGCCTGGGGCTTGCCGTCCTGGCTGTAGGCGCAGCCCGCAGCAACCGCGATGTCCTTGAATGTGCCGTCGGCGTTGTTGAGATAGAGCGCACTCGGATTGGAGTCGTTTGCCACGTACAGATCGATCCAGCCGTCGCCGTTGAAATCCAGGGTGCTGACACCGAGTCCGTACGTTCCGCTCGCGCGCGTGATACCCGCGCGCTCGGACACGTCCTCGAATGTTCCGTCGCCCGCATTGTGGTACAGAACGTTCCGGCCTCCGGGCAGTCCCGGTGGTCCGCACGCGACGGGGATTCCCTTGTAACGGCACAGGCCGGATTCGGGCACCGGCGTGGACGCCAGATCGAAATCTATATAGTTGGCGGCGAAGAGATCCAGGCGGCCGTCCCGGTCGTAGTCGAGGAACGCGCAGCCGGCTCCCCATCGCGGCTTTGCCGTCTTCAGCCCGGCGCGGGCCGTGACGTCGTCGAACCGGCCGTCCCCTCGGTTGTGAAACAATCGGTTCTGTCCCCAGTACGTGACGAACAGATCGTCGCGGCCGTCGTTGTCATAGTCCCCGGTGCACGCGGCTTGTCCCCATCCACTCTGCGTCAGACCCGATGTGACGGTGACGTCCTCGAACGTGCCGTCGTGCCTGTTCCGATAGAGATGGCCGGTCGGCGCGCCACCCTGTGGAAAGCCCTCGAGGACCGAGCCGTTGACGACGAACACGTCGAGCCAGCCGTCGTTATCGAAATCGAGCACGGCCACGCCGCAGCCGGTCGTCTCGAGCAGATACTTGTTCGTGTCCTTGCCGCCGTAGACGGTCATCGCCGTCAGCCCCGCCTCGCGCGCGGTGTTTTTGAACGAGAATCCGAGCGCCGTGTCGTCCGGCGTCCGGGCTCCGGCCCACGCTGCCGCGACGAGAATCGCGGCCATTGCCAACGGCCCTGCGAGCGTCCGATCCTTCATGCGGCGCGTCATCGGTTATCGGGCGGCACGAGCAGGCGCGGAGAAAGGCGCTGCGCTTCCGCGAAGTGCACGCGGGCCTCCGCGCGAGCGCCGGTGTGTTGAAGCACAAGAGCGAGCTGATAGTGGGCCTGCGGATTGTCGGCCGCAAGGCGTAACGCCTCACGGAATTGTGTGATGGCACCGGTAGAGTCGCCCGCCTTCAACTTCTGCATGCCTACGCTCACCGCAAACGTCGACGCCTGCGCGTCCGCCATCTTTCGATTCAGCCGATCTGCTTCTGCGAGCTCCGCCGCGGCCGCCTGTGTCTGTCCTTGTTGTGTGAGAAGCTGGCCGAGGCTCAAATGCGCTTCAGCCGATGACGGCCGGTACTTGATGGCCTCGCGGAACCGCGCGACCGCTTCGTCGATGGCGCCCTGCTGCTTCAGCACGGTCCCGAGCATGTAGTGCGCGTCGGAGTAATCCCGCTTGCGCGCAATGGCTTCACGAAACTGCAGCGCCGCCTCTTCCTGGCGTCCGGTCTGCCAGAGCACGACGCCAAGGGTGAACGGCGCCTCCGGCAGCGAAGGATCGAGCGCCATGGCGCGGCGCAACTCGATCTCGGCGCCGGCAAACTCGTCGTGCTGCTTGAGCGCCAGGCCAAGGTTGTAGAACGCTTCCGCGTTGGCCGGGTCGAGCTGGACCAGGTTGCGGTAGACGGCGATAGCCTCCGTAAGGTTGCCCTGCTGCATGAGGGCCGTTCCGAGATTCACCCGCGCGGGAACGTAGGTCGGCTGCGCGCTGACAAGGCGACGGAGGACCGCTACGGCTTCGTCGCCGCGCCCCTTCTGAGTCAGGGCCAGGCCGAGGTTGTTCTGCGCATCGGACGCGGAGGGATCGATCCGCACAGCGGTCTCGAGATGCGCAGTGGCGCCGTCCAGGTCGCCAATGGCCTGAAGCGCGACGCCGAGCCGGGCGTGTGCAACGGCCAGCTGGGGATTCAACCGGACGGCTTCCTTCAGCTGAACGATCGCGTCATCGATTCGTCCATCGTGTTCGAGGGTGAGTCCGAGGTAGTAGCGCGCTTCCGCATGCCCGGGCCGCAATT
>JBBQEJ010000290.1:0-4689 GCA_038320555.1 Vicinamibacterales bacterium | reverse complement strand
ATCGCCCTTTCGCATTCAGCTCGATTGACTTTCCCGGGTACTAATCATTTCTAGAGTTTTAGTATGCGGCATGCGTTCCTCCACTCACGTCACCTTATCTCACGAGGCGCGAGCGAAGCTCGAGCGCAAGCGCCGGCTGCTGGCGATAGTCATATGCCATGGACTGCACTTCGAGCGCGTCCACGCAACGGTTGGCTGCAATTGCGCGCGAGATGCCGACGGCTACGATCGGCCACTTGGATTCTCCAATCCCGCAGGTGTGCCCCGCTTGGGACGTCTCGCCGCTGCCGTCGCGCGAGCGGTCATTGGTTCGATCCGCGGTTCCTGTGCTGTTTATGAGCGGCACACTCGACGCGCGGCGCGGGTTTCCGAATAGTCGCCATATTCTGATCGAGGGTGCGGGGCATGGTAACGATTTGTTCGTTTCAGCGCCCGAGATTTACAACGTGACGTTGGAGTTCATGAAGACGGGCAACGCGTCACTTCATCGTATCGAACTGCCACAACTTCGGTTCCAATAGGCATATGTCAATCGTCGCCAGATCTGGAATCGTCTGCCTAGTCGCGCTGCTAACGAACGCTGCGCAAACACCGCAGACTCTGATCATCTCCGATGTGACGGTGGTTAGCCCCGCCACAACAGGGTCGAGCCACACCAGAACGTCGTGATTGAAGGAGAGCGGATTGCTGCAGTCGTGCCTGCTTCGTCTCGCGTTCCAAAGGATGCGCGCATCGTGCGAGGCGAAGGCCGATTCCTCATTCCTGGACTGTGGGATGCACATGTGCACCTCACCAAGGCTGGCATCCTGTCGCTTCCTCTGTTCGTAGCGAACGGAATCACAGGTGTCCGAGATATGGGGAGCGACCTGTCCGAGATCTCAGCGTGGCGGAGCCAAATTGCCGCTGGCCAGTTGATCGGACCACACATTAAGACCTCTGGGCAGATCCTGGAATCCCGTGCGAACGTCGAGCGCATGAAGCGAGAAGGAACAGTCGAACCGGTCGATCGCATCCGTTTGGGCGTGGCGGACCCTGATGAAGCACGTCGCGCAGTGGACCGGCTGACGGACGCAGGCGTCGATCAGATCAAGATGAGGTCCACGCCAGATCTGCAGACGTTCGTCGCCGTCGCCCAAGAGGCACGCCGGCGCCGTCTTCCACTTGCGGTCCACGCAATCGCATCCCCTGAAGAACTGATACGAGCCGGCGTCCGTAGTGTCGAGCATTTCCTTGCGTACCCGCCACTCAATACGCTGAGCGACCCCGACCGGCGCGCGTTATTCCGGAAAATGGCCAAAGCGGACATGTACCTGTCCAACACGATGGTCAACATCGATGGACTCATATCCACGTCGTACGAGAATGGTCGACGCATTGTGAATGATGCGAACGGAACGATTGACCCACGTCGCAAGTATCTGTGCGGCTACCTGATCGAGGATTGGCGCGAACAAGTCGAAGAGAACAAGGAGTCGCCCTACGACGAGTTGCGCAAACAGCTTCCGAACATGTATGGGGACTTCCGAGAAATGCGCGAGGAGAAGGTGCCGTTCCTAGCTGGCACCGACGTCGGTGTCGTCTTTATGTACCCGGGCTTCAGTGTGCACGACGAGCTCGAACTACTCGTGCGAGAGGTGGGCTTCACGCCCATGGAGGCTCTCGGTGTGGCCACCGACGGTGTTCCCCGCTTCTACGGCGAGACGAGTGCGTTCGGCGCGATCGAAGCTGGTCAGGTGGCCGACCTGGTGTTGCTCGATGCCAATCCCGTGTCAGAAATTCGAAACACGAAGCGCATCCGCGCGGTATCGGTCCGGGGACGATGGTTCGAGCGAACGGAACTGGACGGTCTATTACGCGATGTGGACAACAGCGCCAAAGCAGGTTGCCGTGCGCTGAACGTTAAATAGACACATCATGTGTGCGGCACCTTGCCAAGACGATCCCCAACTGGCGCGAAAAGAGAAGGGGGTCAATGCCGGACCGCGTGCCCGTTGCAGAATCGATGATTGTGTTGAGAGTTTTGGAGCCGGCGACCCGCCCGGCTTGAACGGGTGACCTTCTGATTACGAATCTCCGCACGCCTCGAAAATCGTTGAAATTCTCAATGATTCAGATTCGTAGAGTTGCAGATGTTTGCAGATCGCGGCAGCGTGACGCATCCCAGACGCATCCAGTTTGGGGGAGGGCAGGGATCACAATCCCGCTTGCCGGCGGCCCCGCCTTCCATCCGGCGAGGTCGGGACGCACGACCGATGCGCTCCGGGATTTGCCGCCGGCGACCGCGGCCCAGAGTTACACCGTCCGCACGACGTTCGCCTGTCGCTTCTGACGTGACACAGCCACTGTCGAAACGTGCGTTCGCCGGTCCCGGCGAATCGCGCCGGTTCGGACTGTATGATGAGCTATACTCCAGCCCGTCCCAGACTGCCGCCTTTTTCGTCCGAGTTCAGTGACCGGGTCGGCAGCATCATTCACCAGGAGAGAGTCATGAAGCGATTTCTTACGACGGGGGCAATCGTCCTGTTGACGGTCGGCGCGGCCGCGGCGCAGACGCCAGCGACACCCGCTGGCGCCAAGATGGCCGGCGGCGGCGTTTCGCAGGCGTTGATGGACCTCGAAAATCAGTGGGTGACGGCGTCGAAGGCCAAAGACACGGACGCGCTGGCCGCCATCCTGGCCGATGGATTCGTCGGGCTGGACTCCGATGGGGCGATGCCGACGAAGGCCGAATACCTCGCGCGCACGAAGAAGGCCAACTGGACGGCGATGGAAATTGGCGACATGAAGGTGACGGTCCATGGCGATTCCGCCATCGTGAGCGGCTCCTGGACGGGCACCGGCACCGACGGAACCGGCAAGGCGATCAACAATGCGAAAGAGCGCTGGGTCGACACCTGGGTCAAGACGCCCGGCGGTAAGTGGCAGTGCGTTGCGTCGGCGGCCGCACCCGTCAAGTAGGTCCAGCGCCTTCGTTACTGAGGAAGAAAGGCCGCCAGCCTCTGGCGGCCTTTCTTCGTACTTACACACGCAGGCTTTCGGTACGGTCCGGACGCAGCTGGCCGACATCGCGACGCTGCTTCGCAGTTCGCCCGAGAGAGCAAAACAGGAGTTTCAGCGGCTCGGAGTTGTCGTTCACTGTATCCGCCGTGCGCAACGAAGGTCGGCGTCCATTCCTTAGAGCGGCAGGAGGCACCGAAATTTCAGCGGTTCTTGCTGGATCAGAGGTCAATTTCACTACTACCGCGCAATCGGACCCTCGTCAAGTCGCTAAGCAGAACAGCCGGGTTCGTCGTGGATTTGCTGGCGAATCACTTGGGACCCGGGTGGACGAAGAAAATGGGATGACCTAGAGACAGTTGGGGCGGCACTGCGCGGCCGCTCGCCCAGTCAGTACTCGGTCTGTGGCGGGTAAATTAAGGGCCGTGCTCGCACGCGGCTTCCGGTGAGGTTGCCAGATGAATCCCGTAAAACGGCTAAAGATATACGTGCTGGGGCCGCGCGATTACCCGGAAGCGATCGTGACCGTGCGCGAGCACCTCGTAACCGGTCTCCCGGAGCTCGTCGAGCGTGCCCGTGCCCAGAATCCGGCCGTGAGGCTCGATGAAATCATCGCGACCATCTGGCGGTTGGGCTGCTATCGACTCGGGCAGAACCTTCTGCGCGGCATTCCGGTGCGTGCCAAAGATCATCCAGCCGCCGGTACGACAGTGATGGCACCGGCGGTTAAAAAGGCGCGTCGTGTCACGCGCCGGCACCATGCGCGAGGAAAGCTGCATTCGGCGGCCTCGTGACGCGCACCGCAAGATACTGGACTTGCCGCACATGGTGGATGTCACGTGGTCGAACTCGCAATCAGACGCTTCGGAGGGTCGCCCTCTATCCTTCAGGGTGCTGGGCCCGCCTTGATGGCGGCGTCCGTGCCATCCGCCCTCCCCCAGCGCAGGCCCTCTCCCAGATTGGGATCATGAGTGTCGCAGTCGCCGGAACCGTCGGTGAGCCGGGAATCTGGCTTTCTCGCGGTCGCGTTGGTGTTCGGTGTGTTGAGTGCGATGGCGGGGTACGCGTCACGGTTCAGCGCGTCGCTGCGCCTCGGGGGTCGAACGGAGGGCTCGCAGCGGGTATCAGGGGATTTGAATCGGGTCCCCGGGAGTCAACTGGCAATCCGCGGTGCACCGAGGAGGACGCATGAACTCTGATGGCTCTGGTGCCAGTGTTCGCCCACCCGACGTTAGCGACGACCGGCCGGGCCGACACCGGTTGAGACCACGGGCCGGACAAAGCTCTGGAGAAACGCGCTGCCGCCAGGCACGCAGAGGGTGCCCGCACTTCATCCGCGGGTTCCGGCTTCAGTTCGGTGTGCACTTCATCCGCGTCAATTCCCGTTCCAGTTCGGTGTGGATGGGGCCACGAGAATGCTTCAACCGTCATCACCCACGAGAAACGCCCGCGGCCAGACGGTGACAACGATGGACGGCTCGCTGTGTTGACGCGGCGGCCTCGGGTCGACCTGATCCTCTATTACGGCGTCCTGGCGCCGCGCGCGGCGTGGTGTGGGCGCTCACGAGAAGGCGCGTAAATCTGGACTGCCCGCCGCAGTGAGTCCTGTCTGGGGCTCTGATCTTTCCTGAATCATAAAAACAATGACGGGGCTGTGGGCGCTGTGGAAAACCGTCTGCGGTTTTCCAAAGA
>JBBQEJ010000289.1:0-4733 GCA_038320555.1 Vicinamibacterales bacterium | reverse complement strand
ATGCTCGAAGACCGCAGAGGATTCCCCGTCGCGCGGCAGGAAGGTCTGGATCTCGAGATACATGTCGAGCTCCTCCTTCATCCGGCGCGTCCTCCTGGCCGAGTCGAAGTCAATGCGGGTCATGCCGCCCTGCGCGCCGGCTGCCCCGAGCTTCGCCGCCAGCTCCATGAGCCGATCCACCTCGAGGATGCGGTGGGGGGAGCTGAATCGGATCGACTGGAATGAATCGGAGGCCAGGCCCATCGTGGTCCGCCTGACGACGTTCGCGGTCGCGGCGCCGGCGGGCATCAGCGGAGCCACTGCCAGAGAGGCGAGGAACTCTCGTCGCGTCACGATTCAAGACCTCCTGCTCGCGGTCCAGCGGAACGCAGGCATCTTGGTGTATTCCTGCCTCGTAGTCAAACCACGTGTCAGGCGAGTGTGATATGCCCTCGGATCGGAGCCCCGGGCAGAGTTCATGAACTGCTTCGCCAGCGTCTTGCTGCTCAGCATCGCCCTCGCGCAGGTCTTCGGTTGGAGATGCAGGAGCATAGACGTCAGCAATCCGCTGGGTGAGTTGCCTCGCACCAATGTCGTCGGTGTTGCAGCACGGCGATCGCAAGTGCTGCTGCGGGTACCAGACAAAGTAGGTGTCGATGCCGTGATCGCCTCCGCCGTGGCCGACGAACGTCGCCCCGCGATGTTCGCCGATCTCGAATCCCAGCCCCCAGGGCGTACCCTTCGCGCTCGTGACGGTAGGCTTCTGCATCTCCGCCGGCGGCGGTGCTGGGCCCACCTTCGGGTCGACCAGATTGCTCGCCCATCGCAACAGATCGCGCGGGATCGTCCACAGTCCTGAGTTGCCGACCGCGCCGGGCTGCGTGCCGAACGGCACGAATCGCCAGTTGCCGGCGTCGCGGTGGTAATTCGACGCGCGGTTGGGCATGACGACCGACGGATCGTCCTGAAAACGCGTGCTGGTCATGCCGAGCGGTGTGAAGATGTTCGCGTCGGCAAACGCGGCGAGCGGCTGGCCCCTGACGCTGAATCACACGAGCGGGTTGCGCGATGCGTTTCTGATACTCGAGTTCCATGTGGATCGGGCCCGCCACCGCCCTCCCGTCGTTTCAGGCCGAACGGTTGCCGCCACGCCGCGCCTGGCGGAATCGCGGCGGGCTGGGTGTGGCGAGCCCCCTTGGACCGATGGTGGTCGTGTTACGCGCGGCGCCTTCGCCATGAGACGCGCCACACTGGGGGCATGCCTTCATGTTTACCTGCGGCAGCTCACAGTGATTCCGGCTCCTGCGGGTAATCCGCTCTGGCATTGCCGTCCGAGCGGCGTGCTAACATGCGCCCCGTCAGCGAGATCACGAGCCGCAGACGCTCCTCGCGGTCGCGCGTATGATTGCGAAGGGGTGTCAGCGGTCTACTCCAACAGGAGTCAGTTCTGAAGGAGTAACTGCCCATAAATCACATGACACTTCCCAATCTGGTCGCGCGCGTTCTGACCTTGTTCGCCGTGTGCGTCGTCACGTCCAGTCAGGCATTTCCACAGGCGGCGATTTCGAAGCAAGCCCTGCTCGGCACCTGGCATCTCGTACGCTTTGAGCTTGTGCGCGCCGATGGTCGCCTAGAGGAGCCCTTCGGCGCGGCCGTTTCAGGCATGCTGGTGTATCTTGCTGACGGCCGCATGATCGTCGTCTGGGGGCGCCGAGAATCGTCCGGTCCCAAAGAACTCATCCACTCCGACGGCAAGTGAACTGGCCAAGCTGCTCGAAGGATTCGACGCTTACTGGGGCACATTCGACGTGTATCCTGACCGGTCCCAGGTCGTCCACCACGTGAAAGGGGCGCTGGAGCAGGATGTGGTCGCGGCGGATCGAATCCGCTCTGCGACGTTGGAGAAGGACGTGTTGACTCTCGTGGTGCCGCCGTCGGAGTGCTGGTGGGACTTGGCGAAGGCGAACTATTGCGCGCCCAGTGAGAAGATTCAGGCCCGCCTTATCTGGCGCCGCCAGTAACTCGCCGCGGCATAGACGTCTACCATCGCATGCAGCGGAGGCGCAATCAGTAAGTCTCTTATCATCGAAGGTTCGTGCGCGCCGCTGATGCCGGGGGCGTTAGAGGTCCGGAAGGGCAAGGGTCTATGCATTCACTCCGAGGAGCGACATGAACGACGAACTTGAGCGTCTCTTTACCATGTATGACGGCGGCCATCTCAATCGCCGCCAGCTGTTGCAGGGACTGCTCGGCCTCGGACTCGGCACCGGCTTGGTCAGCACGCGCAGCGATGCGTCAGCGTCTGGCCGCCTGCGTGAGCCATTGTTCCGCGCACATACGATCAATCACGTCACGATTCGGACCGCCGACGTACCTCGGTCGAAGGCGTTCTATCAGTCCCTCACGGGGCTTGCGGTGCGTGCCGAAGACAAGGATTCCTGCGAGTTCCGCTTGGAGCATGGCTTTCTTGGCCTGTACGCCGTCGAAGCCGGACAACGCGCCGGCTACGACCACTTCTGCCTCGGCGTTGACGCCTTCGACGCGCCGCGCGCGTTGGCGGCGCTCAAGTCGGCGATGCCAGACGCGCAACCGAGTTTGGAGTCGGGAGACCAGGTCTTTCTGCGCGACCCTGATGGGGTTCGTGTTCAGCTCGCAGACGTGAACTACAAACGATGAAGCACCCAAGTCGGCACCTAACAAACGACGTTAGCCTGCGCACTTCATCCGCCAGGTTCCGGCTCCAGTTCGATGTGGATTGGCCCGCCACCGCCGGTCCCACTTGAAGACGTTCAGTCCTCTTCCTCAAAATAGTCGCTATCGAGCCGCTTCAGGACGTACGTGGTCACATCCGTCACGCCGACCCGGTGCTCCACCATCAGGTCCGCCAACTCGGTACCGCTGATCAGCACGATGCGCTTTTCAATGCGGGTGACGTAGTCGCGAGCCTCCGCCGTGAAGTCGGAGGTGGTGATGAGCACACCCTTCCGAGCCCGGTGCCCTTCAAGGCTCCCGGCAAAGGCCTGAACGACGGGCCTCCCGACGCTGGCCTCCCACCGTTTTGCCTGCACGTAAATGCCGTCGAGGCCAAGACGATCTTCCCTAATGATGCCGTCGATGCCGCCGTCTCCCGAACGTCCGACGGCTTCACCCGCGTCCCGGCGCGAGCCTCCATAGCCCATCGCCACCAGCAGATCCACCACGACCTGCTCAAAGTACGGAGGCGAGCACTCCCGCAGCTTCGACAGCAGTTCGCTTGCGAGGGTGGTTCGGTGCCTGACGTATCCGGCTTCCAGTTGCTCCTCGGGCGTGTGGTGAAGGACGTCACCACCGGTCGTCGCCGGAGGCTCCTCGTCGCCACCCGCCCCTGCGCGGGCAAATTCGCGGAATTCGGGAAACTGCTTTAGGAAGGCAGTGTTGATGGGGTTTCCGAGTCGCAGTGCCTCAACCCCGCGAGCGGTGACTCGCAGGTGTCCTCGGTGAGGCCGCTCCAGCAATCCGGCTTTCATCAGGTAGAACGAAGCCCAGTGGACCCGGTTACGGAAACGTCTCCTGTCGGCCACTCGGTAGAAGCTGCGCTCGTTCTTCAGTGGTCGGTGGTCCAGCCGCTGACGCGGGCGGAGGCGATGCTTCTGGTCTTCACCGCCCGACAGCATTTTCCTCGATGGCACGCGTGGATCTTGCTGACGCTTCGCACCGGGCTCCGGCTTGGCGAACAGATCGGACTCCGATGGGACGACCTCGATTGGCACGGGCAATTCCTCGTCGTCCAAAGAAACCTCGTTCGTGGGGTACTCACCACGCCGAAAAGCCATCAGATTCGCAGGGTGGATCTCTCGACGCAGCTCACGATTGCGCTGCGGGAATGGAGAGCCGTTCAACAAGCCCGCTGGCTGAAGAAGGTCAAGGAGATGCCCACGTGGGTGTTCCCGTCGCGGACGGGCACGGCGCTCGAGGAGCGGAACGTCCGACATGTGTTCGATCGGATGCTGATGAAAGCCGGTCTGCGCCACATCCGGATCCACGATCTCAGGCACACGTTCGCATCGTTGCTCTTGCAGCAGGGGGAGAGCGTCGTCTACGTGAAGGAGCAGCTCGGACACGGCAGCATCCAGATCACGGTCGACACGTACGGGCACCTGATTCCTGGCGCCAACCGTGGCGCGGTGGATCGGCTTGATGACGCACCGGCGATGCAACCATCTGCAACCCAGGCGCAACCAGAACCATTGGCGCCCGACGCCGAAGTACTGGATGACGAGAATTTGGTAAGCAATCCCCCGGCATAGCCGGGGGCTTTATCGTCGCGGGCCCCTCAAAGGGGCCTCTCCGCGACGAACCAAAGAACGGAGCTGACTTGATCCGCCTTTCCATGTGCGCGGCGCCGCCGACAATCGAGGCTGTCTGCCGCCCCCGCTCCGCGGACGGCGCATCACGAAGAGCAGACTCCGGGATATGTCAAACTGAGACTGCCACCCCGGCAGAGCCGGGGGAACTCCTCACGGATTAGTTCTTGTCAAGCATGTAATATTAGTTGTACACAGTCATATTGTAACGGCGCGTCGAGTCGATTCCATTTGCACCCATCCAGCCATCTCAACAATGTTGCCAAGCCTTTTTCGTCGCGGAGCCGTGCCCTGGGCGGGAGGGACAAGTATCGGAACCCGGGCCTGCTACCCTTGTGGCAGCGGTCCCTTCCGCAGCCCTTTGCGTGCGTCAGGCCTCTCGCGTCCCGCTCGCGCGGGATAGAATGCACT
>JBBQEJ010000288.1:0-4748 GCA_038320555.1 Vicinamibacterales bacterium | reverse complement strand
CCTTCGATAATCTTGGAGGAGATGGTGGGAGGTCTTGCCCTTGATCGCCTGCATGACACGGCTCGGCGCGATCTGGGGCGGGGCGCTCAGCAACAGATGCACATGGTCCGGCCGCACGTGGCCCTGCAGAATCTCGATGTCGGGTGGACGCGACACCGATGAGCTGACGCAGGACGTCTTCGTCCGGGTGTGGCAGAAGCTGGGCAGCTTCCGGGGCGACTCGGCGTTTTCGACCTGGCTTCACCGCCTCGCCGTGAACGTCGTGATCGAGCGATTCCGGTCGGACACGATCAGGCGCCAGCGGCTGCGCGGCGGAGACGACGTCCTCGAGTCGCTCCCGGCTCCCTTGCGGTCTCGCGATCTGTCGATGGACTTCGAGACCGCGCTCGACACGCTGCCCGACGGCGCGCGGGAAATCTTCGTGCTGCACGATGTCGAAGGCTACAAGCACCACGAGATCGCCTCGCTGCTCGAGATTTCAGCCGGCACATCGAAGGCGCAGTTGCACCGTGCGCGTATGATGCTGCGCCGTCACCTGCGTCCGGGCCGTACGTAACCGCGACGAGAAGACCATGACTATTGACTCTTTCACCGATCGTCTTTCGGACTATCTGGACGGCGAGCTCTCATCGCCTGAGCGTGCCGCCGTCGATGCGCACCTCGCGCAGTGTGCGGAGTGCCGGTCGACACTCGAAGACCTGCGCGGCGTCGTCTCGGAAGCGGCGCTGCTGCGAAACGCACGGCCGGCCCGCGATCTCTGGAGCGGCCTTGCCGCGCGAATCGCACCAGGCGGGCAGCCTCGCGCGCGCGTCTCCCCGTTCCGCCGCGCGATTACATCGCGTCTTTCGTTCACGCTGCCACAGCTTGCTTCAGCCGGCATCGCGCTGATGGTGCTGTCGGGCGGGCTCGTCTGGATGGCCCGATCGGGCGACCCGCGGGTCGACTTCGAGCCAGTCAACGCGGAGAGCGTGCCCCGCCCTCAGACGCCAATCGCCGCGCCGGTCAACTTCGCCGATCAGCACTACGACGCGGCCATCGCCGATCTCGAGCGCACGCTCGAAGCGGGACGGACGAAGCTCGACCCCGAAACGGTGCGTGTACTCGAAGAGAATCTCGGGGCGATCGATCGCGCAATTGACCAGTGCCGGCGCGCGCTGGCGGCGGATCCGGCCAACGTGTATTTGAATACGCACCTGGCGGATGCGCGGCAGCGAAAGCTCGCCCTGCTCCGTCGGGCGACGATGCTGACGCTCGGGAGTTAAAAGCGAAAAGGGATAAGGGACGCGGATCGGTTAAGGGATAAAGAGATGCATGCAGGAATAGCCGTGGTGCTCGCGGTGTTGGCGGCGGCGCCGGGGCCGGCGCAGGAGCGGCCGTGGCGAGCGCCGCAGACCGATCAGACGGTGCCCGTGTCGCGGGGTATGCGGCTGGCCATCGACAACGAAGCCGGAGAGGTGATCGTCCACACGTGGGACAAGGATGCGCTCCGGGTGCAGGCGCGGCACGCCGCGCGCACGCGGATCAATATCCGCACGGGGGCCAATGAGGTCAATTTGAGCGCGAACGGACCGGCCGGGTCGGTCGATTACGACATCACGGCGCCCGTCTGGATGTCGATGAACATTGAAGGACAGTTCAACTACGTCACAATAGAGGGCGCACAGAGTGACGTGTCGATCGAGACCGTCCGCGGCGACATCGTGCTCACAGGGGGATCAGGTTCGATCACCGCCAGCACGATTGATGGCGAGATCCAGGTGGAAGGGGCGCGCGGAAAAATCAATCTGAGCTCGGTGAACCAGGGGATCAGGGTGACCGGGGCGAGCGGGGACATCTCGGCCGAGACCACGAACGGATCGATTACCCTCACGCGTATGGACTCCAAGGGCGTCCAGGCCGCCACGATCAACGGGAACGTCAGCTTTGAGGGCACGGTCGCCGACAACGGCCGGTATACCTTTACAACGCACAACGGCGACATCGTGATGACGATCCCCGACACGGCGAATGCGACATTCAACGTCCGGACGTACAACGGTGAATTCGGGTCGTCGTTGCCGCTGAAAGGGCCCGCCCGCTCGGAGATCAAGCCGGGCAAGCGCGCGGCCTACGTGCTCGGTACTGGCAGCGCCGACGTGGAAATGGAATCGTTCGGCGGTGCGATCAGGCTGCGCCGCGCGGGCGCGCCACGGACCGGCCGCTAAGAAGGTGCGCTCCGTCCGGCAGTCCGCGGCCCCACGTGCGGCCGCTTCCAACCCTCATCCGTCAGAGCACGGTCCAGTTTGATGGAGCGTTCCGTCACGGCGGAGGGATCGGCATACAGTTCGATCTCCTGACGCCCGTCCGGGAACGTAATGACCAGCTCGTAGTTCGAGCCGTCGGTCTGTCGTCTGATCTCGTAATGCAACCGGGCACGCTGCCGCTCGAAAAACCAAATCATGCAGACCTGTCATCGGTCGTTGTCCTGCGCGCTGTAGGGGCGGTGCCCCGAGGCAGCGGAGTGCCTACGGGCGAGACGGAGTATTTTCACCACAGAGTCAACGGAGTTAACGGAGTCAAATTGGTTTTTCTCTGCTTCGTCCGCTGACTCTGTGATGGTGAAAACTCCGCTTTCTCCGTCGCCTCCGTTGGCTCTACTCCGCCCGGAGCGCAACCATCGGATCGACCCGCGCGGCGCGGCGCGCCGGGGTGAGCGTCGCGATGAGGGCGGTAGCGATCAGCGTGACGGTGATGGCGGCAAACGTCCAGGGGTCAGTAGGGCTGATATCGAACAGCATGCCGGCAATCAGGCGCGTGAGAAACACCGCCGCGGCCATCCCGAGCACGACGCCCCCCGCTGCGAGTCCGAGTGCGAAGGAGACGACCAGCCTGACGACGGAGGCGGGACGAGCGCCAAGGGCCATCCGAATGCCAATCTCGCGCGTGCGCTGGTTCACGAGATACGCCATCACGCCGTAAATGCCGATCGCGGCGAGCAGCAGGGCCAGGAACGCGAATCCGCCCAGGAGCTGCATCGAGAACCGGCGCGACGCGGTGGCTGCTGCCTGCATTTGGCTCATCGTACGAACGGAATGTGTCGGTTGATCGGGATCGGCCTCTCGCACCGAACGCGCGAGCGCCTCGGCCAGACCCCTGGGGTCGCGGCTCATGCGCACCGCGATCGCCATCGACAGGCTGGAGGCCTGTGTCAGCGGGAGGAAAATCATCGGGCGCGGCGCCTGCTCGAGGCGATCGCTCAACACGTTCCCCACAGATAGGATGAACCGGCTGATCTCCTTAGTGACGTGGTAGCTTGCGCTCCACCGTAACAACGCGCTCTTGAGGCGCAGAGAAGGAGACCAGCCGTGGAGTATGGTGCCATCGATCTACACAAAAAGGAAAGCCAGGTCCGGATTGTGACGGCGAATGGTGAAGTGCTCGACCGCCGCATTCTGACGACGCGGGATCGGTTGACTGCGGTCTTCGGCGGCCGTGCGCCGATGCGGATTCTGATCGAAGCGTCCACGGAAAGTGAATGGGTGGCGCTCCATCTGGAGACCTTCGGCCACGACGTGATCGTGACCGATCCGAACTATGGCGCGATGTACGCGCGACGCAGCCGCCGCGTCAAGACCGATCGGCGCGACGCCGCGGCGCTGGCTGACGCGTGTCACCACGGTAATTACCGGCCGGCGCATCGTCGATCCGCCCCGCAACGGATCGTGCAATCCATGCTCAACGTCCGCCGCGAATTGACCGACAGTCGGACACGCGCCATCCTGCTGGCGCGAGCGATCACCCGCGGGTCTGGATTTCGCATTCGCAGCGGTCGCACCGAGACGCTTCTCAATCGCCTCGCCGCGCTCGAGCTTCCGGCGTCCATGGTCGCGACGCTCCTGCCGTTGCGGAGCGTCATCGAAGTGCTTGATGACGAGCTCGCGGCGGCCGATGATCGATTTGCCGCACTGGTCGCGGGAGACCCGGTGGCTCAATGTCTAATGACATTGCCCAGCGTCGGACCCATCACCGCGTCGGCATTCATCGCCGCGTTGGATGACGTGGGGCGGTTTGACGGCGCGGCGCAGGTGACCAGTTATCTCGGCCTGGTGCCGCGAGAGTACAGCTCCGGCGAGCACCAACACCGCGGCCGGATCTTGCGCAGTGCACACCCGCACGTGCAATCGCTCCTGATTCAAGCGGCCTGGCGCATGAGTCGATCGACCGACGCGAGGACAGCCGGATTGCGAGCGTGGGCCGACGCGATTACGCGCCGTCGCGGCAAGAAGGTGGCCATGGTCGCACTCGCCCGGCGCCTCGCCCGCATCCTGTTTGCGATGTGGCGGGATCGGACGGCGTATCAGGCGAAGCCTGTCCGCCCGATTGCCCCGCTCGCTCCGGCGCCCGTGGACGGCGCGGGGGCGGCGGCCGTCGCGTAGCCGGAGAGGTCGCCAAGTTGGAGGAGCAAGCGCGCGTGGGCGTTTGGCCGCTATTGAGAGCCGTCCCACAGAGAGCGCTGCTCCTCCTTCGCACCTTACTGTGCGCCGGCACGCAGAGTGCCACCTGAGAGCGCGAATAAAAGGATGAAATCACCTCGCTGATATCGTCCGCGAGGCGATGAAGCACTTGACGACCGGAGGCGAAATTGAAACCCGTTCGCGCGCACAACCCTCTGGCTGGTTGAGAGGGCCGTGCGCGCTCACTGGAAGTCTGTCTCCGGCGATCGGACGCGGCTACGAAAAACGCGCTGACTTGACAGGCCGGTTCATAAA
>JBBQEJ010000287.1:0-4786 GCA_038320555.1 Vicinamibacterales bacterium | reverse complement strand
GGCAGCCAGACCGCGTTCGGCGCGCGCGCGGGCGCGACGGTGTTGACCAAGGCCACCGCGGTGCTCGGCGTCATGTTCATGCTCGGGGCGATTGTCCTCGGCGTGATGGGCCAGCGCGGTCCCGGCTCGCTGATGCGCGGCATCACCGGCGGCACGACCGCTGCACCAGCGCCGACGCCAAAGGCACCGGCGCCGCAGTCACCGAAGTAAGAAACGCGTGTAGTGCGGCCTCAGGGCTGCAGCCGACCCTCCCTCGCGAAAGTGGCGGAATTGGCAGACGCACCAGCTTGAGGGGCTGGCGATCGCAAGATCGTGGGGGTTCGAGTCCCCCCTTTCGCACCAACAACTTACAGCCATTTTTGATGTGAGGAGCTGGTCAAGTGGTCAAGTAGTTGGTCAAGTCCGGCAGGGCGGTAAAACCAACCGCCTGGCACCCTGCCAGGCCCCCGTAGTCACCCACCGCGTAGATCCGTCTAGCTCTCGAAAATAAATCGCTCGCGGCGACACAGCCATCATTGGACCGTGCGCAAGGTGCCGCGTGACCCCCAAGCGGCGAACGGCCGCAGCCTCGATCGGCTGGCGTGAGCGACTCGAGGATCGTGGTGCGGCCTGGTTGTGAGTAGCCGTCGGCGCCGCCGACGCGCCAGAAAAGCGTCTCGGCGCGCCACGTCCTTTGCGGACGCAGTCGCACTGACAGCAGTGACCAAAATGAAGTGGCGGTAGGCGACATCATCGGGAACGAGTTCAGGAGTCTGAGCGCCATCTACGAAAAGTGGGAACGCGACCCCCTGCGTTGCCGTTTGCGTTCCGGCACTGACGACGGGGTTGCCAAGGGCTTCCGACGCCCGGAGACGGTACATACCGACTCGCGCGCGCGGGTTCGTGCTGCTCGTTCACGAGACATTGCCCCCGACGCCGGCGTTAGGCACAACAAGAACAGAAGTTGGCGGTGTAACTTGTCGTCGTGTGCGCTGACAACGCAGACGCGCTGCGAGCTGCGCCGCTGATGGCGGCCGCCAGCGGCGACGCGCAGCCGTCGGCATCGGACCAATTCGGTGATCGCTATGTGCCACGTCGACTCAGAACGTGACGTTGAACACCCCGTTCGTCACCGCCATGTGAGAGACCCTTCCCGTGAAGGAGAAGGTACCAGTAGCCCGGGTCGCCGTCAGTGTCGCGAGGGTGAGTGTGCCGCTAAGGTCTTCGTCCAAGCCCGGCGGCGCGGCGGGGACCCAAACCCCAGCATCCAACGCGTCCGACGAGTACGTTCCAACGACTGCCGGAACAGTGACGACAACTTCCTCGTACTGCCCCGTGAAGCCGTTCGTTCCCAGGATATTCAACCTGCCAGAGGGAAAAGCTGAATTGGCACCGATCTTCGTTGCCCAAACATAACTGGCAACCCACGACGCGCCATCAATGGTCGCGCTCATGGAGCCACGTGAAGGCGTGGCAGGAGAGATTTGGACGAAGGCCTCGCCAGATTTCCCTTGGTATGTTGCCATGATCGTGACTGGTCCGAATGTCACCACCGTCACCAGTCCACCGGAAGTCACCGTGGCACTGGCGGAGAGGGACTGCCACGTGGCGGTGGCCGATACGTTCTTCGTGGCGCCGTCGGAAAAGGTCGCCGTGGCCGTGAGCTGGACCGTCTGGCCGACGCTCGTGAAGTCCGTCGAGCCGTTCACTGCGACAGACGACACGGTGGCCGATGAAGGCGCCGTGGAGCTCGGCGCCGTGGAGCTCGACGACGAACCGCCGCACGACCATGAGACAACCAGTGCGACAAGGACCAGAATAAGGCTCGGCCGTTTCATATCGCTCCTACTCAAGAGGGTCGATCCGAGCCGCAGTACTGCCGTCGCGCAGACAGGTCTATTCGTCATTGATATTCCCTCTGTCTCTAGAAGCGGAAACCAACTGCGAAAACTTCAAGAGGGGGGAAAAGGCCTAAAACGGGGCATTCCTGCGAGCCCCACGAGAGTCACCGGACTCCTTCTTAAATGGGGCGGGGCGACGAGGGAACCCTCGAGCGATTCATTCCGCTCGTCCACCGGGAACTGCACGGGATCGCGCGGCGCTGCATGGCGGGAGAGCGCTGGGTCACAACCTCCGGGCAGCGGTTCTAGGCTGGGGCTAGGCTACTGAACCGTGATCGTACGTCAAAAGAGGCAAAAATGGCCTAGAATGGGGAATTCCTGCGAACCCAACGCGAGTCACCGGGCTCCTTCTTAAATGGGGGCGGGGCGACGAGGGTGCCCTCGAGCGATTGATGCCGCTCGTCCACCGGGAACTCCATGGGATCGCTCGGCGCTGCATGGCGGGAGAGCGCGCGGGTCACAGCCTCCAGGCAACGGTACTCCTCAACGAGGCGTATCTCCGGCTGGTCGAAGGGAACGACGTCAAGTGGCAGGACCGGGCGCATTTCCTCGCAGTTGCGGCTCGCGTCATGCGCCGCATCCTCGTGGATCACGCGCGCGCGCGTCGCGCTCAGAAGCGCGGTGGCCCCGCAACGAGAGTGACCTTCGACGAGGCGCTCGTCGTCACCAACGAGCCGCGTGAGGACTTCGTGGCGCTCGACGACGCCCTGGAAGCGCTGGCGGCATTCGACGAGCGGAAAAGCCGCGTCATCGAGCTGCGGTTCTTCGGCGGGTTGAGCGTGGAGGAAACCGCGTCAGTCTTGAAGGTTTCGCCCGAGACGGTCATGCGCGACTGGCGGCTGGCCAAGGCCTGGCTGCAGCGCGAGATGCGCGGCGACGCGTCTCGTTGACTCTCGCCTCCCGCCGTTCCTGTCAGGGTTTCGAGCCAGAGGCGCTGACCGTCACCGGGTTGCTTCGTGCAACCGAGGTAGCGCCCGCCATGTATCGGAATTCGTACTGGCCGGGCTGAGACGGCGCGCTGAGCTTGAACGTGCCGGAGGTGAGGCCACACAGGTGGTCGAACCAGATGTCTGAATGCCCGTTCGCAGCTCCCGTGCTGTCCGGGTCCCCTACCTTGTAGAGCGCGATCCAGTCCCCGCCCCCAACGCAGCCGCGCCCGCTTGGGCCGACCCAGGTCACAGCCAGTTGGTCTCCGGACGTGACAAAGCTCGGGCTGGCCATGAGAGAAATGCCTTCTAAAGTAGGCGGCACCGGTACCGGCACAGGAGCAGGCGGCACGGGCGTCGGCGTCGGGCCTGCCGGTGAGCTCGCACCGCATCCGACGGTCATTCCAAGGAGTGCCGCAAGAGTCGCCTGGGCGAGCATCGACCGAGCGAACGCTTTTCTCGGTGCATTCAACATTGACGTTCCCTCCTCTCTCTAGTTTCCCACCGGTCGGTGACCGACCCGCGGAGTGATGAAACGCGGTAGAGTTCGGGACGACGCTGGCACCGAGGTCGGCCCATCATTGGTGCTAGGAGCCCGTTCTCTAGTTGGACCCGGAGTCCCGCGAGCACCCCGGATTGCGGCCCCGGCCTTGCCGGTGAGCGCACACCTTAGACTTCGCATACGCGGACTCCACGCCAGCGTCCCTGAAGAAGGAGACGTGTCATGGAAGTCTTGTATCCCCGCTGTGCGGGGCTGGATGTCCACGCCGGTAGCGTCACCGCGTGCGTCCGGATGGCGACGGGTGCGGAGGTGACGTACGAGCATCGCACGGTGGCGACGACCAGCCGCGGGCTCCTCGCATTGGCCGACTGGTTGGCCGCGCACGGGTGTACGCACGTCGCCATGGAAGCGACGGGTGTCTATTGGAAGCCGGTCTGGCATGTCCTCGAACCCGGCTTCGCGTTGGTGCTCGCCAACGCCATGCATATCCGCAATGTGCCTGGACGGAAGAGCGACATGAATGATGCGACGTGGATCGCCGATCTGCTGGCGCATGGACTCATTCGCAGCAGTTTCGTCCCGCCCGCGCCGATCCAGGAACTCCGCGATCTCACGCGGACGCGCAAACAACTGGTCGGCGAGATCGCCCGGCATACCCTGCGGATTCAAAAAACGCTCGAAGACGCGAACCTGAAGCTCACCCAAGTGATGAGTGACATTCTGGGTACGAGCGGGCGCGCGATCCTGGCCGCGCTCGTGGCCGGGGAGACCGATCCCCACCGATTGGCCGACTTGACCCGAGGCCGACTGAAGGCGACGCGCGCCGACCTGGTCGATGCCCTGCACGGACGCGTGACCGAGCATCACCGGTTCATGATCCAGCTGCACCTCACGCAAATCGATGCCCTGACCGACGCCGTCGACACGATCGAAGCGCGCATCGGAGCGGCGCTCGGACCCTTTCGCGCCGCCGTCAGCCTCTTGACGACGATGCCGGGCCTCAGCGACACGACGGCCCGGGTGCTCATCGCCGAAATCGGCATCGACATGACGCGGTTTCCGACCGTCGGCCATCTCATCTCGTGGGCCGGCTTGTGTCCGCGACTCGATGAAAGCGCCGGCAAGCGTCGGTCGACGCGCACGCGGCGGAGCGCACCGTGGCTGAAGACCACGCTGGTGAATGCCGCCTGGGCCGCGACCCGCAAAAAGGACAGTTACCTCCGGGCGCAATTCCTCCGGATCAAGAGCCGACGCGGCGCGAAGAAAGCCATTCTCGCCGTCGCCAGTTCCATGCTGACCGCTGCCTACTTCATGCTCCGCGATGGTGTCGAATACCATGACCTCGGCTTTCACCACTTCGAGCAACGCGACAAGGAACAACTGACCAAGCGGCTCCTCCAGCGCCTCCGTGACCTCGGCGTCGCTGTGGAGGTGAAGGCAGCATGACCACGCGGGATATCCAAACCGTTTCACCTTAG
>JBBQEJ010000286.1:0-4831 GCA_038320555.1 Vicinamibacterales bacterium | reverse complement strand
TGCGGCCACACCGACACGGTCGGCGTCGCCGGCATGAAGGCCCCTTTCGATCCGGTCGAGCGCGGCGGGCGGCTGTACGGCCGTGGCGCGCAGGACATGAAAGGGGGCGTGGCCGCGATGATCGACGCGGTACGCGTCGCGCGCACGCGCGGCTGGCGGAAAGGGCGGATCGTCATTGCCGCCGTCGTCGACGAGGAATACGCGAGCATCGGCGCGGACGCGCTGGTCGGCGGGTGGAAAACGGATGCCGCGATTGTCACCGAGCCGACCGACCTGCAGATTGGCGTTGGCCACAAGGGGTTCGCGTGGGCGACCGTCGAGACGCGGGGACGCGCGGCGCACGGCAGCCGCCCGAAAGATGGACGTGATGCAATCTTGCGAATGGGGCGCGTGCTCACCCGGCTCGAGCGTCTTGACCGTGACTTGCAGGCTCGGCGTCCTCATCCGCTGATTGGGACCGGTTCCCTGCACGCGTCAATCATCGAGGGCGGACGCGAGTTGAGCAGCTATCCCGACTGCTGCCGGCTCCAGGTCGAGCGTCGTACGGTGCCCGGCGAAAGCGTCGAAACGTTTGCCGGAGAGATCGACGATCTGCTCGCCGTGCTCGGCCGGGAGGATCCGGAGTTCGACGCGTCGAAGACGCTGGTGTTCTCGCGACCGCCTTACGAGATACCGCCGGCGCACGAACTGCCTCCCGCGCTTGCGGCGGCCGCCGCATCGGCGGGCATCAGGACGTCGACGACAGGGATGAGTTTCTGGACCGACGCGGCGATTCTCGGCGGCGCCGGCATCCCCACGGTGCTCTTTGGCCCCGGCGGGGCAGGCCTGCACAGCGTCGAAGAGTATGTCAATGTCAACGACGTCATCGCCTGCCGCGACGCGCTCGCGTCGCTCGTGCTCAGTTGGGTGTGAACCATGAGCAATTGGGAAGACGAGGTCAATCGCCACGCAGCGGAGCTTGTCAAGCTCACGATAAATGCCGCAGACCACGGGTCGGAACCGTTACCGGAGGACGAAGTCGCAAAACTCGGAATGGTGATTGCGATCGAACGGCAGCTTCTCATCGATGCCATGGGCGAACTGCTGCAGGAGGATGAACCGGACGCGGCCGCAAGCCCAGGCGTGGCGGAGTTCGATGCCGGGTTCCTGTACGGGCTCGCGTTCGCTCGCGCCCTGGACGACGTGAGAATGGCGCTCGATCGTGTGCGGCGCGGCCGGGTCTTGAGGCTCGCCAAGGGAAACGAAAACAGGGTTGCCGGTGAGGACAAACCGTGATCGCAGCTCACCCCGTCACGCTGTTCCGGTAGATTTCCAGTCTTGCTCCCTTTGGCCAGTAACTGGAACGGGTTTGCGAGCTCAAACGTTCGGCATTCGATTATCAGTCGTGTTCCGCGCGAGTGCCTGCGCTGACGACTCGGAAGTGTTTCAGCGGATGGTCGTCGTCGGCAAGCTCGAGCAGGTGTCGGACCTGACCCTCGACGCGTTCGGCGTCCTGCCGGCGCCCCACCCCTGCGTAAAGGCGGGCGAGGTCGGCACGGATCTGCAGCCAGAGGTAGCCATTCCCCTGGAACACTACGCAGGCGCGGACGCGATCTTGAGATGCCTCCTCGAGAATTCGAATCGCAGAAAACGCCCGCCCATTCATTGCTTCGAGTCGAGCGAGTGTGAGTGACGCACGGAGCAGGGGCGCGCCGCCATGCCACAAAATTCCAAACTCCGACGGCCGCCGAGCTCGGTTCTCGTTGATCGACGCGCGCAGTATGGACTGTGCCTCGTCAGCGTGCCCTTTGACCAGCAGACTTTCCGCCAGGAAAGTCTGCAGAAGGCGGGGCTCCCAGAATTTCTCACGCTCCCATCGCTGCAGCAACTCGAAACCGAACTCGGGCAGGCCAGCGTCGAAGAACATGGGACCAATTTCAGGGTGGCTCCATGGACCGCCGGCTTTCATGTGTGCCGTGAGCGCCGATCGGACGGCACTCAGATCCCCGCGAACTGATGCCGCAAGAGCGATCAGCTGGTGATGGCTCGAGTCGGTGGCCTGTTGTTCCTTGAACAGCGCTGACGCGGTCGCAATCTGCCCGATATCCAGATACGTTAACCCCAAGTCCCTGGCTGTGACTCTACGGTCCTGACCGGTCATGACGGACAACCGACCTCGAAGCCGATCGAGGATCAGCCGCATCTCGTTTGGATCGTCTGAGAGCGATTCGTCATATGCCTGTGCGAAGTCGAGCCACCCGATCGAGTCGTCGTCTCGTCGCAGTTTCAGCGCTTCGTGTACGAACGGCCGGGCACGGGAGACCTCGCCCAATTTGGTCAGCTCGAATGCAGTGGATGTCACCAACCCGAAATTTGTCGGCGACAGCTGCGCCTTGCGTTCGTACAGGTCGACAAGGAACTTCGGCTGCTCGCCGGTGACGTTATAAACCATCGCGAGGTTCCCGAGCGCCCAGTAGTGTTCGGGGTCGAGCCTCAGGAGGCGCTCATAATCGGCTATGGCTTCCGCATTACGTCCGTGCATCTGATGAGAACTCCCAGTGATGAACAGCCGTTCGGTGGGAGGCAGGTTTGCGGCGAACTGCACGGCACGATCGGCGTGGGACAACACGTCGCCGTCCGGGCGTCCCTGATTTCTTATGGCCCACGCGAGCAGAATGTGAGCGGAAGCAAAATCCGGCGCGTCATGCACTACCTCCGACAGAAGCCGTTCGCCCCGCACCATGCCTTCGTACCCCTCGAAGAACATCGCATGGGCCTCCTTGAACAGCTTGTGTGCGTCCGGTGACGGCGCAGTGACCTGGTCCGCGAAACGGGCCCCGGGCACCCCCGAACCGTTGTCATTGCCAAAGGGCCACCCACTGGCGGGCACATGAGCCGCGGCTGCAATGGCGAGATAGACGGACAGGCCGGCGCCCGCACCGACGAGCAAGGCTCGCCGAGCGCTGTTGCTGCGATCGAGCGACCGTCGGAACTCCGCGGCCGTTGCGAAGCGCTTCGCAGGATCCGGCACCAGCGCTCGTTCTACAGCCGCGACGAACCGTCGCGGCAGGTCACGGCGGACGTCGCGAAGCGACTGGCGCTCACCACGCGCATGCGCGCTTCGCAGCTCGCTCAGGGACTCGGCCGGTATCGGGTACGTGCCCGACGTTAGAAAGAACAGCAGCACGCCGAGACTGTAAATGTCGCTGCCGATGGTTGCAGACGCACCCGCCAGCACCTCTGGGGCCAGGTACAGAGGCGTGCCGGCGAGAGGGCCAGCCGCTGGTGCACCCTGCTCGTGGCCGGTGCCGAAATCAGTGAGCACGATTCGGCCAGCGCGGTCGCGCAGCACGTTCTGAGCCTTGACGTCACGGTGAATGAGTCCAGCCGCGTGCACGCCCGCGAGCGCACCCGTGAGGTCAATCGCCACTGACATGGCTTGTGTGGCCGACAGCGGGCCTGAGTCACGCACCTCCTGTGCGAGCGTGCGGCCTTCAATGAACTCCATCCAGATCCCGACATCCTCGCCGATGCGTTCCGCGCCGAAGACAGTGACGACGTTCGGATGGTGGACACGGGCGAGCCAGCGTCCTTCCTGGAGCACGTCGTCCCAGTGCACGGGGTCGTGCAGGATCTTGAGGGCGACCAGTCGATCCAGACGCGCGTCCCATGCTCTGTACACGACGCCAGAACTGCCGTGGCCGACCGGTGCCTGCACGACAAGCGGGCCCCACTGGCAGGGCAGATTCTGCAGCCGGTCGGGGGACGACTTGATGGCGAACGGCGCCTCGGAGGTGTGAACGGAGGCGAGCAGTGCGATCGCGGCCAGTTCTTCGATCTGGACACGTTCGGCATCACTCGATGAACCACGCAGCGCGGCCGTCCAATCGACCGTCATGCCGTCGGCCACGGCCGCGGCGAGCACCAACAGCGGATTATCGGCTGCGCTCACGCGCCATCTCCTCAGTCAAGCGTACCAAGGCTCTCGTAACGGCCATCCGGGCGGCGTCGGGTGATGCACGCCCGGTTGCTCGCGCAATTTCGGGGTACGTGAACCCGAGCTCCACCCGCGCGATGATCATATCGCGCTCCTCGTCGCGAAGCCGCGCGAGCGCGGCCTCGTATCGGTCGACAGCGGCCTTGCCGATCGTGGCTTCGAGCGGTGAAGGACCTTGATCGGGTAGATCGTCAGGGATCCCCGGCTTCACGCGACGGACGGCTGCTTTGCGCAGCTCATCCCGTATACGGTTCATCACCGCCTGGCGGAGGTATGCGCGCAGGGCCCCTTCGCCGCGATGCTCGAAGCTCTCGATCCTCCTAAACGTATCGACCAGCGCTTCCTGAACAATGTCGCTCGTGTCAGCCAGGTCTCTCGCCCAGCGAGGGAGTCGTCCGCTCGTCCACCGCTGGAGAGGCGGCAGATACCGGGCGAGCAGGTCGTCGAGGGCCGCTGTGTCGCCGGCGCGCGCGCGGGCAAGCAATTCGAGAGTGGTCTCGAGACCCTTCGGTGAATCCATGAGGCTGGAGCGGCCATTGTACGCGGTCGCGAGGTGCCCGAGGGTGGCGATGACCGAATGTTCGGGTTTGGGTGGCAGACCCGTTTCAGGGGTACACGCACGTTAGCTGGTATCGAAGGTCGCTTTGCGGTTTGTGTAGAGGAGAGACCATGAACCCGAGTCTTGTTGTTGTAATAGTCGCGGTCTCGACGATAGCCTTTTCGACGCCGGCCGCGGCGCAGCGCGATCGCCCAATCGTCGTTCAGCTTCCCCAATCGCTTCCAGGCGCGTCGCCCACCGGGATTTCGGATGTCGCCGGCAGTTCCGGAACCTACCAGACGCAAACGTCCGAACTG
>JBBQEJ010000285.1:0-4912 GCA_038320555.1 Vicinamibacterales bacterium | reverse complement strand
TTCGGGGGTAGCGAAACCATTCTGTGCTCGCCGATCGTTGATCCTGGGGCATTCTACGAGGTCGATTTTTGACGACTCCGATTACTCGGACGGGCTCCTAGACAGTATGGCTGTCAGATCTTAAATCGAGAGACCTGCCTCACGTTGTTATCGTGGGTTACGCGGAGCTGATGAAGGCGTCGCGCAGTGCCACAAACAAAGGAGGCAGGTCATGAAGAAACGTAGCATGTTCGTCGGCATGGATGTGCACAAAGAATCGATCGATATCTCGGTCGCCGAAGAAGGGCGTCGGGGTGAGGTGCGCCACTATGGC
The DNA here is from genome assembly GCA_038320555.1 of Vicinamibacterales bacterium. Classification (GTDB taxonomy): domain Bacteria; phylum Acidobacteriota; class Vicinamibacteria; order Vicinamibacterales; family 2-12-FULL-66-21; genus JALZOC01. The sequence goes on along the minus strand of JBBQEJ010000285.1, from coordinate 4,599 downwards.
GTGATCGCGGGCGACCTCGAGGCCGTGGCCAAAGTGGTCAAGGCACTGCGCGCGCCGGACCGACGGTTGCGGTTTGTGTACGAAGCGGGCCCGTGCGGGTTTGGGATCCACCGCTACCTCACAGCCCAGCACGAAGACTGCGTGGTCGTCAGTCCGTCGCACATTCCGAAGCGGAGCGGCGATCGGATCAAGACCGATCGGCGCGACGGCCAGGCACTGGCACGGCTGCATCGTGCTGGTGAGCTCACGGCGATCAATATCCCGACGGCCGACGATGAGGCCCTCCGGGATCTCGTTCGCGCCCGCGAGGACGCCGTGGGTCTGAGCACCCAGGCAAAACATCGCCTGAAGGCGTTTCTCCTGCGCCAGGGGCGCCGCTATGCCGGGCGCGCCGGCTGGACGCTCCCGTATCGACGCTGGCTCGCCGATCTCAGTTTCCCCTCAGCGCCGCAACACGTCGCGCTGCAGGAATACCGCGACACGATCGACGAAGCGGAACGCCGGATTGAGCGCCTGACCGAGCAACTCCGCCAACTCGTCCCGACCTGGCGCTGGGCGCCAGTGGTGGACGCGCTGCAGGCGCTCCGTGGCGTCTCGTTTGTGACCGCCGTGGGGCTCGTCGCCGAGGTCGGCGACTTTCGTCGCTTCACGCATCCACGGCATCTGATGGCGTACCTCGGCCTGGTGCCCTCGGAACATTCGAGTGGGCCGAGTGTGCGGCGCGGCGCGATCACGAAAGCCGGCAATCCGCATGCGCGGCGACTGCTGGCCGAAGCCGCTTGGGCCTATCACGGGATTCCGCGGATCGGCCGCCGCATGCTCGCGCGACAAGAGACCGTCCCGAAACCCATACGCGATATCGCGTGGAAGGCGCAACTCCGACTGACGGGTAGATTTCGGCGCTTGGTGGCACGCGGAAAAGCGAAGCCGAAGGTCGCGACCGCCATCGCACGTGAGCTGACGGGGTTCATCTGGGCGATCGCCCGGGAGGTGCCACCGCCATCGGCGTAACGCGCGTGATTAAAACAGGTCCGTCGGGTCGGCGGCATCGCGACCAGGTGGAGAACCCTCGAGGACGTTACGGACGTCAGCGATGACATGTCCGAGCCTCGAGCGAGGACCGCTCCGCGACGAACAACAGTCTGAGCGGTACCCAACCCGCGGATATCAGCAGCATCAACCGTCGCTAAAACGCGGTGCCGCCGACCAGACGAACCTGAAGAACGAAGAGCACGGAAAGAGCGTGCTGGGATGAGAACTCATGATGATGAGGCAGCACTGGTCTGCTTAATTTGACACTGACAGCCATATCAGCGTCCTGCCGCTCAGCCGCGAGCTGCGCGGCCTGACTTCGGCTGCTTGGAACGACGCCGGCTGCGGCTCGTCGGCTGCAGCGACCGGTTAGGCGGCCGGGCGCTGGGGTACGGGCTCTGGGTGACAAAAGTCCAACGACATCGTTTTTGCACCAGGAAGTCCCAGATGAAACAAATGTCTTCTCAGACCGGCGGCGCACAGCGGATCGCACCCGTATCGAACTGAAGGACGCCCGGCTGTCACTCAGCGGCCTCCGAGCGCAGCCGGCGCGAGGCGGTCAGTACAGCGCTACTTGTACATCGAACCCAGGACCGCGCCTGCCTCGGCGTCTTCCAGTACCGGTGTGGTCTCAAGGGGCAAGAACTCCGACCACTCAGCGATCCAGGCGTAGAGAGCCTTGGCGTCCGTTGTTTCGACCACGGCGCAGCCCTTGCCGCTCATACCGTGCCAACGGCCGACAAGCGTCACGCCCGCTGGCGGCATCCCGCCGGCCTTGAGGAATCTCGCCACCGCCGGACGAAACGTGGATTGCGGAAGTGACCACTGAACAAGGAACTTCATGTACGTTAAGCCCTCCAGACCGCGCGATTATACATCCCATTCATTGGCGAACCGCACTCGAAAGGTGGAATACGTCTGAACACTCGCGGCATGCGACGCCGCTCACGTCGCGCCAACGGCCGCCGGGTGCAACGCCTGTTAAGCAACAGCGAGCTCGATGCCCGCAGCCAGCTTCCATCTGCGTCGCGTACGCGATATACAACACGCGACGAGGCCGTGGGTCGTCGACTTTGATGACGCATGAACGAGCAGTGGAGACATCGCCAACGCCGCCCGGCGGCGAACAACATTCGACAAAGGCGATCTCATTCGCGACCCGACCAACCTGCTGATCAGACAACAGCCCCCCGCCTGTGCGTCCCAGGGAGGACCCGAAGCGGACCATTCGCGCTGGTTGCTCGTTACCTATCCGCTCCGAAGCCGGTCTGGTCATCCGGCCGCTCGGTGTTGAGGGTGTAGTGTCCCAGGAGTCGGCGTGGAATCTTGACCTGGTTCTGTGACCGCCGCGGGGCCCGGTCAGCGAGCGTTTGAACGCCTGCCCATACGAGATCGATCATGTGTCCGGCATAATTGTGAGACATTCGTTTGGTTCGCCCGTGGAGGACGAGTAGACTGGTCACCGCTCGCGACACGTCGCACCACGCCGGTCACAAGTCCACAGAACACAGGAGGACACGATGCACGCAAGTATGCGCCAGGCGTCTTTGTTTACCGCCGTCGCGATCACTTTGGCGATGGCCCTCGGGGGCACGGCGTTCGCCCAGGCGGTTGGCACCTGGAAACTCAACCTCGCGAAATCGAAGTATCAGCAGGGTCAGGCGCCAAAGAGCACCACACTCGTGTATGAGGCGGCGGGTGCAGGCATAAAGGTCACCGTGGACCAGGTGCCGGCTGACGGCCCCGCGATCCACTACGCCGTCACGGCGAACTATGACGGGAAGGATGTTCCTGTCGTCGGCAACCCGAACGCCGATATGGTTGCTCGCACGCGAGTGAATGCCACTACAACGAAGTTGGTCAACAAAAAGGATGGGAACATCCTGTCCACCGCGACCCTTGTCGTCTCCGCCGATGGGAAGACGCTGAGTATCACTACGACCGGCAAGGATGCCAAGGGGCAGACCATCGATAACGTCGCGGTCTACGACAAGCAGTAAACAGCACGGACGATTCGACTGGGTGCAAGTCGCACCCAGTCAGCCACACTATCCGGCTGACCTCCGCCGACCACGTGCTTGTTCCCCTCGCGCGCGCATTACTCCACACTAGTTAAGTTAGGACTCTAAGTCGCCAGTGCTTACCGACGGTCGCACTCACGCCAAGCCGCGGCCTGTCGACTTGGGAATACATCAACCAGAAGCTGACCCGCTGCGGAGCCGCTAGGACCGCGGGACAATGGTGCCTGCGTCGAGCCCCAGTTTCGCCCCGGATCTGTTGATCGTTGCGCCCCTTCTCGATCCTGGGACAAGACGCTGAGTCAACCCCGATGATCTGGTCCTGCTGTTCCAGGCATTACCAAGCAGACCTGCTACCGTTGGGATGAAGTACGGCCCTCACCGTTGCCGCTTCATCTTGTGCCCACAACGCCGTGAAGCGCGGATTAAGGGCGTACGGCGCAGCTCTTACCCACGCAAAAAGGCCAGTTCCAGAGATGGCTTCAGAATCAGGGGAGCTTGCCAAGCCCCCTGATTCGCCTGCGAGCATCTTCCGCCAGAGGATCCTGAGTAGCACCACCGCGAATCCTGAGAAACTCCTCGTAGTGGACTCGAGCTCCCCGCCCCTGCATCTCAAGTGACCGCGCGAGCCAGTAAGGCACGGGCGCGTAGTACCGGAACGTCGGGAGGTCATCGAGAAAGATCGCTGTCGCCTCGCCGCGCCGCTTGCTGCACCCCTCGAACTCTGAGCCTCCGACGTCGACGCGGTCGGAAAGACGCTCGTGGGAACTGGCGTCTCACATTCGCTGCACCGATCCAGCGCTGGAGTATAGCAGCGCCGCATTGATTGCAAAGCATTATGGGTCCAGACGGGATCGCAGATTATCCCACCGGGCGGATGCGAACAAGACTGCTCTCGGTTCTCAGGCGACACTAGCGGCCAAGTCGCGAGCTAGCCCGCCGGCCGCGCCGGCGAGCAGCGGTCTATGAAACCGCCGCGTTAGTGAACGCCGCAAAGTCAGGGCCGATCGCCACGGCACGCTAGCGTTGGCGCTGGTTAGGATAACCGACTGACCTGACACCCGTACAGGCGATGGTTGAAGTGTACCGAATCCTGCGAATCCGGCCCGAGGCCAACTCTCGCAGATTTTCTTGATTTTCTAAAAAGTGCTTTTTGCGAAGTGGCCACAGATCAATCGCGGGAAACGCGCACGATGAAATGCCCGGCAACTAACTCAATGCCGTCTGACAGGTTGTGTTTCTTTGACCACGGGACGCCGAAGGGATTGGCCCGCGCGCTGCCCGGGCACACGATCCACACTGCGCAGGCCAGAGGCTGGAACACACTCAGCAATGGCGCTCTTGAACGCCGCCGAGGAGGGCAATCGCCTGCGCGGCGTCAACTACTTCGTCGGCAGATCTGAGACGAGGATCCGTCCCGAGTCTTGTGGAAATTGCCTTGAGGGCGTAACGCGCCTGCTGAACGGTTGATCACTCTACGTCCTTACGCGACTTTCTGCCACTCTTTCGCAAGGAACGACGGCAGGTACTTGTAGCCGTCAATCTTGCG
>JBBQEJ010000284.1:0-5000 GCA_038320555.1 Vicinamibacterales bacterium | reverse complement strand
TTCTGCAGGAACTGCGTCGGCGGGCCCGAGTAGCGAGGCGGCGATCGAAACGGCGTCACCTTCCAAGCGACCGATAGCCACAGCAGGTTATTCTCCTGACTTGACGATTTACTCTCCCGACTCGAGGGGTGTGTCCGCGCCCGTCGGCGTCAAGCCGCAGTTGCCGCGGCGATTGCCGGCGGAGCTCGATCCCAACGGTTTGGGCCGTATCGAGCTCATTGTGTCGACCGACGGCACCGTTGAATCAGTAAGGCTCCTGAAAGCCCCCCGCACCGTCCACGACTCCATGTTCCTGAGCGCAGCGAAGGCATGGCAGTTCCAGCCTGCGTTGAAGGACGGCTTTCCAGTGCGGTACCGGAAGACGGTCTGGATTGCGCCTCAATAAGCGGAGCCCCCGTAAGGGCGCGCGGCGCGGCTGAGCCTCAGGTGGATGCGGGAGGACCTGGCCACAGGCGTTGCGACGGCCAACGGTGCCGACCGCAGGCTGGAAGGCGCTGTCCCGCTATTTGCGACGACGACGTTCGTGAGTTCGGGCCTGTTGTTCCTTGTCCAGCCGATGTTCGCGAAGCTCGCGCTGCCGCGACTCGGCGGAAGTCCTTCGGTCTGGAACACGTGCATCCTGTTTTTTCAGACGACACTCCTGCTTGGGTATCTGTACGCGCATTTTTCGATGCGGTGGTTGGGGATTCGCCGACAGATCGAGCTTCATCTAATCCTTCTATTTCTGCCGCTCGCGCTCCTGCCCCTGTCGCTGGGCGATGGACAACCGCCGACGTCCGCAAACCCAGTGTGGTGGCTGCTTCGTACGTTGACGCTGACCGTCGGACTTCCGTTCTTCGTCGTTTCGACGAGCGCGCCTCTGCTTCAGCGCTGGTTCGCGGCTCTGCCTGTACCTTCAGCGGCCGATCCGTATTTTCTGTACTCGGCAAGTAACCTCGGCAGCATGCTTGCGCTGCTTGGTTATCCGTTGGTGTTCGAGCCGACGCTGGGTACTCGACGCCAGACTTGGATCTGGGCCGTCGGGTACGTCGTGCTCATCGCTCTGACCGCAACCTGCGCGCTTTTGGTTCGTGGGTTCACTGGTAAATCGAGCCAGGACGTGGTTTCAGCGCCGGCCGTTGCGCGCGCGCGTGCCATTGTCCGTGCGCCAACGCCTTCAGTGGGTGCTGCTATCGTTCATTCCCTCGAGCCTGATGCTGGGCGTCACGACACACATTTCGACCGATATCGCGGCTGTTCCCCTGTTATGGGTGCTGCCCCTCGCAATGTACCTGTTGACTTTCGTCTTCGCATTTTCCCCGAGAGAGTTGCTGCCACATCGTTGGCTCATCCGTCTGTTGCCGCCGCTGATCTTCGCGTGTCTCCTGACGATCCTGCTCAACGCCCGCGTGTGGTGGCTCATCCCGCTGCACTTGGCAACCTTCTTCGCCATCGCAATGGTCTGTCACCGCGAGCTGGCTAATCGTCGGCCGGATGTACAGCGCCTCACCGAGTTCTACATCTTCATGTCGTTCGGAGGGATGCTTGGCGGTGTATTCAACAGTCTGGTCGCGCCACAGATCTTTTCCGCGATCATGGAATATCCCCTCGTACTAGCGCTTGCGGCACTGGTCAGACCCTCACCGGGGTTCCGGAGATCGAGGTCCGAGCCGCTGCAGTTGCTCGTCGGTATCCCCATGTTGGTGCTGTTGATGTGCGCTGGGCTGTGGGTAACCGGCCTGATTTCCGCAACTCTGGCGATTGGCCCGCTCCTGCTGGCACTCGCGTGCCTTTTAACGGCTGCATACATGTTTGCCAACCACACTGCGCCGTTTGGGCTCATGGCGCTGTTATGTGTCGGAGTCATCGCGTTTGGTCGTCCTTCAACCGCCGGAAACGTGCTCCACGCTGCCCGCAGCTTCTTCGGCGTTCACCGGGTGATTGACTCACTGGATCACAGTCATCATTTGCTTCAGCATGGCAGCACCACTCACGGGCGTCAGGAGATGCCGGGGACAGGCTGCGCGCCCAGCGGGTATCACCACCCGGCCGGCCCGATCGGCCAGTTGTTTCTTATCTCGGGAGAGCGTTTCCCAGACGTCGCCGTTGTGGGTCTGGGTGGCGGGGCTTTGGCGTGTTATGCGCAGCCGGGTGACCGGTGGACGTTTTACGAAATTGATCCCGTGGTGGAGGGGATCGCGCGCAATCCTCGCTATTTCACCTTCCTGCAGAACAGCCCGGGCACCTTGAACGTCGTGCTCGGGGATGGCCGCTTAACGCTTCAGCGGGCTGCGCCCGCGACCTACAATCTCATCGTCTTGGACGCGTTCAGCTCCGACGCGATTCCCGTGCATCTGCTGACCCGCGAGGCCTTCGCGCTGTACTTGTCCCTGCTGAAGCCGGACGGGATTGTGGCCGTCCAGATTTCCAACCGATACCTGAATCTGGAGCCGGTCCTCGCCGCGCTGGCCGAACAGGACGGACTGTTTGCCCTCGCGAAAATCGATGACCACATCCCGGAGGCGGATCGAGGACATTTTCCGTCCCACTGGGTGATGTTGTCTCGGCGCAGGCAGCCGCTCGCGAGACTCGCGGGGGCCGCTGGCTGGCGACCGCCGGTCGGCCGTGCGCATGTGAGGCCATGGACGGACGATTATTCGAATATTTGGCAGGTCTTTGCGCCGCGCTGATCCGATAATCGGGCGGTGACGCGACGCCGTGCGGTCTTCCGAACAGGTTGAGAAGGATCAAGATGGAGCACTCCGCGGTGGCCGCGGCGCAAGTCGCGACGGCAGATTCGGCCGTACCCGTCCCGGGTCGCCAGTTCCGCTGGGCGGTTGGGCTTTTCGCGGTGACGATGTTCATCGGCTCGGGCCTGTTGTTCCTGGTCCAGCCGATGTTCGCGAAGCTCGCGTTGCCGCGACTCGGCGGAAGTCCTTCCGTCTGGAACACGTGCGTCCTCTTTTTTCAGACCACACTCCTGCTCGGGTATTTGTACGCGCACTTCTCGACGCGGTGGCTCGGCGTCCGCCGGCAGGTCGGCCTGCACCTGCTTCTTCTGCTGCTTCCGCTCCTGACGCTGCCGGTGACCCTGGGCGACAGTCAACCACCAGCCTCTGATGCCAATCCGGTGTGGTGGCTGCTTCGCACGATGGCGCTTACGGTCGGCTTGCCATTCTTCGTGGTGTCGACCAGTGCGCCGCTCCTGCAGCGATGGTTCGCTGCGTTGCCCGTGCCGTCAGCGCGCGACCCCTATTTCCTGTACTCCGCCAGTAATCTCGGAAGCATGCTCGCGTTGCTCAGCTACCCGTTGCTGCTGGAGCCGTCAACAGGAACTCGACACCAAACCTGGATTTGGGCCGCTGGTTACGCGCTCCTCGTCTGTTTGATCGCGAGCTGCGGCTGCCTGGTCCGGGCGTTCGCCACCGAACGGCCCCGTGACCCTGCGTCTGCCGCCGATGCGCGCGATCGCCTTTCGGTTCGCACACGGCTTCAATGGGTCATGCTGTCATTCGTCCCCTCGAGTCTGATGCTTGGAGTCACGACCCACATTTCCACGGATGTCGCAGCAGTTCCGCTTCTATGGGTGCTGCCCCTCGCGATGTATCTGGGGACGTTCGTGCTCGTGTTTTCCAAACGAGAGTTCCTCTCGCATCGCTGGCTGATCCGACTGGCGCCGCCGCTCATCCTCGGATGTCTCCTCACCCTCCTGTTCAACGGCAGAGCGTGGTGGCTCATCCCGCTGCACCTGACAACGTTCTTCGTCGTCGCGATGGTCTGCCATCGTGAACTGGCGCTCCGAAGGCCGAGTGTCGAGCACCTGACGGACTTTTACATCTGGATGTCGTTCGGCGGCATGCTCGGCGGAGTGTTCAACACGCTCCTTGCGCCACAGGTGTTTTCAGTGGTGCTGGAGTATCCACTTGTATTGGCGGCCGCCGCTCTCATCAGGCCATCGCCTGCCTTCCGCGATTCACGGCCGGAGCCTCTTACGCTGCTGGCGGGTCTGCCGGCTTTCGTCCTTGTGTTGTGTCTCGGCGCCTGGGGCGCGGGCCTGACTTCGGCGGGCATGGGACTTCGCCCTCTGTTACTGGCCTTTGCGCTGACGGTGGCTACCGCCTTCATGTTTGTCAACCGGGCGAGAGCATTCGGTCTCATGGCGCTGCTGTTTGTTGGCCTCATCGCGTTCGGTCGTCCCGAGGGAGCCGGACGCGTGCTCCTGGCAGCACGAAGCTTCTTTGGCGTGCATCGGGTGATCGATGCGGCCGACCATAGTTTTCATTTGCTGCAGCACGGCAGCACCACTCACGGGCGGCAGGAGATGCCGGCCGCGACACACTGCGAGCCTACCGGTTATTACCACCCGTCGAACCCGATCGGCCAGTTGTTCGGCGCGGCCGGGGGACGCTTAAAACGGGTTGCGGTGATCGGCCTTGGCGCCGGAGGCCTGGCGTGTTACGCGCGACCGGGTGATCGCTGGACCTTCTATGAGATCGATCCGGTCGTCGAACGCATCGCCCGCGACCCGCGCTATTTCACATACCTGCAGAATACTCAGGGACAGGTCGACGTCGTGCTGGGTGATGGCCGTCTGACGCTGCAGCGCGCAATGCCAGGCGCCTACGATCTCATAATCCTGGATGCATTCAGCTCCGATGCGATCCCGGTTCACCTGCTGACTCGAGAGGCGGTGGAACTCTATCTGTCACGGCTGCAGCCGTCTGGAATCGTGGCCGTTCATATCTCGAATCGGTATCTCAACCTGGAACCCGTTCTCGGCGCGCTTGCGCAACGGGACGGGCTGTTCGCCCTCGCAAATGTCGACGATCGGATCCCGGACGCCGACGCGAACAAAGGACGCTTCCCCTCGCACTGGGTGATGCTGGCCCGGAACCCGGAATCACTGGGGCCCTTGGTGGGCCGGCCCGGCTGGCGGCCACCTTTGTTCCGAGATCGCCTAAGGCCCTGGACTGACGACTATTCGAACATCATTCAGGTGTTGAGGCGACATTGACGACCGC
>JBBQEJ010000283.1:0-5025 GCA_038320555.1 Vicinamibacterales bacterium | reverse complement strand
AAGCAGGGCTCGTTCGACAAGCGGTATCAGTTCACCGATACATGGCAGCGTCGCAACGGACGATGGCAGATCATCGCCGCGCAGGACTACCTCATTCGCAGATAGATTTCTGTCGCGGAACAAGGAGACGAGATGACGCGAGCCGCGCGGAATGTTGCTGCGATGCTATCGGTCGCGGTGTTGTCGGCTTGCAAGGCCGAACAGAAATCGACGGCGGGTGACACGACTGGCAGCGCTGGTCCCCAGGCAACGTCCACCGCTGCTACCGGCACCGCTGGTCCTTCCGGGGCGAGAATCGCCGTTGCTCACGCCGGCCCGCCCGGCGAGTGGCAAATGCCGGCCGGCGACTACGCCAGCTCGCGATACAGCGAGCTTTCGTCGATCACTCCGCAGAACGCAGCGAACCTGAAAGTGTCGTGGGCTTTCTCGACCGGTGTGCTGCGGGGACATGAGGGCCAGCCTTTGGTCGTCGGCAACACGATGTACGTCGTCACACCCTATCCCAACGTGTCCTACGCGATCGACCTCGCGCAGACGGGACAGCCGTTGAAATGGAAATTCCGTCCGGAGAACTCCCAGCAGGCAATCGGTCGCGCTTGCTGTGATGTCGTCAATCGCGGCGCTGCGTACGCGAACGGGAAGATCTTCTACAACCTTCTGGACGGGCACACGATTGCCGTCGACGCGACGACAGGGACGCAGGTGTGGCGCACGAAGATGGGCGATCTCTCCCGAGGCGAGACCATTACCATGGCCCCGATTGTGGTCAAGGGCAAAGTCATCGTCGGCTCGAGTGGCGGGGAAATGGGAGTGCGCGGATGGATAGCCGCGCTTGATGCGGCAACGGGCAAGGAAGTCTGGCGCGCGTACAACATCGGCCCCGACAAGGACGTGAAGGTCGGACCGAAGTTCAAGACGTTCTATGCTCACGATCGCGGCAAGGACCTCGGTGCAACGTCTTGGCCGGGTGACACATGGAAAACCGGTGGGGGCGCGGTGTGGGGATGGCTCTCGTACGATCCGGCGCTCAACCTCATTTATCACGGCACGAGCAACCCGGGACCGTGGAACGAAAATCAGCGGAGGGGTGACAACAAGTGGACGGCAGCCATTCTCGCGCGCGATGGCGACACGGGAGAGATGGTGTGGGCGCTCCAGGTCACTCCGCACGACATGTGGGATTACGACGCGGTGAACGAAAACATCCTCGTCGACCTTCCGATCAAGGGCCAGATGAGGAAGGCGCTCGTCCACTTCGATCGCAACGGGTTTGCGTACACGATCGATCGCGCAACGGGTGAAGTGATCCTGGCAGAGCCGTTCGTGCCGCTGAACTGGTCGACGGGAATCGATCTCGCGACGGGCCGCCCGAATGTCGTCGAGACGAAGAAGACGGCGCAGGACAAGAACGTGAAGGACATTTGCCCGAGCCTCGAGGGCGGAAAGAATCAACAGCCCGCTGCGTTCTCACCGCAGACAGGCCTGTTCTACGTGCCGACGAACAATCTCTGCATGGATTTTCAGGCACGCGCCGTCACCTACATCGCCGGCACTCCGTTCATCGGTGGCAATGCGCCGGAGAAAGGCGGGCCCGGAGGCTATCGAGGCGAGTTCATCGCATGGGATGCGACTACCGGTAAGAAGATCTGGGGAATCAAGGAGCCGTACCCGGTGTGGGGTGGTGCTCTGGCGACAGCCGGAGGGGTTGTGTTCTACGGCACCCTGGACGGCTGGTTCAAGGCGGTCGATGCGCGCACCGGTAAGGTGCTGTTTCAGTTCAAGGTCGGGTCAGGCGTCGTCGGCAATCCGGTCAGCTACACCGGTCCGGATGGCAAGCAGTATGTCGCGATTTATGCAGGAATTGGCGGAGACATGGGCCTCCTCATCGCCGGCGACGTGGCGGCAAACCTGCCCTACGATGTTCGCGAGCGCGGGACCACTCTACCGGACATCGCCAGGTGGACGAGCTGGGGAGGCGAGCTGTTCGTGTTCTCGCTGTGATGCATAAGGAATCCGGTTTGATGTTGAATCAAGTGCCCAAGCGATGGCTTGTGGTGCTCTGCGCAGCACTCGTTGTAGCCGCGTGTCAACGTACTGGGGATAGCAGCGTCACATCCGGGACGGCCGCATCGTCGACCCCACCAGGACAGAATGACACGAGCCATCTCCTCGTCGCCGGCGACAGCCTGCGCTTCATCGAGCATGCGGAGAATCTTCCCGCCGGATTTCCGTCTCAGACGAAAGCGCTGCTCGTGACCAATCCCTATGAAGGAGACAAGCGCGCGATCACCGTTGGCGGCCAGCTTTTCATTGGATACAACTGCCTCGACTGTCACGGCGCGGAGGGATCGGGCGCGATGGGCCCGAGCTTTCAGGACGGCCGCTGGCATTTCGGAGGATCGCCGGGAGAGGTCTTCGAGTCGATCTATCAGGGGAGGCCGGACGGAATGCCCTCGTGGGGCGGGCGCATCTCCAATGATCAGATCTGGATGCTGACGGCCTACGTACGGTCGTTGTCATCCAAAGACCTGAGCACCGAGAACTTCACCGGCAAGACGGTGGAGCGCACCGGTCACTAACCGCAGCCCGGCGGCGGCAAAGTTCGTGCAGGGATTAGTCGTAGAGAGGTAAAGATGATCAGCAGAATCTGGCACGGCTGGACTACGCATGAGAATGCGGACAAGTACGAATTGCTCCTTCGAGCGGATGTGCTGCCGGGAATTCACCGCATCAGGGGCTACACCGGCGCTTTCCTGCTCAGGCGCGACGCTGCCAACAACGAGGTCGAGTTCGTCACGATGACGCAGTTCACCGATATCAAAGCGGTGATCGAGTTCGCGGGGCAGGATTATGAACGGGCCGTGATCGAACCCGGGGCCAGCAAGCTGTTGAGCCACCATGATACGAGGTCAACTCATTACCAAACGCTGTTGACTCCGTCCGATGTGCGAGCGCTGGCGGCGCGGACAAGCGGCCGGCACAAGGTGCTTTAAGGCTGCTGATCTCTGATCACGGTGCGCCCTTCGCGAAGGGATGTTCGAAGCTGAGATAAACGAACAGACTACGCTCGCCTCGGCTCGGCCCAACGCCAATAGGAATCGCGAGACCGGGTACGATCTGAAGCCCTGATCGGAAGTTGATCGCCCCGCGGATTCCTGGAGAGACAAGGAGCTCGGTGGCTCCCACCGTTCGGCCGGGACCAACCACTTCCTGCCCCGTCGTCCACAGTGTTTCGACCATGAAGTTAAAATCTCGAAGGATGAGCCAGATGAGACTCTGTCCCAGAGAGTACTCGCGGGTGGCGGCGACGGCGTCGGCAGTATTGCGGGCGTGCGGCGTGAAGGACATTCCAGCGTTCGAGTGCGCGACGAAACGGGCCGGCAGCGTCACGCTAAAAGGCAAATTCATCTGCAACGTCGTTCCACCGGCACCAAATCCGCGCCGACTCGCGCCTGTAGGAAGTAGTATGCTCAGTCGTGGGGCGAACGCGGGCCCGCCGCCAACTCCCAGCATTTGGTAACGGTAGTTCACCGCAACGTCGCCGATTCCAGTTCGCGCACCGGTCTGATCTGCTGAATGCGCAACGGGAATTGTGTAGCTAAGCTGATGCCGCTGCCCTCGAACCGGCCACTCCTGCGTAAAGGCGTAGACCCAGTTGGTCGTGCCTACTGCTCGGGAAAAAGTGCTGATGTGCTGGACGACTCCTCGTTCCTGGTTGTAAGCCTCCTCGATGAGAAAGCTATTGTCCACAATGGCGCCAATGGCATTCGTCGGCGTTGGCGCCGTCTGGGCTTCCATTCGGCTAGCAGCAGTCAGCCAGGCGAAAAGAAAAACGATCCGCCTCCTTGATACGAAATTGATCATGAAGTTCCTGGCACCTGCTTCCCAAGAATCCGATGGTCGCATGGCTGCTGTTAAGAGGACGGTGGTCCGGGCGGTACTCCTCCAAACGCGTTGATGATCGCAAGGCCCATATTGGCGAGAGTCAGCTGTGCTTCGTTGTCCAGAACCCAGCGCTGGTCCTTGTTCTCCTTGGTCAACACGCACGCCACGACGCGATTGCGCAGATACCAGAGCGTGCACTCCGTACGCACCGCATCAGTCTCTCCATCCTTGTGCGCGGCACGCGCTCCCTCGACGTAACGCTGCAACATGAAATCGGTGTTGTTGTGCTCCAGAATGTCGAGCATCGCGGAATCGGAGGCGGGATTCACCGCTTTCCCGAGCGCCATTAGCTCGAACAAGTGCGCCATCTCGTTCGGCGTCGTTACGCCGAATCCGTATTTCACCGAGCTATCCATCGCGACGCTGGAATTGCGGAGGAAGCTCTTCGAGTGGACGCGCGTGTGCTGGAGCCCAAGCGAGTCCATCTTCGCCCACACCCGGCGAATGATGATACGATCGAGCAGGAGATTCGTCGCGGTGTTGTCGCTGATGGTGGACATGAGCCACGCGGCGTCGTGAACCGTGAGCACGGTGCCGTTATGCAGAAACTGTATGATTCCAGAGCCAGGCACCTGATCGATCTTCAAAACCGTCAGCGGGTCGTCGAGCGAGAGCTGCCCCTTGGCGACCAGATCATACACCGTCACGAGAATCGGCACCTTGATCAAGCTGGCAGTCGAGAAAGTCTCGTCTCCACGCCTGTTGATTCGCGCGCCCGTCTCGAGATCGATCACGCTGTAACCAACTACGCCGTGATGCGCGTCCGCGATCGAATCGAGCTTCTTGCGGAGCGCCGCGGTGTCAGCCCGCACGATGTGGAGACGGCCAATTCCTTCCGGTCCGACGCGGGTGGCGGCGCAGGCAACTACGCCGGCGAGAAGGATCGCGGCGTAGCTGGCGACGACGCGCAGTGCGCGGGGATGCGTCATCGGTCCGACATTCAGTTCGACGTTGTCGTCGCGGTTGCGACCGAACCTTCCGGATCGAGTGTCTTCAGCACGTCGCGCCAGGCAAACTTCTTCCCGCTTCCTCTCACCCAGTAATCCATCCACGCCATCTCCGCGACCGATTTGAGAAGCT
>JBBQEJ010000282.1:0-5029 GCA_038320555.1 Vicinamibacterales bacterium | reverse complement strand
CTGTTCACACCCGCCGGAACGGCCGGACGACGTTGGCCGGATCATCGGGCGGCAGCAGTTGCGCGATGGCGGAGAGCGTTTTGACCCGCGCCCCGCGATTGGCTTCAACGAGTGCGCGCGCGGCCGCCCCCAGCCGGGCGCGCCGAACCGGATCGCCCAGCAAGTTGAGCAGCACGGAATCGAGCTCCCGGTCGCTCCGCACCTGGACGGCTGCGTCGTTGTCCAGAAACGTCTGCGCGATTTCCGCGAAGTTCTGCATGTAAGGACCAAACACGATTGGCTTCCCGAACACGGCGGGCTCCAGGATATTGTGGCCGCCACTGTCGACGAGGCTGCCGCCGACGAACACGGCCGTGGCGACCTGGTACAGCTGCGCGAGCTCGCCGATCGTATCGAGGATCACCACGTCGTGACGCGGCTCCGCATCGACGCGAAGCTCGGTCCGGCGGGCGACGTTCCAGCCGGCCCGCCGCGCCAGCCGTTCCACGTCGTCGAATCGCTGCGGTTTTCTGGGCGCGATGATGAGCAGCGCGTTGGTCATCGTCGCGCGGATGCGCTGAAACGCATCGAGGACCGCGTCCTCCTCGCCTTTCAACGTGCTGGCGGCGATGATGACCGGACGATCCGGCGACATCCGGAAATAGCGGAGCACGCGATTGCGGCCGCGCTCGACCGGCGAGCTTCCGGGAATCTCGAGCGAATCGAACTTGAGCGAACCGGTGACCATGACGCGGTCCCGATCGGCGCCAATGTCCACGACGCGCCGGGCGGACTCGTCGCTCTGCATGCAGAAGCGATCGACATGGCGAAGGACGCGGCGGAAAAACGGACGCGCGAGCCGGTACCGCGGATACGAGCGCGACGAAATGCGTCCGTTGACGAGCATCGTCTTCACGCCGGCCCTGTTGCAGGCGCGCAGGAGGTTCGGCCAGATCTCGGTTTCCATCATGATGAAGACCCGCGGCTTCACCAGCGCGAGCGTGCGGTTCACGACGAAGGAGAGATCGAACGGAAAGTAGAACACCTCGTCCACATACTGGAGATTGTTGCGGGCGATCTGCTGGCCGGTCATGGTCGTGGTCGACAGGAACAGCCGGAGCCTGGGGTAGCGCTCTCGAAGCTCGGGCAGCAACGCGCGGGCCGTCAGCACTTCGCCAACCGAAACCGCGTGAATCCAGATGGATTCGCCGGCATCGAGGTTGAACGAGATCGGCAGGTACCCGAGGCGCTGCGACAGGCTGCCGATGTACTTGCGATACCGCACCGCCTGATAGAGCAGCGACGGCGACATCACAGCAAAGAACGCCACGATGACCACACTGTAGAGCAGGTACATGTCCGGATCCGATTCACTCCAGAACTGGTTTGAAAACCTCTCGCGCCGAGATCGCCGAGTGTCTCGCGCAGAGAGCGCCGAGGACCCAGAGGGACGCGGAAGCGACCGGATCGCCCGCGCGGACGACCACGGGGGGCTGGCGATCCGGTCGCCCCCGCGCCTCTCGGCGTGCTCAGCGTCCTGCGCGCGAAATACTCCGCGATCTCCGCGAGAGACTCGCCGCCCTCGATGTTAACAGGACTTCGGAGACGCGACACTAGTCCGTCGTTTGACCGGCATGCAAGCCGTTCATTAGAATCATTTATTTCACCGAAGCTCGGAGGAGACGTAGATGGCCATCAAAGTCGGGATCAACGGGTTCGGCCGTATCGGCCGCAACATCATGCGCGCGGCTATGGACGACAGCAGCATCGACATCGTCGCGGTCAACGATTTGACCGACGCCGGCACGCTGGCCCATCTGCTGAAATACGACTCGATCCTCGGGAACCTGAAGGCGGACATTGCCGCAAGCGGCGACAAAATCACGGTCGGCCGCGACGAGTTCCAGGTCCTGTCCATCAAGGATCCGGCGCAGCTTCCGTGGAAATCGCTCGGCGTGGACGTGGTATTTGAATCGACCGGCATCTTCACGAACCGCGAGGGAGCCGCGAAGCATATCGCCGCCGGTGCGAAGAAAGTCGTCATCACGGCCCCAGCGAAGGGGCCGGATCTGACGGTCGTGCTGGGCGTCAACGAAGACAAATACGACCCGGCGACGCACCACATCATCTCGAATGCCTCGTGCACGACCAACTGCCTGGCGCCGATCGCCAAGATCCTTCACGAGTCCTTCGGCATCCGCAAGGGGTGGATGACGACGGTGCATTCCTATACGAACGATCAACAGCTCCTCGATCTGCCGCACAAGGACCTGCGGCGCGCGCGCGCCGCGGCGCTGTCGATCATCCCGACCACCACCGGGGCGGCGACGGCGGTCGGTGAAGTGCTGCCGGAGCTCAAAGGCCGGCTCGACGGAATCTCGATGCGGGTACCGACGCCGAACGTCTCGGTAGTGGACCTGGCCGTCCTCGTGGAGAAGAAGACGACGAAAGAAGAGGTCAACGCCGCGTTCAAGACCGCGGCAGACGGAAAGCTGAAGGGGATTCTCGAATACAGCGAAGAACCGCTCGTCTCGATTGACTTCCGCGGGAACCCGCGCTCCTCCATCGTCGACGCGCCCTACACGAGCGTGATGGACTCCGACTTCATCAAGGTGTTGTCCTGGTACGACAACGAGTGGGGCTACTCCAACCGTTGCGTTGATCTGATCCGCTATCTCGCAAAGAAGGGGCTCTGAGCATTGTCACGGAGCATCAAAGACCTCGACCTCTCCGGTAAGCGAGTGTTCATCCGGGTGGACTTCAACGTGCCGATCAAGAACGGCACGATTGGAGACGACACACGGATACGAGCATCGCTACCGACGATCAAGTACGCGCTCGCGCAAGGTGCGACCGTCATCCTGGCGTCGCATCTCGGGCGGCCAAAAGGCAAGCCGAATCCGGAGTACTCGCTGAAACCGGTCGCGGCCAGGCTGTCGGAGCTTCTCGGCCGGCCGGTGGAGTTCGCGGAGGACTGCATCGGCGAAGCGGCGAAGGCTGCTATCGAACGGGCGTCAAAGGGCAGCAAGGTCGTCCTCCTGGAGAATCTCCGCTTCCACCCGGAGGAGGAACAGAACGACAGCGGCTTTGCAAAGGCGCTCGCCTCCCTCGCCGACGTGTATGTGAACGACGCGTTCGGATCCGCGCATCGCGCGCACGCGTCAACCGAGGGCATCGTGCATCACGTCAAACAGGCGGCGGCGGGCCTGCTGATGGCGGCCGAAGTGGAGTACCTCGGCAAGATCCTGGAACACCCGGATCGTCCGTTCGTCGCGGTCCTCGGCGGAGCGAAGGTCTCGGACAAGCTCGAGGTGATCCAGAACCTGGTCCCTCGCGTGGACGCGCTGCTCATCGGCGGGGCGATGGCGTACACCTTCTTCAGGGCCCGTGGGCTGCCGTCCGGCAAGTCGCTCGTCGAGGAGGATCTGCTCGACGCGGCGCGCGCGGTCGAGAAACACGCCCAGGCGCGGAGCCTGCGGTTCGAGCTGCCGTCAGACCACGTGGTGGCGCCGAAGCTTGAAGCGGGCTCGCCGGCCGAAATACTCGACGTCGGTGACCCGGCGATCGGCGATCGCATGGGACTCGACATCGGCCCGAAGACGATCGCCCGGTATCGCGACATCATCGCGGGCGCGAAGACCGTGACGTGGAACGGCCCTATGGGCGTGTTCGAGATCGACGCGTTCGCGAAGGGCACGATCGAAATCGCGAAAGCGGTGGCCGACGTGAAAGGCACGACGGTGATCGGCGGCGGGGACTCAATCGCTGCCGTCGCGAAGGCCGGAGTCACCGATCGCATCACGCATATCTCGACCGGCGGCGGCGCCTCGCTGGAATTCCTCGGGGGGCGTAAACTGCCGGGTGTCGTCGCGCTGGGATAGAATCTGGCGGCTGGCGCCTAGCGGTTGGCGATTCGCGACTGGCGATGTGTCCACTGCTGGTTTGCGGAAGGCAGGAAAGTTGCCAGCCGCCAGGCGCAAGCCGCCAGCCGCGACTCCGACGCCATCCAAGGATCCATATGCGAATACCCTTCATCGCCGCCAACTGGAAGATGTTCAAGACCGTGCACGAATCGGTCGTGTTCGCGAAGGAGTTTCGCGCCATGGTCAAAGACGTCATCGACGTCGAGATCGTCGTCGCGCCGCCCTTCACGGCGCTGCATGCGGTCGCCGAGGCGGTGCGGAACTCTCCGGTTGGCGTTGCGGGACAGAACGTCCATTGGCAGCGCGAGGGGGCGTTCACGGGAGAGATCAGCGCGGGCATGTTGAAGGAAGCGGGCGCCGAGTTCGTAATCATCGGCCACTCCGAACGCCGCCGGCTCTTTCACGAGACCGACGAGACGGTGAACCTGAAGGTCATGGCGGCGCTCGGCGCACACCTCACGCCGATTGTCTGCGTAGGCGAAACGCTCGACGAGCGCGAGCGGGACGAAACGCTGACCGTGCTGGACCGTCAAATCAAGGCGGGATTCGACGGGTTGACGGGAGACCAGGTCGCGTCGCTCGTCATCGCCTACGAGCCGGTCTGGGCGATCGGGACGGGACAGAACGCGACGCCCCTCCAGGCCGGCGAAGCGCACGCGCACATCCGGTCGCGGCTGCGCCAGTGGTTCGGCGCGCCGGCGGCCGAGCAGTGCCACGTGATCTACGGCGGCAGCGTGAAACCGGACAACATTCACGAGCTCGTGCTGCTGCCGGACGTGGACGGCGCGCTCGTCGGCGGGGCCAGCCTCGACGTCCGGGCCTTCGGCGACATAGTGGCGCGGAGCCGTCAAAGCGCGGTATGATTTGACGTTATGGTCTATTACCTGGTTGCAATCCTGTACGTGCTGTCCTGCTTCCTGCTCCTGCTTGTCGTGCTGCTGCAGCAGGGTAAGGGCGGCGACATGGCCAGCGCCTTCGGCGGCGGCGGCAGCCAGACCGCGTTCGGCGCGCGCGCGGGCGCGACGGTGTTGACCAAGGCCACCGCGGTGCTCGGCGTCATGTTCATGCTCGGGGCGATTGTCCTCGGCGTGATGGGCCAGCGCGGTCCCGGCTCGCTGATGCGCGGC
>JBBQEJ010000281.1:0-5052 GCA_038320555.1 Vicinamibacterales bacterium | reverse complement strand
CCGAGCCCGCGAGAATGATGAACGGATCGCGGAAGCTCTCGAACTGCGCGGCAAGTACCAGGTAGATGAGTACCGCCGAGAGAAGAAAGACCCGCGACCACCCAGTTGGTGCGCTCGAGCGCAGCTACGATATGCCGGCGGTCGGCATCCTCGAGCGTTTCCGGCTCTCGATCGTGCGGGGGTCTGCCCGGCGCCTTCGCGGAGGAGAAGACGGGCGTGACCCTGCGTCCATTCAGGGCCGCAAGGGGCACCAGCACCTCGCAGCCCCCGGCACGTAGGCGAGGCGTCCATCGCCGGGTCTTCCGCAGCTACGCATTTCCTCGTCATGGAATATCTCGAGGGGGAAACGCTCGCGGAGCGGCTTCGCAGAGGCGCACTGCCCGTCGTCGAAGCGCTGCGGATCGCATCAAGTATCGCCAGTGCTCTGGACAAAGCACACCGTCGCGGCATCGTCCATCGCGACCTGAAGCCCGGCAATGTCTGTCTCGTGCGGGGAAGCAGCTCCTCGGCCGCGTCAACGGCCAAGCTGCTCGATTTTGGCCTGGCGAAGCTCGGGCCCGCGACGAGCATGTCCGCCGGGCTGATGACCGCGACGGCGAACGAGCCGCTCACCGCGCGCGGGACCATTCTCGGCACGCTCCAGTACATGGCGCCCGAGCAGATCGAAGGCGCCGACGCCGACGCGCGGACGGATATCTTTGCGTTCGGGGCGTTGCTCTACGAAATCGTCACAGGTCGCAAAGCGTTTGAGGGCAAGAGTCAGTCGAGTCTCCTCGGCGCGATCCTGAAAGACGATCCCCCGCCGCTCAGCGAGCTCGAGCCGCTCGCGCCACCAGCGCTGGACTTTCTGGTCCGCACGTGCCTGGCAAAAGATCCCGACGCGCGCTTTCAGACCGCCCACGATGTCCTGCTCTACCTCAAATGGATCGCAGAAGGTGGAAGCGCCGCCGGCGTTGCCGCCCCGGTCGTCACCCTCCGCAAGCGCCGCGAGCGCGCGATGTGGCTGGCCGTTGCGATCGCGCTGGCGGTCTTGACCGGCGGCATCGTCTGGTGGCTCGTGCGTTCGCCGGCGGAGCGTCACGTCGTCACACGGTTCGAGTCTCTACTCCCCGAAGGCCAAACCTTCGCTCGTACGGGCCGGCACGTGGTGGCGATTTCGCCGGACGGAACGAAGCTCGTCTACCACGCGAATCTGCATTTGTACTTACGCGCCATGGATCGTGTGGATGCTCAGCCCATTCGTGGTACGAACGAAGATCCCATGGAGCCGGTCTTTTCTCCCGATGGGACATGGGTCGCCTACTTTGCCCGCGGCGGCCGGACGCTGAAGAAGGTCGCCGTTTCCGGCGGATCTCCGATCACGATTGCCGAACTACCGGCTCGTCCAAACGGTGTGAGCTGGCGCAACGGGACGATCGTCTTCGGCCTTACGACCGGCGACTCCTCGGGCATCTATGCGGCTCCCGATGGAGGTGGCCCTCTGAAGAGACTGATATCCGTCGACCCAGCCGTCGAGCGTGCCTCACAACCTGAAATCTTTGAGGACGGGAGGCACGTGCTGTTCACGCTCACAAAACCGACAGAGAGTGTGCAGGGCGAAGGCGCAATCGTTGTTCAATCTCTTGAAACTGGCGAGCGCAAGGTGTTGGTGAACGGCGGAACAGGTGGGCATGTGCTTCCGGCCGGCCAGCTTGTCTACATGCATGCCCGCAACCTCCTCGGTGTCCCGTTCAACTCACGGACACTCCAGGTCACGGGGGCGCCGGTGCTGCTCGCCGAAGATGTGCCGGCAACGGGCGGCGGCCAGTTTGGGATTTCCTCTGACGGGACGCTTGTCTATCCATTGGTCCCCGCCCCGTCGCTGCGCGCGTTGGTCTGGGTAGACCGTCGAGGGCATGAGGATCCGATTACAGCTCCACCTGGGGGCTATCTCGATCCACGCCTCTCACCAGCCGGCACGCAGTTGGCTCTGAGTTCGGCTGCTGATATCTGGATTTGGACTTTCGCAAACAGAGCCCTCACGCATCTCACCTTTACCCAGGGGGCCGAATATAACCCCGTCTGGATGCCGAACGGCCGCCAGGTGATCTTCGACTCCAACGAGGGCGGCGTCTTACAGATCGTGCGGAAAGCTGCCGACGGGACTGGTGCGACTGACGTTGTGACTTCGGCGCCAGGCGGATACCCAGATACGGTCTCGCCGGACGGCAAGTTCCTCGTCTACCACACCCCAACCCAGCTCCCGATCTCGATGCTCATGCCTCTGGATGGCAGCGGGCCGGCCCGGCCGCTCGTCTCGACGAACACCCCGGCGCAGTCCTTCAATGCCGAGATTTCCTCCGATGGCCACTGGATCGCGTACCAGTCAGACCAGTCAGGGCGCTTCGAGATTTACGTCCATCCGTTTCCTGCATTGGAGGCCGGAGGATGGCAGATTTCGACCACTGGCGGTTCGCATCCCCTCTGGGCACGGAACGGGCGCGAGTTGTTCTTCATCAGCGGCGAGGGCATGCTGATGTCTGCGCCCATCTCAGTGGGCCGGAGCTTCACGCACGGCGCGCCGGTTCAGTTGTTGCCCGCCGGGCACTATTACGTCGAAGTCGCACGAAACTACGACGTGTCTGCCGATGGGACGCGTTTCCTCTTCGTCAAGAACCTCAGTACTGCGAATCGGCCGTCCCTCGTGGTCGTCTCGCATTGGCTCGATGAAGTGCAAGCGAAGATGGGAACGAAGTAGCGTCGCCGATGCAGGCCCGTGGTCGGCCCGGCCGCGCCAGTTATTCACTCTAACCGGTGCTTGCGGATTTTTCTCGCAATCTCGAGGTCAAGCTGCTCGACTGCGTTCCACTCTTGAACCAGATCGACGTCCTCCTGGCGCGCAAGTTTTTCGTGGAGCATTTTCCGCATCTGCATGCTTCTCTCGATATCAAGCATCAGTTGGGATACTTCATTTTGTTCCATACGGGATCCTGTGTGTCTGCATCATTCAAGTATCCGCTCGACCCGACGGATCAGCTTATCCACGGACTCACGAGCGAGATTCAGATCGACGACCGCATCGGCGTCCAGTTCGTATTGGGCCGGCTCACCCGAGAGTTCACCAATTTGCTTGCTGATGCCTTTCAACTTGGATAGAAGTTCCTTACTGGCTTTCAATAGTCGTCCTCCCTAAAAATGTCCTCTAGAGCCGATACGGTGCGAAGTCCTTCCAGATCTGCTCGACCACCTTTGGATCGACCACTCGGGTGTCTCCCTTCTCGGGTTCCTTGTCCGAGTACAGCACGAGCTTGACGGTCGCGCACTGCGGCCCGAGCGCACCGGGATCAAACACGTACAGACCTTCGTAGATCGCGTCGGTCTCCGAGACCCGCTGTTCGAGCTTGAACGGGTGGATCGGTATGACCTCGGCATCGCCACAGAAAGCACGCATCCGCGAGAAGCCTGATTTGAAGTGCTTGATCGGAGGCAGGGCCACGCCCTGCGTCCTCGCGGCGCCGCGAGCGACGGTCGTCCAGAAACCCTCAACCAGCTTCGGCGTCACGCGGACCAGCAGCACCGGCGGAAAGTCCGCAACGTACGCGGACCAGTTGCTGAAGTCCATGAGCGGGCGCACGAATGCTGTCGGGTCTCCGCCGGGCGTGGGTGCGCCCCTGCGACGTTCGCGTTCCCTTGCCTGCTCCGTCTCGTACTCCGCGCCGTAAGTCATCACAGGCGTGATGAAGTTGACGTCGAAGTCCTGCGAGGACATCTGGTATGGGTTCAGGCTGCCCGCGCGGCGCTGGATGGTCTCCTTGAGCGTGTTTACGGGAAACGGCCGGACCGGCTCCACCGGCAGATTCGCTCGGTCAGGTGGCCGGGCATCCTTCATCTTTTTGTCGGCAGACGCGATGACATCGCACGCCTCGCTCGAGCGGACGACTCTCGCCGCGAACCGGCTGTCCTCGTCTCCCTTGTTCCCGACCGTGGTGATCCCGATCACATCGCCGCCGGCACCGAAAACGGGTCCGCCCGCGCTGCCGGCCGCAAGTATGAGGTCGGACACGATGGCATGGGCCTCGACTCGGCTGACGGTTCCCGACTCGATGCTCTTCTGCCCGCGAAGGGGCGTCCCGATCGAGAAGAGCTCCTGCCCCTCGGCGACAGGCTTTCCCGGTTCGGCGCACGCCAGTGGGACGGGTCGCACCGATGCGAGTACCTTCGGATCGATCCAGAGGACGGCGACATCCCGCACAGGATCTGACGCGAGAACGCTCGCCGCTACCTTGACGGCCGGCGTGAACTGGACCTCGACCGACGTCGCGGTGCCGATCACCCGCTGGCTCGTCGCGATGAGTCCCCTTGCATCGATTACGAATCCGGATGCGTGAGTAGTCGGAGTCCAGATGCCGACGATGCTCTCCTGCCATTGAGTCAGGAGGGACGAGGAGTCGGCCGCCGGGGACGCCGCCGTATCTGAGGTGACGGGCTCGACCTCCGCGTTATCAGCTGTCAGCTCGAGGACCGCGTCGCGGCCGGCGACGACGCGCACCGGCTGTGTCCATTGGTAGGCCTTGCCCTGGAATGCGACCGGCCTGTCCGACTCCACGGTGTAACTCCCTGGACGCAGCGTCACATCGACGGTGCCATCGAGCGCCGTGACGATTCGCCGTGGAGGCGCGCTTGGCGGGTTGTCGCTGACGAGTAGCGCATGGCGAGGCACAGGCGTCGCCTTCCGCCCGGCGTCGACGAGGGTGACCTTGACGTGAAGCACGCTCAGCGCCTGAACGGCACCCGCCCGCGGGATAGCGAAGAAGAGCGTCGCGAGAACCAGCGTGCGGAGCATGAGGATCATCGTTACCCCGTGACCGCTGGATGTCAACGCCGCCGCCAGGGGCTGACGCAATCTCGGCCGGGACAGGTCATTAGCCCACCGAAGCGGGCGGAAGCAGGCGTGGAATTGCAAGAGCAGCGCATTGACGGTAGTGGTCTAGTTTCAAAACGCGCCCCCCCCTGTGCCAATAATCCGTGAGACAACCTCCCGAGGAAGATTAGTGTAGGGGCGGGGAGGGTTCG
>JBBQEJ010000280.1:0-5062 GCA_038320555.1 Vicinamibacterales bacterium | reverse complement strand
ACCACGGGTGATCATGATGGACTGCGCGATGCCGGGCACGTCCGGCCTGGTCGCCACACGGCGCATCCTCGAGCACGATCCCGGGATCGCGGTTGTGATGCTGAGCATGCACAGCGAGGTCACGCTCGTGCGGCAGGCGCTCGACGCCGGCGCGCGCGGCTACATCCTGAAGGACGCGCTGGATCTCGACCTTGCGGCGGCGGTGAAGAAGGCCGCGGCGGGCGAAGTCGTGCTTGATCCCAAACTGACCCCTCCAGCGCCGCTCAAGGGGGAGCGCGAGCACGGACTGTCCCCGCGCGAGCTCGAAGTCCTGCGCCTGATCTGCGACGGCCATGGGAACCGCGCGATAGCAGCCAAACTCGGTCTCAGTGTGAACACCATCGCGGTGCACCGCGCCAACATCATGAAGGCGCTCGGCGTGCACAAGACGGCAGAGCTCGTGATGTACGCCATCCAGAACGGACTGGTGAACGTGCTGTGAACCGCCGCGAGTTCCTCGGTGGAATGTGCGGCGCGGCGTTGGCCGGGTCGGGAACCCCATGGCCGGGGTCTGACCCCATTGGCGCGGAACTTTCGAATTGGGGTCAGACCCCGGGCGGCGGCGGCGCGGCCGGGCTGGGCATGCGCCTGGTCGACGTGACGGCTGCGGCCGGTCTGGAGTTCCGGCACAATAACGGGGCATACGGCGGAAAGCTGCTTCCAGAAACGCTTGGCGCCGGGTGCGCCTTCCTCGACTACGATGCAGACGGCTGGCAGGACATCCTGCTGATCAACGGCATGGACTGGCCCGGTCATAAGCGCCAGCGTTCGACGCTTCGCCTCTACCACAACAACCGGAACGGCACGTTCTCCGACATTACGCGCACCGCCGGCCTCGACGTCGAACTGTACGGAATGGGCGTGGCCGTGGGCGACTGGAACAACGACGGATTTCCAGACCTGCTGGTGACGTGTGTCGGTCAGAACCGCCTGTTTCGGAACACCGGGAAGGGCACTTTCGCCGACGTGACGCGCGCGAGCGGCCTCGCGGGTCGGACCGGGTTCAGCACGTCTGCGCTGTGGTTCGATTTCGACCGCGACGGCATGCTGGATTTGTTCGTCTGCAATTACGTCAGGTGGTCGGTCGAGCACGACGTGTTCTGCAGCATCGATGGCAAGCAGAAATCGTACTGCACGCCGGAAGCGTATCGAGGGGACACATGCTGGCTGTTTCGCAATCGCGGCGACGGCACCTTTGAGGATGTGACCGCCACGAGCGGCATCTTCGACACGAGCTCGAAGTCTCTGGGCGCCGCCATTCTGGACTCCGACGGAGATGGATGGCTCGATCTCTTCGTGGCCAACGACACGCAGCCGAACAAGTTGTATCGCAACATGCGGAACGGCACGTTCAAGGAAGTCGGAGTCGAAATGGGCGTCGCGTTCAGCGCCGAGGGGAAGGCGCGCGCGGGCATGGGGGTTGATGCCGGATACCTGAACAATTCCACCGCGCCCAGCCTCACGGTCACGAATTTCGACAACGAGATGATCGCCCTGTACCGAGGAGGGACGCCAGGGCCGTATGAAGACGTCGCGATCCCGGCGGGCGTGGGAGCCGCATCACGAAACACCCTGGGATTCGGATGTCTTTTCGCCGACTGCGACCTTGACGGCACGCTCGATCTCGTCGTCGCCAACGGCCACATCGATGAAACCGTGCGGAACATTCGGGGCCATGTCGGCTATGCCCAACCACCGCTGCTGTTCCTGAACCAGGGCAATGACACGTTTCGCGACTCGGCCGCCGCCGCCGGCGACGCTTTTGTCGCACCGAAGGTTGGACGCGGGCTCGCGGTCGGCGATTTCGATCGCGATGGCGATCTCGATCTTCTGATGACCACCAACGGAGGTCCGGCGCTCCTGTTCAAGAACGATCAACTTGCGGGCAACCGGTCGCTTCGATTCCGGCTGGTCGGCACCAGGTCCAACCGCGACGCCATCGGCGCCATCGTGCGCATCTTCCACGACGGGACGTATCAGTCGCGGATGGTAAAGAGCGGATCGAGCTATCTATCCCAGTCGGAACTGCCCGTGACGTTCGGCGTTGGCCGGCGGGACCGTGTGGATCGCGTGGTCATCGCCTGGCCGAGCGGCCGGGTCGAAGAGTTCAAGAACGTCGTATCCGCACGTGCGTATGACTGTGTCGAAGGCCGTGGCCTGACGGTCCAGGAGTAGCACGTCCCGGCTGAGGGCCGCTCGGAGGACGAAAGCGCCTGCGGCCGCAAGCGACCCTTCGACTAAGCTCAGGGTCGCCCTGAACACCGTCGAAGGGCGAGCACCGGACGGGAGCCGCCGAAGGCGGCCGCGAGCGTAGGTAACAGGCGCCCGCGGCTGCAAGCGAGGGCCGGAGGGGAGCCGCCGAGGGCGGCCCCGAGCGCGCAGCGAGGTGGGGAATCTAAAGGGGCCCCACCGAGCGTAGTAAACAATAGTGAGGCCTCGAACCCATGGTGCGTGCCAGACTCCGTGCGATCGGCATCCTTTTCTGTCTGACTGCAGCAACAGGCTTTGCTTTCCAGAGCTCGCCTGCCAATCGTCCCTGGCCGCCCGGCGTGCAGAAGGTGTCCAGCGAATCGCCTGTGCTGTCGCCCGCGGACGCCCTGAAGACGTTCTATATGCCGCCCGGTTATCACCTGGAACTCGTGGCCAGCGAGCCGCTCGTTCAGGATCCGACCGTGATGGACTGGGATCTTGCGGGCCGCCTCTGGGTGGTTGAGATGACAGGCTTCGTGCGCGATCTGCAGGCGCCGGAGCCAAACCTTGATCCCATTGGCCACGTCGCGGTGCTCGAGGACACGAACCACGACGGCACGATGGACAAGCGGACGGTGTTTGCGGGTGGCCTGATCCTTCCCCGAGCGCTGAAGGTGCTCGACAACGGTGTACTCGTCGGCGAACCCGGCAGTCTCTGGCTGATGCGCGACACGAATGGCGATCTTCGTGCCGACACGAAGGAGCTCATCACCCACGCGTACGGACGCCTCGAGGGAAGCGTCGAGGGGAACGCGAACAGTCTCTACTGGGGGCTCGACAACTGGATCCACACATCCGGCAGCGACGTTTACTTCCGGTTGAAAGACGGCAAGGTGGAAGTGCAGCCGACGCTGTCGCGAGGCGAGTGGGGCGCAACCCAGGACGATGCCGGCCGCATTTATCGCAATACCAACGAGTCAGCGTTGCACGTCGACTTTGTGCCGACGCCGTATTTCATGCGGCATCCCACGCTCCTTCGGACGCGCGGGAGTTATGAGTCACTCGAAGACGACAGCAACGAGCTCAACACGATCTGGCCCGTGCGCCCGAATCCGGGGACAAACCGTGCGTACCAGACGGGCATCGAGCGGAACGATGGGTCGCTCGCCAGGTTTACGGCGGTCTGTGCACCGATGGTGTACCGGGGCGATCGGTTACCGCCCGAACTCTACGGGAACGCCTTCGTCGCCGACCCGGCGGCCAACATCGTGAGCCGCGTGGTCATCACCGACGATGGCACCACGTTGCGAGCACGAAAGGCGTATGAGAATGCCGAGTTTCTGGCGTCCACCGACGAGCGTTTCCGCCCCGTGTATCTTTCGAACGCTCCCGACGGCACGCTGTACGTCGTCGACATGTACCGGGGCATCATTCAGGATCGCGCTTCAACCACCGTTTACCTGCGCGAGCATATTCTTGCGCGCAAGCTGGAGCAGCCGACCGGTCTTGGTCGAATCTATCGAGTCGTTCACGACACGACACGGCTCGACAGCCCGGCGCCGTTCGCCGCGGCAACACCCGCGCAACTCGTGGAGGCGCTATCGCATCCTAATGGCTGGCGGCGGGAAACGGCACAACGGCTGCTGATCGAACGCGGCGTGAAATCGGTCATTCCCGCAATCGTCAAGCTCGCCGGGGACGCGACGGATTTCCGTACGCGATTGCACGCGCTGTGGACCCTCGACGGACTCGACAGCCTCCAACCCGCGACGGTAACCAGGGCGCTCTCAGATCCTTCGCGAGACGTGCGTGCATCGGCGATCCGACTCGCAGAGCGGTGGCTTGGCGCCGCGAATCACCCGCTTCAAGCGGATGTGCTGAAGCGCCTGGACGATGCGGACTGGTCCGTGCGGGAGCAACTCGCGGCCTCGCTTGGAGCGCTGCCCCCGGGGCCGCGTGAAGCGGCAGTCGCATCGCTCCTCGAGCGGCACGCCGACGATCCAATCACGTTGGATGCTGGACTGAGCGGACTGCGCGGCAGCGAAGCAGCGGTTCTCGAAAAGCTGCTGATTTCATCGACGCAGACGCCGCAGCGCGACGCCGCGATAACCATGCTGGCCGCCACGATCGTGCGCAGTGGACAGGAAGCTGCTGTCCTGACACTGTTTGTATGGCTCGGCGACGACAGCCGGCCCGGCTGGCAGCGTTCGGCGGTGCTTCGAGGAGCGGAGGTCGCGGTGCTGGGCGCTGCGATGCCCGGGGAGCCCACCGGACGTCGCGGGGGCTCCGCGAGCGCAAGTGCCGGGGCGCTTCCGTGTCCGACGTGTCCGGGCGGTCGCGCAGGTCCTGGGGGCGCGTACGCATTTCCGAGACCGCCCTCGACAGGCGGCGGGCGCGGCGGCACTCGGGTTGTACGGCTGAACGCCGAGCCGGCGGCGCTCTCCGCGCTGGCCGCGCGAAGTGACGATCTCGGTGCGAGAGCCGGCCGCGTGATTGCGCGTCTGGAGTGGCCCGGTAAGCCCGGCGCCGCGGCGCCGGTTGCGCCACTGACGGCAGAGGAACAACTGCGATTCGACGCTGGACGAGAGGTCTACAAGAACATCTGCCAGGCCTGCCATCAACCGGACGGCCGCGGACAGGACAGGATCGCGCCAAGCCTCATTGGTTCCGCGTTCGCGCTCGCGGCGCCCGAGATCCCGGCGCGAATTCTCCTCAACGGTAAGGAGGGTCCGATTGGATTGATGCCGCCGGTCGGCTCGGTGCTGGGCGACGACCAGATTGCGGCCGTGTTGACGTACGTTCGCCGGGAGTGGGGGCAAACCGGATCTGCCGT
>JBBQEJ010000279.1:0-5074 GCA_038320555.1 Vicinamibacterales bacterium | reverse complement strand
GCAGTCATATTGCGAGATCGATCCCGAGGTGAAGGACCGCTGGGGCATTCCTGTGCTGCGCTTTCACTGGGGCTGGAGCGATCACGAGCTCAACCAGGTCCGGCACATGCAGCACACGTTCCGGGCGATCCTCGAATCGATGGGAGGACAGATCGCGACGGGGGGCGGCCGCGGCGGTGGACGCGGCAGCGCTCAGGCGATGGGCACTGGTACACAACCGGGACAGCAGGCGCCGCAGACCGGACAGGCGGGTCCTCAAACAGGACTGCCGAATGCTCCGGCCGGTCAGCCCACGGCCGCGTCTGCGGGCGAGCGCGCGGGGAATCCTCCCGCGCCCGACCCGACACGGCCGCCCATTTCCCGCGGCGGCGCGATCATCCACGAGGTCGGCACGGTGCGCATGGGAGACGATCCGCAGACGAGCCCGCTCAATAAGTTCAGCCAGTCGCATGAGGTCAGTAACCTCTTCGTGGCCGACGCGGCGCCGTTTGTCAGCAACGCCGACAAGAACCCGACGCACACGATCATCGCGCTCGCGTGGCGCACCGCGGAGTATCTCGCCGAAGAAATGAGGAAGGGCAATGTCTGACATTTCACGACGCGACGTGCTGCGGCGGCTGGGGCTGACGCTGATGGCAACCGGAGCGCTCGATCGTGTGTCCGCGCAGGAAGTCCATCACATGGCGCTCGCATCGCAGACGCCGGCCGCGGGCGGCTACAGTCCGAAAGCGCTCAACGATCACGAATACCGCACGCTCGTGCGGCTCACGGATCTCATCATTCCTGTTGAGGAGGGCAAGCCCGGCGCCGTGGCGGCTGGCGCAGCGGCCTGGATCGACATGCTCGCGAGCGAGAACGCGCAACTGAAGGACCGCTATACCACCGGGGTCGCCTGGATGGACGGCGCCATGAAGAAGCGCGGCGCCGCCGACTTCGTCAGCGCGGCGACCGCCGAGCAGACCGCGCTCCTGGACCTCATCGCCTACCGCCGCAATCAGTCTCCGGCACTCGACGAGGGCATCCAGTTCTTCACGTGGGCGCGGCGGATGACCGTCGATGCGTTTTACACGAGCGAGATCGGGATCGCCGACATCGATTACCGGGGCAACCGGCCGCAGGCGACGTATCCCGAACCCGTCGAAGCAATCGCGTATGCGTTAAAGAAGAGCGGGCTGGGGGGCAATCCGTAAGGCAATCCCTGATCCCTAATCACTAATCCTCATCCCGAATCCCGGATCCCCGGATCACGGCGCCGAGTGTGTAGAGAGCGCCTTCGTTTTCCGCCGCGCGGTCTGATAGGATCCAGAGCTCGACGGGCCGCTAGCTCAGTGGTAGAGCACCTGACTTTTAATCAGGGTGTCCCGGGTTCGATCCCCGGGCGGCCCACTTAAAAGCTCGAATGATTTGCAAGGTTCTCCCGACCTCGACACGTTCGGCCGCGCGATTGTCCCTGCCAGCGTCTGCAGCTTGCGTGCAGCCTCGGCCCGATCCTCTTCGCTCGTGATGTCGTAGCGGTCGAACACCCGTTTTGCGCTCCGTTGCTCCCGACCTCCGCCTTCCTCGCGGCACATGCCAGCCCCGACGAGCGACCCGATCGCGCTCGGCCGCCCTCTCTGCCCAGAGGTGATTGATCGCGAATTGACCTGTCCTCCCGTGGGACGGCCGTCGTTCGGTACCGGACAGTGCGAGCCAGGGCGGGCCCCGGTGCCCGAAGCCGTAACCGCCGTACGCCGAACATCTTAGCGTCGTGTGGCAGCTCGGCACGACATTGGCTCGGAGCAGGAACCCGAGAGAGATATGCAGACCACCATCCGGGACGTCACCTACGCCATTCGCTCGACCTTGAGATCGCGAGGCTTTGCCGCGGTCGCCATCCTCACGATCGCGCTTGGCATCGGCGCCAACACCGCCATCTTCACCGTCGTCAATGCGCTGCTGCTTCGGCCGCTGCCATACGCCCATCCGGATCGACTCGTGATGGTCTGGCAGGACTTGCGGGCGCGCGGAGGTCCTGCCGACGAGTGGGCGACGCCGGGGAACTACGCCGATTGGCGGCGCGAAACGGATCTGTTCCAGGAAATCGCTGTCATCAACGGGTGGCGCCCGACACTGACCGGTGACGCCGAACCCGAGCCGATTTCCGGCGAGCAGGTGTCCCACGAATACTTCTCTGTTCTCGGAATCGCGCCGATCCTCGGCCGCACGTTTGCGCAGTCGGACGATGTGCCGAATGCGCCTCGCGTGGCGGTCATCGGATACGGATTGTGGAAGCGGCGGTTCGGCGGCAGCGGATCTGCCGTTGGACAACGGGTGATCCTCAGCGGCGAACCGCACGAGATCATCGGCGTGCTGCCGAGCGGGTTCCGCCCCATCGTCTCGGGCGCGGCCGAGATCTGGCGTCCGCTGCGAATCAACACCGCGTCGCCGTCGCGCGGGTCGGTCGTGCTCCGCGCCATTGCGCGGCTGCCGGAGGGCGTGACGATCGAGGGCGCGCAGTCGTCCGCGACAGCGCTGGCGAGGCGGCTCGAAGCCCTGTATCCCCAATTCAACGAGAAGACCGGTTTCTATCTCACGCCGTTGCAGGATCGCGTCGTAGGCGAGATCAGGCCCGGCTTGATGGCGGTGTTCGGCGCGGTCGTCGTCGTGCTCCTGATCGCGTGCGCCAATATCGCCAATTTGCTGCTGGCTCGCGCCTCCTCGCGCGCGCGCGAACTTGCCGTCCGGATGGCGCTCGGCGCCACACGCAGACGGGTCATTCGGCAGCTCCTCACTGAAAGCCTCCTGCTAGCGAGCATCGGCGGGATCGCCGGTGTGTTGTTGGGTCTGTGGGCGGTCGACGCGCTCGTCTCGCTGGCGCCGTCGAGCGTACCGCGGCTCAACGAGGTCGGCCTCGATCCGGCGGTTTTTGCCTTCGCCGCCGTGCTCACGATTGCGACGGGGCTGTTGTTCGGCCTGATGCCGGCGGTCCAGGCATCGCAGCGGGATGTCGCTTACGCGCTGAACGATGCGGCGCGCGGCGGGTCACGTGTCGCTGGCCGCGCTCTCAGGAGCGCGCTCGTCGTCGCGGAGATCGCGCTGGCATTGGTGCTGCTCACGGGGGGTGCGCTGTTGATGCAGACATTCGTACGGCTTCTGACGGCCGACCTCGGGTTCAACCCGGAGAACGTTCTCGTCGGCTTCGTGAATCCTCCCCGCACCAGCTACAAGACGTCCGCCGAGTATCGCGCCTTTTACGACCAAGTCCTGGAAAAAGCATCGGCGTTGCCTGGCGTACAGAAAGCGGCGCTTGCCTCAGTGCTGCCGCTGAGCGGCGACAGCGACACGTCGTTCGAGATCGAAGGCCGGCCTGTTCCGGCGTCGCAGTCCGAGACACCAGTGACGTGGTACCGGGAAGTCAGCGCCGGCTACTTCG
Source organism: Vicinamibacterales bacterium (assembly GCA_038320555.1). Classification (GTDB taxonomy): domain Bacteria; phylum Acidobacteriota; class Vicinamibacteria; order Vicinamibacterales; family 2-12-FULL-66-21; genus JALZOC01. The sequence continues at coordinate 1,662 of JBBQEJ010000279.1, read as the reverse complement.
ACGCCATGGGCATGACGATCCGTCGAGGGCGCGCGTTCGCTGAACATGAGCCGGCTCCGTCGATCATCGTCAACGAAACGTTCGTCCGGACGTTCTTCCCACGCGAAGATCCCCTCGGCCGGCGCGCGAGGTTCGGCAACAATCCTGACGACCCGTGGTTCACGATCATCGGGGTCGTGGCCGACGCCAAAGCCCGCGGCGCACGCGAAAGTGCGAAAGTGGAAACGTTCGTTCCGTACTGGCAACTCACCGAGCCCGGCATGTTCGTCATCCTGAAGAGCGCGACTACCGGCCGGCTCGCGGCGCCGCTGAGAGCGGCCGTGTCGACGATCGATCCCAGTATTCCGGTATCGGGCATCACTACGTTGTCCGAGATGGTCGGGGATTCTGTTTCGCAGCCGCGATTCTTCGCGACCCTTGCGATGACATTTGCCGCGCTCGCTCTCCTGCTAGCGTCCATCGGCCTGTACGGCGTGATGGCGTACGCCGTGTCTCAACGGACGACCGAGATTGGTGTGAGGATGGCGCTCGGCGCGACCCCGATCGAAGTGTTCCGGTTGATTGTCGGCGACGGCATCCGGCTCGCCGCAATCGGCATCGCGCTCGGCATTGTCGGATCCGTGATCGCCGCGCGATGGTTGACGGCGCTCCTCTTTGGCGTGGTCCCGGGCGATCCGTTGACGCTTGCGTTGACGGCGGCTGGGCTGCTCCTGGTCTCCGCGGTGGCGAGCTTCATCCCGGCCCGCCGCGCGACGCGCGTCGATCCGATGGCCGCGATCCGATCGCTCTGAGACGCATCGCCCTGCTCCGGCTCGCCTGACCTGAACTTGTGGCACTTTCGTGTCACGCGGCAGGGATGAACCAACTTGCGGAAATCATCCAGTGTGGTGAGCTACCGTGAGCCGAGGGACATACGCCATGATTCATGACCTTCGTTATGCCGTCCGTGGTCTTCTGAAGAAGCCGCTTTTCGCGGCGCTGACTGTGCTGACGCTCGCGTTGGGGATCGGAGCGAACGCAGCCATTTTCAGCGTGGTTAACGGCGTGCTGCTGCGCCCGCTGCCCTACCCGCATCCCGAGCGGCTGATGATGGTCTGGATTTATAACCCTCGTCAGGGATTCGACAAGGACGTCGCGCCGTACCCGACGTTTTCGGACTGGCGCGCTCAGAGCCGACGCTTCGAGCATCTGGCCGCGTACTCGGGAGCGAGTGTCAGCCTCACCGGTGTCGGAGACCCGGCGCAACTGCGGGGCGCGAGGGTGACCGCCTCGTTTTTTCCCACCATGAACGTGCAGCCCGCACTCGGCCGATGGTTCACCGAGCAGGATGCGACCGCCGGACACGAACGTGTCGTGATGCTCGAGCACGGACTCTGGGAACAGCGATTCCGCGGCGATCGCGGCATTGTAGGACGCACGATTCAGCTGAGCGGGCGGCCTCACGAGGTCATTGGCATCATGCCTGCGGGTTCCAGTACCCCGATGACGCCACGCTGTGGCTCCCGCTCGCGCCCGTCGAACCGTACACGCAGATTATGGAGTCGCGCGGATCATATTGGTTGAACGTGATCGGACGATTGCGCGCCGACGCGACGCAGGGGGCAGCACAGATGGAGATGGACCTGATCGCGCGCCGGCTCGAGCAGCAGTATCCGGATGTGA
>JBBQEJ010000278.1:0-5102 GCA_038320555.1 Vicinamibacterales bacterium | reverse complement strand
GAGCTGCTCGTCGAACTCGCGCGCGAATACAGGACACCTGTTCACGTTGTGCACCTGGCGTCAGCCGATGCGCTGCCGGCGCTTCGAGCCGCCCGGGAGTCTGGCGTTCAGCTGACCGTGGAAACGTGCCCCCACTATTTGATGTTTGCCTCAGAGGACATTCGCGACGGCGCCACCCTCTTCAAGTGCGCGCCGCCGATTCGGGAGCGAGCCCATCGCGAGCGGCTCTGGCAGGCCCTCATGTCCGGTGACATCGATCTTGTCGCCACCGATCACTCGCCGGCTCCTCCATCGCTCAAGAAAATCGACGAAGGAGACTTCGTGGGTGCCTGGGGAGGCATCGCGTCGTTGCAGGTTGGCCTTGCCGCGGTCTGGACGGGCGCCATTCGCAGGGGCGCAGTCGTCGCGGATGTGGCGAACTGGTTCTCGCAGGCTCCAGCCCGGCTTGCAGGGCTCAGCGGAAGGAAAGGTGTCATCGGCCTCGGCGCCGACGCCGATCTGGTGTTCTGGGAGCCTGAAGCGGAGTTTACGATCGATCCCACGAACCTCTATCATCGTCACCCGGTTTCGCCGTATGCCGGAATGGCCGTTCGTGGCCGGGTCGTGAAGACCATTTTGCGAGGCGAGGTGATCTTCGACGACGGCGAGTGCACGGGGATACCCCGGGGGCGGTTCGTATAGAATGCGCGGCACATGAGCGCAATCACGACCCATGTGCTCGATACCTCGCGCGGCCGTCCCGCGGCTGGCGTCGGCGTCGTCCTGGAGCGCAGCACCGGCTACGATACCTGGAGCGTCGTCGGGCGCGGCGACACCGACGGCGAGGGGCGGCAACTTACTTTGCTGGCTGACGGGGCGCCACTCACTCCAGGCGTGTATCGCCTCACCTTCGACACGCGGCGATACTTCGACACCGTCGGAGTGCGCACGTTGTTCCCATCGGTCGTCATCACCTTCGAAACCGCTCCGGGTGAATCGCAGTACCACCTGCCGCTGCTCCTCAATCCGTTCGGCTATACCACCTACCGCGGAACGTAGCGGCCAGTCCTGAGCGAGCGCAACGGCCCACGCGAGTCGAAGGGCGAGCGGGGTGGCGGTTCGGACGTCTTTAGGCGGAAGATCAAGAATCAATGATTAGATAGGTCCATGCCCCGTCCAACCCGTCGCAGGACCGGCTCGCTGAAGGCCGGCGACCTCGCTCCTGTGCTCGCGTCATTGAAAAGGGCAAATGCGTCGGTCGCGGCCTCATTCCCTGGAGAAACGGGCGATCGTCAGCCGGTCCACACCGTTTACGGCGGCGCGCATCTGTTCAGTTCGGATACAACGCGCAGGCTTGGCGCAGTCGCGCTCGGCGTGCTCGACGAGTACGCGCCCGATGCCGCGGCCTTCGCGCGGGCGCTGGGACTGCCGGGGGAACTTGCCGGTACGATTCGCACACGTGTCGTGGACAAGCTTCGCCGCGAGCCGGTTGAAGACTTCCGCATCGATTTCGAAGACGGCTACGGCAACAGACCCGACGTCGAGGAAGATGGGCACGCGCAGTCGGCGGCCGAAGAAGTGGCGAAAGGAATGGGCGCCGGCACGCTACCGCCGTTCATCGGCATTCGGATCAAGCCGATGTCGCGCGAGCTCCACGCCCGCAGCCTCCGCACACTCGATCTCTTCGTGACGACATTGGTGCGCGCATCGCGGCAGCGGCTGCCACCGAACTTCGTCATCACTGTTCCGAAGCTGATGACAACGGCGCACGTGGCCGCGGTCGCCGGCACCTGCGACGCACTCGAACGGCGGCTTGCGCTTCGGCCATCCGCCACGCTGAAGCTCGAGCTGATGATCGAAACGCCGCAATCGATTCTGGCGCCGGATGGTTCGTCAGCCCTGCGCGCACTGGTCGATGCCGGCCGGGGGCGCGTGATCGGCGCGCACTTCGGCACCTACGATTACACCGCGCTCTGCGGCATTACGGCCTCCTGGCAGCACATGCGCCATGCGGCCTGCGACTTCGCGAAGCACATGATGCAGGTGGCGCTCGCTCAGACCGGCGTGCGCCTTTCGGACGGCGCGACCAACATCATGCCGGTTGCGCCGCATCGTGCAGTCACGACGGAAGAACAGCGGCGCGAGAATCGCGAGGTCGTCCACCACGCATGGAAGCTGCACTTCGACGACGTGACGCACTCTCTGGTGAATGCTTTCTACCAGGGCTGGGACCTCCATCCGGCGCAGCTGCCGACCCGGTACGCTGCGTTGTACTCGTTTTTCCTGTCGGCTCGTCCGGCGGCAACCGCACGCCTTCGGAACTTCGTGGAAAAGGCCGCGCAGGCGACTCTCGTCGGAGACGTGTTCGACGACGCCGCGACCGGGCAGGGACTGTTGAACTTCTTCGTGCGCGGATTGAATTCCGGTGCGCTGACCCTGGCCGAAGCCCGCGAGACCGGGCTGACGCCCGGGGAACTGCAGGCGCGATCGTTTCTGGAGATTCTGGAGGCGAGGCGTAAATAGCAGGGAGAGGGGGGGGAGGGGAGAGGACGGAGATAACTCCGTTATCTCTAGCCGCGATCGACGCCGAGCTTCTTCAGGACCTCGTCAGGGCAGCCCTTCCACTCGGGGACGAACACGTTGCCCTGGTAGTCGAGATCCTTGATGCCCATGCGGCTGGTCCAGAACCCGCTGGCGGTGAGATCGCGGAACGAATTGAAGAAGGCGACGCCGTGGGAAAGACCCGGCGGTGTTTTTCCGGGCCATGCGATATCGTCGAGCACGCGCTTGCGTTCGGCTTCCGTGCAGGTCACGAACATCTTGTCGTAGCGGCTGACGCATTCGCGATCGAGCCATGCAAGGCCCCCGCGCATTGCGGTCTCTCGGCCCGGCTGATCGATCATCATGAAGTCCATGAACTCTGGGACCGCGGCGTCGGTTGCGCTTCCAGACCGATCGTCGCGCGGGATGATCAGGTCCACGAGCACGCCGATGGTTGCCCATTCGTGTGCGTTGAAGTACCTGGGTTTGAACGGGGTACCCGTCTTGCGCGCGGCCGTCTGCGCGGCCTGTGCATGCGTATGGGCCTCCTGAGCCTCTGCCTCGGTCCATATGAAGCCTGCCGCCACGGGAGCGGAGGCGAGCAGGCGCAGCATCGTTCGTCGATCGGTTTCCATGATGGCTCCGCGTCCAGGACTACACTGTGCCGGCTTTGCGCGCGTCCGCGATGAATTCGGCCGTGCGCATGGACAGCGCGAGAATCGTCCACGTGCAGTTCTTGTCGGCCTGCGACGGCAGCGGTCCGCCGTCGGCAACAAACACGTTCTTCACGTCGTGCGCCTGGCAGTTCCTGTTCAACACCGATGTGGACGGATCGCTGCCCATCCGCGTGACGCCGACTTCGTGAATGATCCGGCCGCCTGCGGCGATTCCGTACCCCTCTTCTTTCGACGGCATCGGCGACGTGGGTGTCCCGCCCATCTCCTGGATGATGGCGCGGAACGTCTCCTGCATGTGCTTCACCTGGTTCAACTCGTAGTCGCTCCACTTGTAGTGGAAGCGCAGGACCGGGATTCCCCACTTGTCGACGACCGTGGGGTCGATCTCGCAGTAGCTGTCGGCGTTCGGAATCATCTCTCCACGGCCGGCGAAGTTCACCGTCGCGCCGTACAGCCGCCGGTAATCGTTCTTCAACTCCTTGCCGTACCCGCCGAAGGCATGGGGCCGTCCGGCGACGTCAACGCTGGTGAAGTTGTGTATCCCCGATCCAAACCCGGCATTCGGCATCCGCCTCCCGCCGCCGAGCTCGATGTGGTAGCCGCGCGGAAAATCGAGCTTGCGGTTGTCGAGCCACCACGGCGTGTACAGGTGCATGCCGCCGACACCATCTTCGTTGTGTGGCGTGCCGTCCATCAGTTTGGGGATGAATCCCGAGACGCTGGTCCCCGTGGAGTCCATCAGGTACTTGCCGACGGCCCCGCTCGAGTTCGCGAGGCCATTCGGGAACTTCGACGACTTCGAATTGAGCAGCAGACGCGCCGACTCGCACGCGCCTCCGGCAATCACGACAATGCGCGCGCGCACGTGATTATCGCGCGCGGTCTGCTTGTCGATGTAGGTCACACCATTCGCGAGACCCGCATCGTCTATCGTCACTTCCCGGGCCATCGCGCCTGTGAGGATTTTCAGCCGGCCGGTCTTGAGCGCCGGCGGAATCAGCACCGACGGCGACGAGAAGTTCGAGTGGGTCGCGCAGCCGCGGCCGCATTGTCCACAGTAATGGCACGCCGGACGGTTGTTGAGCGGCTTGGTGAGGATTGACAGCCGGGAAGGCACGGACGGGATATTGAGCCGCTCGGAGGCCTGCTTGATGAGGAGCTCGTAACAGCGCGGTTTCGGCGGTGGCAGGAAAATCCCGTCCGGCTCGTTCGGCATCCCGAGCGGCGCGCCGAACACCCCGATGAACCGATCGATCTTGTCGTAGTTCGGCTTCAGGTCGTCGTACGAGATCGGCCAGTCTTCGCCGAGGCCGTCGAGCGTCTTCCGCTGGAAATCGTGCGGGCCGAAGCGCAGCGAGATGCGGCCCCAATGATTCGTGCGGCCGCCGAGCATGCGCGATCGGAACCAGTCGAACGTGTTGCCGGGGGCCGACGTATACGGCTCCCCGTCGATCGTCCATCCGCCGAGCGCGCCGTCGAATTCGCCAAACTGCCGTTCGGGCGTCGCCGCGCCCCGTCGCGGCGTGTTATATGGCCACGCGAACATAAACGAATCGGTCGTCGAATCCCACATCGGCCCCGCTTCGAGCATCACGACGTTGGCGCCCGCCTGCGTGAGGACCATTGCGGCCATGCCGCCTCCGGCACCCGACCCGATGACACAGACGTCGTAGATTGTGCTGCCGCGGATGATCTGCATGTACGCCCCCGACTCGCCGCAGGCTACGTCGGGCGGTCGCCGGTGTCAAGAAACGCGGGATTGGTGTGTCAAGGCGAAATAGAAATGTCCCCGTTCTTAGCGAAATAGAAATGTCCCCTGGTGATGGCCTGTGGACGCTGTGCGAAACGCGTCTGCGCGTTTTGCAAGGCGCGGTGGGCGCGTCTGCGCGTCCACGGCGCCGGCAG
>JBBQEJ010000277.1:0-5252 GCA_038320555.1 Vicinamibacterales bacterium | reverse complement strand
TCCAGCGTTTTGACAATCACCGCCTCGACGGCGTCGTCAGACAAGGTCCGCGGCGCGCCGACCCGCGGCTCGTCGTCCAACCCCGCCACCCGGCGGGCATGAAACCGCACGCGCCACTTGGCCACCGTCGTCTTCGTGGTGCGCAGGCGGCGCGCGACGGCCTTGTCCGTGGAGTCGTCCGCGACCGCCAGCACCAGTCGCGCACGAAAGGCGACGGCCCGATTGACGTGCGCGCGCTTCGTCAGGCGCTTCAACTCCGTTCGTTCGCTGTCGGTGATCACGACCTCGGCTCTGGGCCGTCCGATTTTTGCCATGTCCCTTTAGATCACACTATGGACATTTGTCCTAGATAATTCGCTTCCATGGGACTAGGTCAGTTCCGTTAGACAGCCTTCGCTGTTCGGCAGCCGCTTCCTCACTGGTCTTCTCCGCGCGCTCTGCGCTCTCTGCGCGACACTCGTCGGGGCAGTAACTGTGCGCCGGCAGGACCCGCGCCTCACACGGGTTTGGAAACCCTTCTCGTGTCGCGATTAGACATCAGGGCTTTTGCGCCAGAAAGGCTTTCGCCTCTTTGAGTGCCGGCCGCTCGGTGTCGCCCGGGCGGGAGATCTCCACGAGCTGGCGGTAATACTTTGCCGCCAATGCGCGGTCGCCGGTGGCGGCCGCAGCGCGTGCGCCGCCATATACCGCCCGGAATCGGTTCTGCTCCTTGGCCATGGTTGCTTCGTAGGCTCGGAGCGCGGCAGGGGCCTGGCCGCCCTCGAGCAACATGTCGCCGAGCAGCTCACGCGCGGGCGCAAGCGGTCCCGGCGTGACGGCCGATTTGTCGGTGGCATCCTCCGCGTCAGCCGCCGCTGTCAGCTGCGCGATCCCCTCATCGCGGCGTCCTCCCTCATACGCCATCCACGCCTCCGCGACGCGGCGTTGAATATCAACCTGGCCCGCCCAGTAGCCGTCGTTGGCCGCCGCGAGCTTTTCGCGAAGCGCCGCCAACTGATCGATGTCCGCGCGTGCGCGGTCCGGACTACCGCTCCTCGCCGCTCCGAGCGCGCGCGCGAATCGTGACTGCGCGTCGACCCAGGCGTAAGTGGTCGTGGCAGGCTCGAGCGCCGCGGCCGACTTCCAATCACCGCGTTCGAGCGCGTACCGCGCCGGAATTGCCGCAAGGGCGAAGAGTCCGGCGGACCCGGGCGCTGCCCCGCAAATAGCGCCTGGATCGAAGAGCCGTGCGATTGCCGGCAACCCGTCGAATACGCGGCGCGCCGCGACATCCTGCGCCGTCTGCAGGTACGCATACATCTCGTAGTCCATGGCATGCAGTGCCTCGGCGTAGCAGCCGGCCTGCGTGGCGGCATCAGCAGACGCGATGTTGGCGGCGATTGAATCGCTCCACGCACCCACGCGCGTAAAGGTGTGGGACGGCATGTGCAGCGCGTGTGGCGCGTCGGGTGCGATCTTCGCGTAGCTGCGCGCGGCGTCGAGCGCCCGCGCGGCAAGCGCCGGCTGATCGTACGCATGGATGATGTAGTGCGCGAGGCCCGGGTGGTCCGGATACTGGCGGAGTAGCGGCTCGAGAATCGCGGTTGCCTTCAGTTGGCTCGCGTACGTCTTGTCGGTCGGCAACGCATTCTGCGTCACGGCAAGCGCATAAAAGATACGTGCCTCCGTATCGGCAGGAGAACCCGTGCTGGCCGTCTCCATCGCCTTCTCGTACGCGAGGGTCCTGTCGCGCTGCGGCGTCTTCTCGTAGTCGCGAAACAGCTCCGCCACGGCGTTGATGTACGCCTTTTCCCGCGCGGAAGGGGAACCTGTCGTCTGAGCCTTCTGTGCCGCTTCGCGGCCTGGTACCAATACCGCCGGTCCCTTCAGGCCGGCGAACGGGTTTCCCCATCGGCTGAGCGCGATGCCCCAGTACGCCATCGCACACGACGGATCCTTTTGCAGGACGCTCGAAAACTCTTCGATCGCCGAGTGGAACTCGAAAGAGTGAAGCAGGGCGACGGCTCGATCGAAATTGGCACGTACGTCCGGCTGGCACGACGTCTCGAAGTGCACCTTGCCGAGCGTCTGCCCGCCTGCCTGATGTTGATGCTGGGCGGCTGCCGTCACTGCGACCGACAGAACCGTCGCTGCGACTCCGGCAGTGCGAACGAGGTGAGTCATGTTGGCCCTCAGTAATGTTCTGCTAGTTCAGTTGTTTCAAGCGGAGCTCGGTGATCTTCGCCTGCTCCTCCGCCGCAAGGCGAACTTCCGTAACGGGATCATTCTGCAGTCGGGCAGTCAGCAGATCCAGCATTTCCTGGGCGGATTTACCGGTTGCGCAAACGATGAAGATATGCCCGAAACGCCGCTCGTAGGCGGCGTTGCCCTGGGCGAGCGGGTCGATGATCTGGTCCGGGGCCGTCTCCATGCCTGACTGCTCGCGTTCGGAGAAATGATGTGTGGCAGGGAACCTGGCCCGAAGCATACCGCGATCACCGATCTTCGGATGATGCGCAAACGCTTCCTTCCAATCCTCCGGCGTCAACGCAAACCATTCGCGCCGTGCGGCGGACAGCAGGATATCGGTGGCCCCGAAAGGGCGCAGAGCAAGCATGCGTTCGACCCATCGGGTCGATCCGCAGCACGCCTGCAGGAGCGCCCGGGCCTCGTCCGGCGATGCGCCGTCAACCCGCGGCGGTTCCATGGACTCGCAGGCGGCTGATCCCTCCGTCCGGGAAGATGTGCAAGCGGAGGTGCGACACCGGGTGCGCGGGATACGTCCGTGAAAAAAAATGCCGATGATCCGCACGGAGCTTCGTCTGCGGAAGGATTGTCGCCCACGCGGCGGACATGAGGGCGTCGAGCGATGCGCCTGGCAGCAGGCAGCCGTCGATTGACGCGCTGTCCGGATAGTTGCCTTTGAAGTGGTGCGTGTCTACTTCGAGGCGGTGTACGACGCCAGGCGCGCCGAGGCGAACGATGGCCCAGTCCGCCGTCAGCCCGGTCCACACATCGGGGTCAAGAGCGCGCCGTCGACGCGTTTCCCAGCCGTCGCCCATATTGGCCGCGCGCGCCGGCATGATCAGGTTTTCCTTTGCGCCGAAGTGCACGTCGCTCGCAGCGAGCACGAGGCCGCCGTTTCGAATCGACGCGAGATCGACCAGCCGGCCCGATCGCGCAACGGGCAACCAGTCCACTTCCACCTCTCCGTAGGCATGCAGCCGCGCGACGCCGCCATCAGGAAAAATGTTCAATCGCAGATGCGTCCACGGACGCTCGTCCGCGACCGTGAAGAAATTGTTGTCGTCCCCGCGCAACTCGGATTTCGGTACGAACGGCGTCCACGGAGGCCCCTCGGCAGCGTAAACAGATGACCGCAGCGGGACCGTGGCGTCAACGGCGTCGACGGAGCAGTGCGAGGGGAAGTTGCCTGTGAAGTGGCTGGTGTCGATGTTCACGCCGCGCACGCGGCCTCGCATACCGAGTGCGACAATGCACCAGTCGTGCCCCGGCTTGCGGCGGCGGCGCGATTCCCATCCGTCCATCCATTTACCCCAGTGCGTGAACTTGCCTGGCATGAACACCGCGGGCCCTGGCTTGAGCAGGTTGGACTTGGATGCGAAAAAATCGTCGCTCGCGGCGACAGCCCGGCCGCCGACGCGCGATGATGCGAGATCGGGGAGGGTCGTGAACGCGGGAGTGCTATGATCGGCGCCCGTTTTCATGCGGCGTCCTTTCCGTGGAGTTTTGCATGCTCGTCGACGCGGCCTACGGCAAATCCAGCGTGCGGCTCGTCCGTGTTACTCGTCACGGTGACCGGCACGATCTGCGTGATCTGACGGTCGCGATCCGGTTCGAAGGGGACTACGCCGAGTCGTACACGAAGGGCGACAACACCGGTGTCCTGCCGACCGACACGATGAAGAACACCGTGTACGCGCTCGCGGCGCGCGACGGCGTGAGCGAACCCGAAGCCTTCGGCGTGGCGCTCGCGCATCACTTTCTCGATCGTAATCCCGTTCTCCGTCAGGTGCGCGTCGACATTCTCGACCATTTCTGGGGCCGTATCGCGGTCGGTGGGCGCGAGCACGGCCAGGCCTTTGCGCGCGTTGGTCCGGATTCCCGCACGGCGCGGATTACCAGCACACGCGATCGCACCCTGATTGATGCCGGCGTCGCGGACTTGCTCATCATGAAAACCGGCCATTCCGCATTCACCGGTTATCCGCGGGACGATCTCACGACGCTGCCCGAAACGCGCGATCGGATACTTGCCACATCGTTGACCGCGACGTGGCGCTACACCGGCGTTCCATCCGACTTCGGGACCCACTGGCGCGCCGTTCGCCGCACGCTGCTCGAAGCTTTCGCGGAACACGACAGCCGATCGGTTCAACACACGTTGCACGACATCGGAGAAGCGGTGCTGCGCTCGGTGGACATTGTCGAGTCGATTCACCTCGTCATGCCGAACAGGCACCACCTGCCAGTCGACGTATCGCCGTTCGGCGTCGAGAACCGCAATGAAATCTTTGTCGCGACGACGGAACCGTATGGGTTGATCGAGGCCACGATCGTCCGATGATGCGCCCGAACTGCAGCGCAGGGTGATGAATTCGTTGATCGTTCGCGGCGAGCGCGTCGTCCTGCCAGGCGGCACCCGGCCGGCGTCGATTCACGTGACCGGCGGACGCATCGTCGGCATCGGCGCGTATGAAGACAAGCCGACAGGTGTTGACGACATCAATGCCCGCGAGCTCGTCGTGCTTCCAGGGCTTGTCGATACGCACGTGCACATCAACGAGCCGGGGCGGACGGATTGGGAAGGGTTCGCGCATGCGACACGTGCGGCGGCGGCCGGCGGCGTGACGACGCTCATCGACATGCCGCTGAACAGCATGCCCTCGACGACGACCGTCAACGGTCTCGAGGCGAAACGCCGCGCCGCCGAAGGGCAGTGTCACGTCGACGTCGGCTTCTGGGGCGGCGTGGTGCCCGGAAATGCCGGCCATCTCGAACCGCTTGCGCGCGCCGGTGTACGTGGCTTCAAGTGCTTCCTGTCGCCGTCTGGCGTTGACGAGTTCGGCCACGTCACCGAGGCGGACTTGCGCGAGGCTCTGCCCATCCTTGCGCACCTGGGTTTACCGCTGCTCGTGCACGCGGAGATGCCCGCGCTGCTCCGGCAACCGTCCGGAGATCCTCGCTGCTATGCCACGTGGCTCGAGAGCCGGCCGTCGCATGCCGAGAACAAGGCCATCGAGCTGCTCGTC
>JBBQEJ010000276.1:0-5280 GCA_038320555.1 Vicinamibacterales bacterium | reverse complement strand
TCGATATCGACCACCGGAATCTGCATGCCCCCGCCCATCCGCCCCCCGTAGTCGATCACGTGGCGGATCCATTCCCCCGGCGCGGCCTGCCTCGCCGAAGAATACTCATACCAATAGACTCCCAAAGGCTCCTTTTCGCCGGGATCGCTGCCGTTATGGGCCATGTAGCGCTTGCCGGTCACGAGATCCTTGCGGCCATCGCCGTTCAGATCCACGAGCGTCGAAGCGTGCGCCTGCGACCAGGCGCTGTCGATCGTCCGCCGTGTCCAGCGGCCGCCCTCCCCCTGCTCGAACCAGAACACGCCGTAATTGTGTCCGGCGCCTGCGATCACGTCGTTGCGGCCGTCGCCGTTGACATCGGCAACGTGCATGAATCCCAGTTCGAGGACGCGTGGCGGAGTGTTCGGGGGAGTGGCCGCAGCGGGCGGAGCCGCGGCCCCATCGATCGGGAGCGCGACGTTGATCGATTCCCAGTCCCCGTGGAATGCCCAGTTGCCCGCGCGTGGATCGGACGGCGACTCGAGCCATCCCCGCGGCGTCAGGATGTCGGTCCGGCCGTCGCCGTTCACGTCCCCCGCGCCGATGCCGTGCCCGTAGCTGCGATCGCTGACGATGTGCGTCAGCCAGGCGCCGTTTTTTGCCTCGTACCAAGCCTGCGGTGTCCCGTTCTCCTGCGCGACGACCTCATTCGCCTTGCCGTCGTTGTCCATGTCGGCGAGGACGGCGAACTCGATGTTGAAGCCGGTGTGGATGTCTTCCTCGACCCACAGTTCGTCGCTTATTGTCAGGCTCGGGGCGCCAAGTCGCACGCCGACTCCGATGAAGGCGCCGCGCTGGGATTCCACCGCCGACCCGGTCGCACGCTTCAGACGTGGCGAGGATGTCTTTCCGGGATTTCTCCACCACGAAATTCTCTTCGCGAACCAGGTTACGCGGACGAGATCGGGATAGCCGTCACCATCGACGTCGACAGGCAGGTCGCTGAAGTTGTCGTAGTAGTTACTGGTGTAATTCAGGTCGCGGAACTTGTGCTTCGTCCAGGCCGCCTGCCCCAAGCCTGGTCGAGGGGGAGACGCGTACCAGTTCTCGCCGGAGATGACGTCGAGCCTTCCGTCCTTGTTGACATCGGCAACGGCAGCCGTTTCGCTGGCACCGTTGTCGATCAGGAAGATCCTGAAGGGAATGTCAGGCGAGCGGGACGCCGCCGTCAGAGAAAGTACCGCGCCAGCCAACGCCAGTGGCCAACCACGCATGGGGTCCTCGGCTTCTCCGGACTCAGAATCAGGTCCGGGGCGCGCTATTGTGTCACAGGCACGGCTCTTGGGGTTTGACCGATGTCCGGGTGTTTGCTATGGTCCCGAGCTTGACGGGAGGCGGACGGAGGGAACGGGCTTCACAACGAAGGAACGAGCAAGCGAAGACGAACGGAGAGCTCTCGCGCAGAGGCCGCTGAGATCGCAAGCGAAGACCCAGACCGTCCGACTGAGGCGTCCGCCGACTACGCGCTCCCCTGTTGGCCGGTCGAAGGCCGGCGTCCACGGACGTCGAGTCCCTCTGCGCTCGCTGCGATCTCTGCGCGAGATCTTCGTTTCGTCCCCGTTAGCTTCGTTTCTCCGTTGTGAACTCCGTTGTCTCGTTGTGAACCCTGTTCTCTCGAGGATGAACATGTCGCAAATAGGCGTTAACACGTGGGTCTGGACTTCGCCGGTGACGACGGCCGAATTCGAGCGGCTTGCGCCGCACGTGGCCCGTATGGGCTTCGATGTGATCGAGGTCGGCATCGAGGGTACGGGCGATTTGGATTACCGGCGCGCCGCGGAGATCGCGAAGGCAAACGGGCTCACGCCGAGCGTCTGTGCCGCCATGGGACCCGATCGGGATCTCATTCATTCCGACGAAAACATTCGCAGGAACGGGATGTCGTACGTGCGGCACTGCATCGAGGCTGCCCAGACACTTGGCGCGCCGAACGTGTCCGGACCGCTCTACAGCGCGGTCGGCCGCACGTGGCAGGCCACTGACGACGAGCGCAAGCGCGATGTGGATCTGCTCGTCGCCCAGCTGCGCGAGCTCTCGAAATATGCCGGGGAGTGCGGCGTATGGCTCGGCGTCGAGCCGCTCAATCGGTTCGAAACCAGTTTCCTCAACCTGGCGTCGCAGGCCATCGAGGTTGTCGATCGGGTCGACCATCCGGCCTGCGGCCTCCTGCTCGACACGTTTCACATGAACATCGAGGAACGGTCGATCGGCGACGCGATCCGTGCGGCCGGGAAGCGTATGCGCCACCTGCATGCGTGCGAGAACGATCGCGGCGCGCCGGGGTCGGGACACGTGCCGTGGCAGGAAGTCGCGTCGGCGTGCCGGGACATCGGGTTCAACGGTCCGTTCGTCATCGAGTCGTTCACCAACAAGGTGAAGTCGATCGCACGGGCGGCGGCCATCTGGCGCAAGTTTGCCGACTCGCAGGACGCGCTGGCCGAGAACGGGCTGCGGTATCTCCGGAAACTCTTTCCCTGAGCCTGAGCCTCCGCCCTGACCTTTTTTGGTTTACTTTACCGTTTAAGTTTGCTATTACCTCTCCTCGTCAGACCTCACACATTACTGCGGTTCAGTAATCGGTCGCGCCCGTATCCCGAGGAGGGGTTGCATGTCGAGACTCAGATCAGGGTTCCTGTGCTTTGCCGCGGCCCTTGTGGCCGCGACCGTGCTCCTGCCCCGCTTCGCGTCCGCCCAGAGCGTCACCGGCACGATCGCCGGGACGGTCACCGATCCGCAAGGGCAGGTGATTCCCGGCGCCACGGTGACGGTCATTGCCGAAGCCACCAACGAATCACGTGCCGTCGTCACCGACACGAAAGGGGACTTCCAGGCCACCAACCTGCAGCCGGGCATGTACACGCTGAAGGTCTCCCTGGAGAGCTTCCGCACGCTCGAGCGGAAAAACATCGTCCTCAGCGCCGGGGAGCGCCTGGCGGTCGCGAACCTGGTGCTGGAGGTCGGCAGCATCGGGGAGACCGTCACGGTCGCGGCTCAAGGCACCCACGTCAACACCGCGGAGACCCAGCATAGCGGGCTCATCACCGCGACCCAGATCGAGCAGGTCCAGGTGCTGGGCCGCGACGTGACCTCGATCATGCGGCTGCTTCCCGGTGTGCGTTACGAGAACACGGTCGACTCGCTTGGTATGAGCTTCGGGACGTCGGTGCCGAACGTCGGCGGCGGGCGCCGGGACTGGAGCAACGTCATCGTGGACGGGGTGGTCGCCAACGAAGTCGGCGCCAGCAGCCTGATGGCCCAGCAGATCAATCTGGATGCGATCGCGGAGGTCCGCGTCCTCCTGAACTCGTATCGCGCGGAGTACGGCCGCGCCGGCGGCGGGCAGGTGCAGATCGTCAGCAAGGGGGGCACCGCGACCTACCACGGGAACGTCTACCACTACCTGCGCAACGAGGCGCTCAACTCGAACAATTTTTTCAACAACCGATCGAGTATCAAGAAGCCGCGTTACCGCTTCAACACGTTTCGGCGCCAATCTGGGTGGACCGGTCCCTGGTCTCAACAAGGACGAGAAGAAATTGTTCTTCTTCTACTCGCTGGAGGCCCCACTCGTCAGCCGGCCCGGTCCCGTCCGGAACTGGACGATGCCGACCGATCGCGAGATGCAGGGGGACTTCTCGCAGACGCTCGACAGCCAGGGCCGCCTGATCAACATCAGAGACCCGCAGGCGACTGGGGCGTGCAGTGCCGTCGGCACACCAGGCCCCGCGTGTTTTCCCGGCAACATCATTCCGGCCAACCGCATCAACTCGAACGGCAAGGCGTTGCTGAACATGCTCCCGCGCGCAAATAATTTCGATCGAGCGTTCACGCAGGGACAGTTCAACTACACGACGCAGGAGAACGCCGAGAACCCGAAGATGAACAACATCGTGCGGGTCGACTGGAAACCGTCGTCGCACGACAGCTTCTACTTCACGTTCAAGGACTGGTACTCGGATCAGCGCGGCAGCGAGATCACGGCCGGTCCGAACAAGTGGGGCTTCTTCAACACCCACTACCTGAACACCGATCGCGGGGTCAGCGCGAACCACGCGAAGATCCTCAGCCCGACCATGGTGCTCGAAACCGACTTCGGGATCCGCCAGCAGACCGAGCAGTTCTATCCACTCACAGACGCCGACTGGAACAGGATCAATCGCGACACGGTCGGATTCAAGGTCGGGCAGTTTCACCCCGAGCTGAATCCACGCAACGTCATCCCGAAGGTGACGTTAAATGTCCCGAACTCGCCGAATTTCACGTTCGACAACCGGCTGGTCGCTTCGCCAACGCGCTTCTCGGAACGTTCCGCGACTATACCGAAATCGACGCCTTCTCCGAAGTCATCGGCAAGCGCTACATCTCGGAGTTCTATGCGCAGGATACGTGGAAGGCGAACCGGCGGCTGACGTTCGATTACGGCATGCGCTTCCTCTGGTACACGCCGTGGTACTCGACCCAGCCTGCCTCGGTCTTCGTGCCCGAGCGGTACGATCCGGCTAAGGCGCCCCGGCTCTACCAGCCCGCGGTGGTCAACGGCGCCAACGTTGCGCTCGACCCCGTGACCGGGCAAATGCTTCCGAACGTGTTCGTCGGCAGCTTCGTTCCCGGAACGGGGGACCGCTACAACGGAATGGTCAGCAACAACGATCCGAATTATCCGAAGGGGTTCCGGGACAACCAGGGCATCGAGCCCGAGCCGCGGCTCGGCATGGCCTGGGACATCACCGGCGACGCGAAAACGGCGGTTCACGCAAGCGTCGGTCTCTATCACAACCCGCACGTCAACGCGAACGGCCTGGACGCGATGGCGAGGAATCCACCGTCGCAGAACACGCCAAGCATCTTTTACGGGACCATGGACACGCTGCTGTCCGCCGGCGCTCAGGGCGCGTTCTCGAACCGCCCCAGCAACGTCTTTGGCGTGGAGCGGAACGCAAAAACGCCGCAGAGCTTCAACTACTCGGCCGGCATCCAGCGAGAGCTTGGGTGGGGCACGGTGCTCGACGTGACGTACGCCGGTTCCCAGCTGAAGCACGGCGAGATGTCAACCAACATCAATTCGGTTCCCGATGGCGCGCGTTTCCTCGACATCAATCCGCAGAATCGGAATCCGCAGAATGCGACCGCGGCGAAAGCGAACGAGTTCCTGCGCCCCTACCTGGGCTACCAGGACATCACGATCAGGTCGCACTTCGGGACGGCGGAGTACAACTCCCTGCAGCTTCAGTTGAATCGCCG
>JBBQEJ010000275.1:0-5317 GCA_038320555.1 Vicinamibacterales bacterium | reverse complement strand
TCTTTTTTGACGTGATCCACACGGCTCGTGCCACAAGACACAACAGCCAGCGCCATTACGTGGAAATGGGAGGAAGAGCCGGAGGACAACTACACGTAATCATCCCTCGCCGAGCACCCGCTTGGCCTGGCGGTTGTGACGCGCGACGTGCGCCGTTGCCCATTCGGCAATCTGATACACGCTGATCGTGCCGACGATCGCGTGGGTCACCCCCAGGCGGCCGCCGCGCTCGGGGGTCAGGGTGTCAAACGCCCGTGCCATTTTCGTCCCTGACGCCTCGACCGCGGCGACCGCGTCGCCGCGCCGCATGCGGGGCGGGGGGGTCACCGCCGCCGGGGCCTTGGCACGCTCCGGAACGGCCGCCGCCACCTCGACCCACGGCCGCTCACGGAATCCTTCCGGGAGCGGATGAGGGCCGGCGAGGTCGCCCGTGATCATCGCGGCAAACCTCGTCGTCACCGCCGCGACGTGCCAGCCGATTTGAGCAGCCGACCAGGCGTCGTCCGATTCGCGCTCAGCCGCCTCGTCGCTCACGCGGCGGAGCCGCGCCACCAGCCGCTCGTTCGCTTCCACGAACGATTCGCGCAGACGATGCACGCGCGCGAGATGATCCGACTGCGCTTTGTCCATGAATTCTGTCCCTTTTGAAAACCGGACGCTCCTCGGCCAGTCGTAACATCAGGGTAAAAGGGCGTTCGCCGAAAAGCCCATGGCCAGCCGACCCGGCCCGGTTTTCGACGTCCCGGGTCGCCAGAACATTTGACCACTCCCACCCGCCTCGCCAAATCTTCCAGCGCACGTTAGAGCGCGAGGCCTGTTTCCGCGCGGACGAACGTCCACAGAAGATTGCGGGTCTCCTCAACATAATGCAGAACGAATACAACGGAAATCGGCCCACGCTGGCGCGGTTGCAGTGTGCGCCGGCTGGTGATCGCAAGGCGAGTGTCGTACGCGGCGCGCATGTCCTTGTAGACGCCGGGCCGGTCGTCGCTGAAGAATGTCGGCAGGCGGCGACCGGACGCGTCGCGTGGATCGACGCCCAGCATGCGTACGGCTTCATCCGACAGCTGGGTGATGAAGCCGCCCAGATCCGTCCGGATCCAATTCTGTTCGCCCGCCGTCATGCGCGTCGTCTATCAGCCTGGCTGCGATGTGGCCGCTTCGCCGGGAGGCTCATCGGAGGGCTTGTTCGTGAGGAGTTCCAGCAGCCGGCCGAGCGCGTAGTCTCTGGCGACCGCGGCCGGGCCGGACGTGTCTAAATCGCGCTCGGTGGCCTGACGTTTCAGGAACTCACTCACCCATTGATCCTGCTCGGCCTGCGTCAGCGACGCGAAGAAGAGCCAGCCACGACGAATCTCGAGAGGGCCCAGAGGCATCACGCATCCATCCGCCTCTGGTCATAGCTAAAACCATGCCGCACGATCCGACGACTGCGCTGCGGAATCTGTGTAGCGTGCTACCAAATCGGTGGATGAACGGCGACCGGCAGTGGAAGAAAGCGTGCCGTGTCCAGCTGCCACTTTGGGGCAGTTTCGCGATTACTCGACGACCGATTCCCCCCAGGCCTTGCCCGGTTTCGGCACCACCCACAGGTGCTCACATCGGTCGCAGCGATAGTAGAGGGCGAAGTCGGTTCGCAACGTCACGCGAGTCCTTCGACTGCGGCACTCGTGGCAGCGGGGATCAGGCAGACGCGTCGGCGAACGCCGATCGCGCTTGGGCCTGATTATCGTAAGTCCTCGCCGTAGCCCGTCTGGTCAAGCGTTGTCGTCTGATCCACAGTTCTCCGCAGCAGGAGGCGTGAATGGATCAGGAGCTGAAGGCGTTTCGGGCCGCCGCGGCCCGCGAGAATGACGGGCGGATCGGCCTGCAGCGCCGGTACTCGCCGCCGTTGCGGGCGCAGGCGGTCCGGTACTGGGAAACGCGACGGCGGGGGGGCGACGCGCAGCGAGACGTAGCGGAGGCGCTCGGCGTGGCCTCGTGGAGCCTGTTCCGGTGGACGTGCGCATCGCCGACTCGTGGGCGGTTTCACCTCGTGGAAGTGGTACCCGCCGGCGTGCCGACCGACGACCCCAGCGTGGTGATCGTCGTCACCGCGGAGAGCACGCGGGTGGAGGGCCTGGACGTGGAGCGCGCGGCGCGGTTGCTCCGACTCCTGCGATGAGGTGGCACGGACGGCGTGTGACGGTGTACGCGTACGGACGGCCCGTCGACATGCGCAAAGGCCTCGACGGACTGAGCGCGCTTGTCACGCAGGCACTCCAGCGCGATCCGTTGAGCGGCGAAGTCTATTTGTTCGTGAGCCGCGATCGCGTCAAAGCCAAAGCGCTCCATTGGGACGGGACCGGGCTGTGCGTCTATGCGAAGCGGCTGGAGCGTGGCCGGTTTGCGAGTCTGTGGCGGGATGACGCTGAGACCCCAATCGTGCTGACGATCAGCGAGCTCGATCTCTTTCTCGACGGCAGCACACTCGTGGGCCGCACGGCGCTGTCGCCCCCCGCGATCACGCACTTTTCGCTTGCACCGGATCGTGGCCAATGATCAAATGCGTGTGGCGATGGTGGAGCTCACACAGGAGCGCGATGTCGACACGCTGCGGCAGATCAGCCTCCTCCTCGATCGTGAAAATCAACGTCTCATCGCCAAGAACCTGCAACTGACCGCGGAGCTCGCGCGGCTGCGCGGCATCACCGATCCCGAACAACTCGACCTCGCCCTGCGACAGGAACTGGCGCAGGCGCGCGCACAGGTCTTTGTGCGCGCGCCGCACCCGTCCGTGGAGACGCCGCGGCCGTCGCGGCCGGGGCACGGCCCGCGGTCGCAGCCCGCCTTGCCCCTCGTGGAGGTGCGTCACGCGCTCGCGCCCGATCAGCGCGCGTGTCCGGCGTGTGGCGGGGACGTGACCGAGATGGCCGGCCAGTACGAGACGTCCGAGCGCGTCACGACCGTCAAGCTCACGTATCACGTGGAGCAGCATCGGCGGCAGAAGTATCGCTGTGCGTGCAACGGCGCGGTCGTGACCGCCCCCGGTCCCGTGCAACTGATCCCCGGGGGCCGCTACGCGCCTGACTTTGCGGTCGGTGTCGCGGTCGCCAAGTACGCGGATCACCTGCCGCTCGAACGGCAGGTGCGGATGATGGCCCGCGAGGGACTGGTCGTCGACTCGCAGACGCTGTGGGATCAGCTGAACGCCCTCGCCCGGCATCTGGAGCCCACCCACGAGGCGCTGTGGCAGCGCGCGCTCGCGGCGCCGGTGATCCACGTGGACGAGACGCGGTGGGCCATCATGGGCTCGGCCAAACCCGCCGCCGGCACGGTCTGGACGGTGCGCACGCCAACGGAGTCCTGCTATCGCATCCTGCCCGGCAAGTCGGCCGACGAAGGCCGCCAGGTCTTGGCCGGATACCGCGGCGTGGCGGTCGTCGACGGCTTCGCGGTGTATGAGGTGCTCGCGCGCGACGGACCCGGCTTCACGCTGGCGCATTGCTGGGCGCATGCGAAACGCAAGTTTAGCGACATCGCCGAGCACTGGCCGGTCGCGTGCGGCGAGATCGCCGCGTTGATCGCGGAGCTCTATGCCATCGAGCGGCTGGTGCCCGGCCCCTTCCCGGGGGACGCCGAGGCGCAGACGCTGCGACACGCCCTGCGTCAGGAGCGATCGCGTCCGGTGCTCGATCGCATTTGGCAGTGGGCGACCGTGCAGGTCGGGTTGCCCCGCAGCGACTTCGGCAAGGCGGTGCGCTACATGCTCGAGCGGTGGGAGGGATTGACGCGCTTCGTGACGGACCCGCGCATCTCACCTGATAACAATGCCGCCGAACGGGCCCTGCGCGGCCCCGTCGTCGGCCGGAAGAATCACTACGGATCGCGCTCGCTCCGCGGTACCCAGGTGGCGGCGCTCTTCTACACCCTGTGCGAGAGTGCGCGACTCAACGGCGTCGACGCGCAGGCCTATCTCCGACACGCCGTCAACGCCGCGCTGGCCGCGCCCGGCTCGGTGACCCTGCCGCACGCCCTCCTGCCGACCGCCTAATCCGGTCAACAGCTACCCGGTCTGGACGGACAGCGACTACGGGCTACGGCGAGGACTTACTGATTATCATGGCGGGAAGCGAGCACTATAGCACCTGACTTCCGCCTTGGAAATGATTCCTGCTGCGTCGCTGCTTCACCCGTTTTTGCGGCTTTTCTTGGGCTGCGGGCTACCGTGCCTTCTGCGCCCCTTCGATGGGATAGCCTTTCCATAACCATTCCAGCGCTTCGGGAAGAGTCTGCCGCTTCACATTGCGATCGGTATGTCCGGCATTCCTGGCAAAGACAAACTGGTAGTGATAGCCCCTGTCCGCCAGAACCCTCGCCATGTTTTCGCTCGCGGCGACCCAATCGTGCATGTCGTCGCGCATCACATTCGGATTGAGCAGGTCCCGGTCTCCGACCTCCATCCAGATTCGAATCGGCCTGGGCGGGCTGTTGGGGATGAGGCGTTCATGAAATTCCCACGCGCCGTGCGGGGTCTCGGCGCTCGGTGGCCACTGCTGGTTCACAGCGGTGAGGGAATACGTCAGCACGCGGTGGTAGAGCTCAGGGTGATACCACGCCATGATCAAGGCTGCCGAACCGCCGGAACTGCCGCCCATCGTCGCCCGTCCCTCGGGATCCCTGGTCAGTTTCACGTTGTATTGCTTCTCGACCAGCGGCAGCACTTCCGTTTCGACGAACTCGGCATAGCGTCCCGACATCGTGTCGTATTCCAGGCCGCGCTGGCTGCCCTGGGCGTCGCCGCTGCCGTTGCCGATGGAGATGGCGATCATCACGGGCGCCCGTTTCCGAGCGATGAGATTATCGAGCGCCGTGAACAGCGTCTGGTCCGGGCCGTCTGCCCCGACGATGAATGGCGCGGCCGTGCCGGGGACATATTGCTTAGGGACAGACACAGCCACCTTGCGCGTGTACGGAGCCGGGTGGCTGGTGGTCACCACGAGCTTGGCGGGGTCGGTGGGATCGACCGTCCCAAACGTGCCTGCGTCCCGTGCGATGCCAGGATAGATCCTGCTGTCAGTCGAATGCATCGTGAAGTTGTAGACCGTCCCTTGCGGCACACGTTCCTGCACCGTCATCTCCGGAGCGGGATCGTGAGTCGGGCCGATGATGAAGTTCCCGTCGGCGTCCGCAGGCGGGACGACGCCGTCAGGTAATTCCCGGGCGGTGACATATCCCGGCGTATTCGGATCGCGCGTTGGCGGCGGGGGGCGCTGCGTTGCGGGTGTGGGCGCCTGCGCCGGAGGTGTTGCGGCGGGGGGCGCAGCACCCACGCCCT
>JBBQEJ010000274.1:0-5337 GCA_038320555.1 Vicinamibacterales bacterium | reverse complement strand
GATGTCGTGGTGCGCGACAAGCGCGGACAGCCCGTTCGCGATTTGACGCTATCCGATTTCGAGGTGCTCGAGGACGGCGTGCGGCAGACGATTGGCGCCTTCACGCCCATATTCGCCGGGACACCCGCGGCCGCGCCGGCGGCCGCACGCGCGACTCCACCACCCGCCGGGACAGGAAACCCTTCGGGCACGGCGGCGTCACCTGCGGCGGACAATTCCGGACCGGCAGTGACCGCGCTCGTGTTCGATCGGCTCAGCCCGGAGGCGAGGCGCCTGGCCGTGCAGGCCGCGCAGGGCTATCTGGGGAACAAACCAGAAGCGCCGAACTACATCGGCATCTTCGGAATCGACCTGGCGCTGACGCCGTATGCGCCGTTCACACGCAATGCCTACGTGTTGCGCCAGGCCCTTGCCGGCATGGCCGGTCGCGCGTCCGCGAGCTTCAACAGCCCGGAGCAGCGGCAGCAGAAGACCAACGCGGACCAGCAGGCGGCGAGTGCCGGGCAGGCTGCTGCAGGTGCCGCGGCCGCAGGCGGTCCCGGCGCTTCCGCGGCGATCGGCACGGCTCCTGGTGACGCACTGCTGGGGCAGATGCAGTCGACGATGATCCAGGACTTCGACGTCATGGAGCGTGACCAACAGGGTTACTCCACGACAAACGGACTGTTTGCCGTCATCAGCACGCTGGGACGGCTGCCGGGACGCAAAAGCCTCGTACTCTTTTCCGAAGGCCTCGCGATTCCCCCGGCGGTGCAGCGGTTGTTTCTGGGTGTCATCGATGCCGCGAACCGTGCCAACGTCAGCATCTACACCATGGACGCCGCCGGGCTTCGCGCCGAGAGCGAGCAGGCGAAGATTCGCGAACAGGTGAATCAGGCCGCTGGGGCCGGCGGGGGAATTCTCGGTGCAGGCGGGGGTGGGAACGATCCGCTGACGAAGGCGCTCGAAAAGAACGAGGACGTGCTCCGTCAGGATCCGCACAACGCGCTCGGTCAGCTGTCGCAGGACACAGGCGGTCTGCTCTTCGAGAACACCAACAACCTGCGTCAGGGCTTCGATCGCATCGAGAGCGATCTGCACAATTACTATCTCGTGGGATACACCCCCATCGATGAGACGTACGACGGTCGCTTCCGAAACATCGAGGTGAAGGTGAAGCGCCCGGGGGTCACGGTTGCCGCGCGCAAAGGGTATTTCGCGGTCCGCAACACGGGCGGCATGCCGATCAACCCGTGGGAAGCGCCGGCACTTGGCGCGTTGGAGCGGAAGCCGGTGCCGAACGCCTTTCCGGTGCGCGCCGGCGCCCTGCTCTTTCCGGAGCGCGAGCGTCTCGGCCTCGTGCCGGTCATCGTGGATCTCAAGACTGCGCCACTCACGTTCCAACCGGCCGCGGACGGCACGACGTACTCTTCCGATTTCGTGGTGCTCGTGCGGTTCCTCGATCAGCAGAATCAGGTCACGCGGAGGGTCAGCCAGCATTATGAGGTGAAGGGCCCGCTCAACGCACTCGAACGCGCGAGGCAGGGGGAAGTGATCTTCTACCGGGAGCCGGAGCTTCCGCCTGGCGTCTACACGATGGAGACCGTCGTCTACGATGCGCCGTCGGGAAAATCGAGCGTACGTATATCGACCGTCGAGGTGCCAAAGGTGGACAGCAGCACGCTGCGTATGAGCAGCCTTGTGCTCGTCAAGCGGGGCGAGAAGGTACCTGAGAAGGATCGCCGCGCCGACAATCCGCTGCTCGTCAACGACGTGGCGCTGTATCCGAACCTGGGCGAGCCGGTAAGCAAGGGGGCGAAAGAGGTGGGCTTCTACTTCGTCGCGTATCCGGTCAAGGATGGACCGGCGCCCGAGTCCTTCATGGAGCTCCTGCAGGACGGCAAGCCCGTCGCGCAGCTGCCCATGGCGCTCGGGGCAGTCGGCGCCTCCGGTCGCATTCAGCAGGTCGGGCGCCTGCCGCTTGACCAGATTCCCGCGGGAACCTACGACCTGCGCGCGGTGGTCAAGCAGGGCAGCGAACAGGTGTTCCGCTCCACGATGCTGCGGATAGTTGAATGATGAGGCTTCCAGCTTCCGGCCGGGAACTGAGAACTGGGAACTGGGAACTGGACATGCAGAAGAGTTGCGCCGCCATCGCCGCGGGACTCCTGGCTGCCGTCAGCTACACGCAGCCGTCTGCCCAGTCCGCCGCGCAACCCTCCGATCGCCAATCCTTCATGTCGGCGACGACCGCGATCCTCGTCGATGTCGTCGTGCGCGACAGGAAGGGGCAGCTCGTCGCTGATTTGTTGGCCGCCGACTTCGACGTCGCCGAAGACGGCGTCCCCCAGAAGGTGGATACGTTCACCCGCGTCTCCCACGGAGGGGGTATCGGGTTGGGTGTCGCCTGGAGATCAGCTGGCAAGACAGTCTCTATCAGCCCGACGGCCACGCCGGGCCCGGGGGCGGCCCCCGACGCACCTGGGGATGATGCGACGACGGCGCTCGTGTTCGATCATCTGTCGTCCGAGTCGCTGCGACTGGCTCAGCGGGCCACGCTCGAATACGTGCCGATGAGCGGTGAGTCGGGCGTGCGCGTCGGCGTGTTCGCGACAGACCCGGGTATCCGCATCGTGCAGCAGTTTACGACCGATCGAGCACTGGTGCGGAAGGCGGTCGCACGCGTGCTGCCATCTGCCACATCCGCGGAGGAGCAGAAGGCGGAGCGCCACGACGAGCTCACGGGACGTCGTCGCGAACTGGAAGGACAAGCCCATGCAACCGCGGCAACGACCGGAACCGGTATCGCGCAGGCGCGCAATTCAGCGGCGATCGGCGAGCGCGAGACTGAGCTTCGCCTCATTCAAACCGAATTGAACATGCTCCGCTCGTTCGACAACCTCGATCGCGCGCACAAGGGATACGACACCGCGTCGGCGTTGCTGGCGGTGGTGGAGTCCCTCTCGTACCTCCCGGGCCGTAAGACGATCGTCTTCTTCTCGGAAGGACTGCCGGTCACGCCGGCGCTCTCGGCCCAACTCGATTACGTCATCGACGTCGCCAACCGCGCCAACGTGACGGCATACGCGGTCGACGCGAAGGGCTTACGAGCCAAGAGCCTGTTGTCGAATGCGCGGAAGGAGATTGACGCTTTCGCGGAAGAGCGACTGAACCAGGTTGCAACCGGCACGGACCGGACCGATCAGCCGTTGACGATGGCGTTCGAGCGTGTGGAAGACACGCTGAGGCTCGATTCCCGCTCCGGCCTGGCGCGACTGGCCGAAGACACGGGCGGGTTCCTCGTCGAGCAGACCAACGATCTCTCCTCGGCTTTTCGACGCATCGACGAGGACAACCAGTTCCACTACCTCCTCACGTATTCGCCGAGGAACACCGAATTCGACGGCAAGTTCCGGGCGATCCAGGTGAAGGTGCACCGTCCCGGCGCGCAGGTCTTCGCGCGTAAGGGCTACCGCGCGATCCGGACGGGCCGTCCGATCGACGCTGGCAGCTACGAGATCCCTGCCCTGGCGCTACTCGATCGCACGCCCCTTCCGAACGCGTTCCCCGTCCACGCCGCCGGTTTCAGCTTCCCGGATCCCATTCGCCCTGGCCTGACGCCGGTGTTGGTGGAGGTTGGCACCGATGCGCTGCGCTTCACGGTGGACGGGCAGCGGTCCACCTACGCCGGGCGGGTGGCCGTGATTGTGCGTATCCGGGATGACCAGGGACGCGAAGTGCAGAAGCTGAGTCAGCAGTACATGCTGGCGGGTGAAGCGAAGGACCTGGAAGCTGCCAAGAAAGGGGAGATCCTGTTTTACCGGGAATCCGATCTGCCTCCGGGCGTCTACACGATGGAGTCGATCGTCTTTGACGCGATCGCGGGGCATGGGAGCGCACGCGTCGCCACGCTCACCGTACCTGCTGCGGAGCCGTCGGCATTCGGCATGAGCAGCCTGGTACTGGTGCACCGGGTCGAGGAGGTCAACGACCCGCCCTCAACCGGCGCGAAGGCAAGCGCGCCGCTGTACGTCGGCCGCCAGTTGCTCTATCCCAACCTTGGCGAACCGATCCGAAAGTCTGCCACGATCGACCTGCCGTTTTATTTCACTCTCTACGACGCCGCGCCGGAGGTGAAGGCTTACGCACAATTGCTTCGCAACGGCGAGGCTCTCGCGGAGGCGCCGGTGCCGCTGTTGCCGCCCACCGGTTCGCGCATCCAGCATGTGGGCCGGTTGCCAATCGGTGCTCTCCCGGCCGGCACGTACGAACTGCGCATTCGAGTAACCGACGGCCGCCGCGAGCTGTCCCGCACTGCGTTCTTCACGCTGCAAGATTAGCGACTCGCGACTCGCGACTCGCGAACCGCGAACCGCGACGTCATTTTCTCTTCAACCGATTCATCCACACATCGACCCAGGCCGTCGCGGGCTTGTCGATCGAGAAGTTGCCGACGACGATGTCGATGTTGCCGTCGCCGTCGATGTCGCCGACGTCGAGTGTGGCGTGGCGAGGGATCCCCATCTCGATGGCGTGGCGCACGAAGACACCCGGCTTCGTCTGCTCCAGCCACACGAGCGCCGGCAGCGTCTTCTCGTCCACGTCGGATCCCCCGGCAAGCAACGCGCACGCGACGATGTCGAGATCGCCGTCGGCGTCCATGTCGGCTGCAACCGCCCGGTGCACGCCAGGCATCTGCGCGAGCGTGTGCTCGACGAACGGGTACCCGCCGGTGTTTTCGAGCCACTGGATTCCGTGGTACGGCTTCACGATCCCGTCGTCGAACGTATCGCCGTGGGTGAGGAGGACGTCGAGATCGCCGTCCTTGTCCAGGTCGACAAGCTGGATGCCGGACGATCCCCAGTTCGGATGCGGCGCCGCGTAAATCACTTTCCTTTCGAACGAGAAATCGCCCGTTCCCTTGTTGATGTAGGCCAGCACGGTCTCGTGTTCCTGTGCGAGGAGGGCCACGAAGTCCATCTTGCCGTCGTGATTCAGATCCACCGGGACGATGTGGATCCCGCCCGGGCGCGAATCAACGATGTGATTGGTGAACTCCGGCCGTGATGGGTTGGTCGTGCGGTTCTCGAGAATCGTGACCTGTCCCGTCTTGTGCCATCCGAACGCGGCGACCGCCAGGTCGTTCTTACCGTCGCCATTGAAGTCGGCGGCTTCGACATCAGCAACGCGCGGCCAGCCGTCCAGCCAGAAGGCGCCGAACTTCCCGTTGGCCAGTCCCCGCAGCCAGATCACCGCGCCTTTATCGTGATCGGCGGGGAAGAACTCTCCCAACTCGCCAACGAGCAGATCCTGAAGGCCATCCCCGTCGACGTCGCGCATGGTGACGTGTGCGGGGTG
>JBBQEJ010000273.1:0-5417 GCA_038320555.1 Vicinamibacterales bacterium | reverse complement strand
TTCGGTACTGACTGGTTCGACTACGACAACGACGGATGGCTCGATCTCTTCGTGGCCAATGGCGCCGTCAATGTGATTGAAGCGCAGCGCGGACAGCCGTCACCGTTCCGCATGAAGAACCAGTTGTTTCACAACACAGGCAATGGACGATTCATGGAGACAAGCGCAGCCGGCGGCCCCGCCTTCGAACGTGCCGAAATCAGCCGGGGGGCCGCGTTCGGCGACATCGACAACGACGGCGATACCGACATTGTCGTCACAACCAACGGTGGACCCGTGCGGCTGCTCCTCAATCAACATGCAAAGGGAAACCACTGGCTGCAGGTGTCTCTCGATCAGCGTCCCGCAAACCGCCTCGCATTTGGCGCCCGTATCGGGCTCGAGAGGGCGGGTTCGCCCACGCTCTGGCGGCGGGTTCGCACCGACGGCAGCTATCTGTCCGCGAGCGATGCGCGCGTGCACTTTGGGCTCGGCCCCGCAACGAAGATCGACGGCGTCGTCGTCCAATGGCCCGATGGCCTGCGAGAACGTTGGCATAACGTCGCGGCCGACGGGGTAATCAGGCTGCAACGCGGGAGAGGACAACCTTTGCAGATCCCCTGATGCCAGTTCGAGCCGAAGCAGGACCTCAGCGCTCCAGCCATCGAGAAGAAAGCACCGGGACGGGCAGGACGATGCGCTTCTGGAAAGTGTTGGATTCGTGGAGAAAAGAAGCGTATAAGTGGTTCGCTAGGGGAATGTTGCGGCCGGCGCCCGATCGGAATCGGGTTCGTGGTCGCCTTGCAATTCTTGACGGAGGAGGCTGTGCTCATGTCGTCTCGCTGTCGTTGGGTGACCCTCACGTTTCTGCTCACATTCGCATTAACTGCCAGCGGGGTCGAAGCGCAAGCGCTCTATGGGAGCGTAACGGGAACCATCGCCGACGGCTCAGGTGCTGCCGTTCCCGGCGCCAACGTGTCCCTCAAGAACGAGGGAACGGGTCTCGAATTTACGGCCGTGACCGACGAGAGCGGTACCTACACGATTCGAAACATCACCGGTGGTACCTACACCTTGAAGGCCGCGCTGCAGGGCTTCAAAGAGTTTATCCAGACGGGCATCCCGATCACGGCCGGCGGCATCGTTCGCATCAACGGCAAATTGGAGATTGGCGCGTTGAGCGAGTCGGTCACGGTCAGGTCGGAAGTCGCCATTCTCAAGACGGACAAGTCGGACGTCAGCGTCGACCTGAAGCCGGACGATGTCGTCAACCTCCCGCTGAATCAGTACCGGAATTACCAGACCCTGTTGAATCTGGTTCCGGGTGCTTCACCGCCCGAGTTTCAGAATGCGCAGACCGACACACCCGGACGCGCCTTGAGAAGCGACATCAACGGCACGGCGGGCAACAACAACGTGACGCGCATCGACGGCGCCGCCAGCATCAACGTGTGGCTGCCCCACCATGCCGGTTACATCGCACCCGCCGAGACGATCGAGAACGTCAACATCTCGACCAACAGCTTCGACGCCGCGCAGGGCATGACTGGCGGCGCCGCCACGTCCGTCCAGACGAAGTCTGGCACGAACACCCTGAAGGGATCGGCGTTCTTCTTCCGCAACCAGGATGAGTTCAACGCCCGGCAGGGTTATTTCGATCCGAGCAAGCTCAACTCCAGCGTCTCGATCGCGGGCGGCACTTTGGGCGGTCCCATCCGGCGCAACAAACTGTTCTTTTTCGGCGGGTGGGAACGCAACGACGAACGCAGGGCGCGCTTCAACACCTACACCGTGCCGACCGCGAAGATGCGCAACGGCGATTTCAGCGAAGTCCTCGCGCTCAACCCGGCGTTTCGGATTTACGATCCCACGACGGGTAATCCCGACGGCTCGGGCCGGACGTTCTTCGAGGACGCGATTATTCCGGCCAATCGCATCAGCAGCATCAGCCAGAAGATCGAGGCGCTTTACCCGGCGCCGAATAACGCCGGCACCAACAACGGGCTCCAGAACAACCTCTTCGTGGCCCGTCTGCCGAAGGCGATTCGCGACAACTACGACGGAAAGATCAACTGGAACCGCACGTCGGCGCACCAGATTTGGGCGAAGGTCTCGAGGATGAACGCCTCGGTGCAGGACCTGTTCTACCTGCCCTTCGACAGTGCGGGCGGGGGGGACACGAAGGTCACCATCGTGACGGTAGGCCAAACGTGGACGTTGAGCCCGACACTCTTGCTCGACGGCAACTTCGGTTCAAACCAGATGAATCAGTCAGCGCAAGGTCCGGACTACGGGACCAATTTCGGGCTTGAATCATTCGGTATTCCCGGTCTGAACAGCTCTGGCGTGACGGGCCCCGGCTCTTCCGATCTCGCTCGTTACACCGGCATGCCTGTCATCAACACCGGCCTCTCGTTGTTGGGTAATGACGCCGGCTGGACGCCCGTCTGGCGGAAAGAAGTGAGTTACACCGCATCGGCCAACCTCACGAAAGTCGCCGGTCGCCATGAGGTTCGCACGGGCTTCGACTTCGTGCGCCTCACACTCGATCACTGGCAGCCGGAAGTCGGCAACCCGCGCGGCACGCTGTCGTTTGCCGGCGGCCTCACCGGCACGCCGGGCTACAGCAGTATCGGCGGGTGGAACAACTATTCCGCGTTCCTGCTCGGGCTCATGAGCGGCTACGGCAAGAGCGTTCAGTTCGAAGAGATGACGGGTCGCGAGAACCAGTACGCCACCTACCTGACCGATCGGTGGCAGGTGAATGAAAAGCTCACCCTGAATCTCGGGCTGCGTTACGAATACTACCCGTTGATGTCGCGGGCGACCCGCGGCCTCGAGCTGCTCGATTACAACACCTTCATGATCAAGCTGGGTGGGCTTGGCGGCAACCCCAAGGATCTCGGCATCAAGGTCGATAAAGGTTTGATCGCTCCGCGTCTCGGCGTCGCCTACCGCCTGAACGAGAACACTGTGTTCCGCGCAGGCTACGGCAAGACATTCGACCCGCTGCCCTGGTCGCGGCCCATGCGCGGGTTCTACCCGTCCACAATCGCCTACAGTGATGCAGGCATCAATAGCTTCACGCCTTACGGCACGCTGGCCACCGGCATCCCCGGCGCGCCGAATCCGGACATCGCGAGCGGCAACATTCTGCTGCCGCGTGGCGTCGACATGCGTTCCCCCGATCCCAACAACACGTCGCGGGGCACCATCCAGTCGTTTAACGTGTTCATCGAGCGTCGCATTCCGCTCGATATTTCCGTGAGCGCCGGTTATGTCGGCACGAGAACCGACCATGGCTACGCCGACCTCAATCTCAACTACGCCGACAGCGGCGGCAACGCGAATCGTAAGCTGTTCACCCAGGCAGGCAACGCATCGATTCTCGACTGGGCCGCGCGCACACACGCGCGTTACAACTCGCTGCAGATGGCCGTGAACCGGCCTTTCACAGGCGGGTTCCTATTGAAGGGCGCCTACACCCTGAGCAGGGCGATGAACGAGGCAAACGACGACGGTTGGGTCGGTTTGACGTGGAACCAACCGTCCCAGCTTAGCCGCAACTACGCGCCGGGAGGCCGGGACCGTACGCATAACCTCCAGATGGGCTTCGTTTATCAGCTGCCCTTCGCGAAGACCAGCACGAGCCCCGTGGCTCTGGCGGTCAAGGACTGGCAGATCAGCGGAATCGCCTCATGGATATCGGGTGCGCCGTTCCTGATCGCTGGCGACAACGGACTGCTGTCACAGGTCGGCGGACAGCAGACGATCGATGTGATTGGAACTGCCAAGCTTGGTTTCGGCGAAGCGGGACCAAACGAGCAGTGGTACGACCCAGCGGTGTTCGCGCAACCGGGTAACAAGTGGGGCAACAGCGGTCGCAATCAGTTCCGCGGGCCGGGCAACTGGAACCTGGACGCGTCGCTGTTCCGGGCAATTCCGTTCGGTCACTATAAAGCGGAGATCCGCGCCGAGTCGGCGAACGTGTTCAACCACGCCGAGTGGGGGAACCCGGTGACCGGCTTCACGGATCCGAACTTCATGCGCATTCGCACACTGGCCCGTGATCCACGGACGGTACGGATAGGCCTGCGTTTCGCCTTCTAGCCTCGATACGCACGGTATGTCTTTGGCCGGAGCAGCATCTGTTGCTCCGGCCTTTTTTTGTACCTGTTGCCAGTTTCCGGTTTCCAGTTTCCAGCTGGCTTAAGCACTGAGCTCTGAGCCCTCTAAGCCCTAAGTCCTGAGCCCTACGTTGAGACGAAGTTTCGTCGTCGTGGGACAATGCTGCCGATGAAGGTTTTCGTTTTCTTGCTGGCCTTCTCCATATCCGTCCAGGCGAACACCCAATCCGCCGATCTCGCGACGCGCAGTCGAGAAGCGGCACGCGCCATGGAAAACGGACGGTTCGAGGAGGCCGTACGGATCTATCGCGACCTGCTGCGCACGCTCCCTGACGAGCCGGGACTACTCATGAATCTCGGCATGGCGCTCGCCATGGGGAGACACGAGGTGGAGGCGCTCGCACCGCTCGAGCGCGCGCTCGCTCTCAAACCCGATTTGGTCCCTGCGCGCTTGTTCCTCGGCTCGAGCTATCTGGCTCTCGGTCAACCCGAGAAGGCCATCGATCCGCTGAAGCGAGTGGTGGCGGCGCGGCCGACTGACGCCGAGAGCCGCCGGATGCTGGCGGAGGCCTACGCGGCGTCCGGCCGGCCCACCGACGCGGTGACCGAACTGCGTATGCTGACTGCGCTGGCGCCCGGGCGTCCTGCCGGGTGGTATGCGCTCGGTCACGCGTACAACGCGATCACGCAGGACGCCCTCTCCATGTTCGAGGACCAACCGGAGGACTCGCCCTGGCGGCAGCTGCTCGTCGCGGATGCGCTTCTGGCCGATGGCCGGTTCACTGATGCCTTCGCGAACTACCGAATGGTGCTCGAGCAGCTGCCGACGATGGTCAGCATTCATGATTCGGTCGCGCGCATCTACGAGCAGACGGGCCACGCAAACTGGGCGGTGCGGGAGCGAGCGATCGGTCGTCTGCCAGCCGCCGACTGCGGCAGGCGGCAGGCGCTGTGCGAGTTTCGCGCCGGACGCTATCGTCCGACGCTCGCCGCCGCGCTCGCCGGAACGGATCTGGAATCACAGTACTGGCGGGCGCGCGCCGCGACGGAACTGGCGCTCGCGGCATTCAAGCGGCTCGACGGGCTACCAGACTCACGCGAGCGCAGAGAGGTGCGTGGCACGCTGGCGCGCGCCGAGCACCGATATACCGACGCTATCGCCGAGTCGAAGGCGGCGCTGAGGTTCGCGCCCGGCGACCCGTCGCTGCTCGATGATCTGGGTGCGGCGTACTACGCTGCGCGCGAATATGAGCAGGCGGTCGCCACGCTGTCACCGCTTCTGACGGCCAACCCCGACGACCCGCGACTGCT
>JBBQEJ010000272.1:0-5479 GCA_038320555.1 Vicinamibacterales bacterium | reverse complement strand
TGGCCTCGCGTTTCGCAGCAAGCCGCCGGACCCGCTGCCTGTTGGCGTGGTTGCCGGCACGCATGCCGAAGCGCGCCTTGCGGCCCTCGCGGGCGGCCCCGACCTGAAGCCCACGATCCTTTCCGAGTCGGAAGCGCCGCTGGCGCTCGCGCGCGAACGCGTGGTGCTGGTGGTGTCTGGCGGCGACGTCCCGTCGTACGCCTACGACCCGACGCAGCCTGAGAGCCGGACCGCACGACTTGCGGTGGATGCCGCGCTGCAGCGGGCCGCCGGCCGTACCGATGCCTTCACCCCTACGCGCGCGGAGGCGACGCAGGCCGGCGCCCGTTACGTCGACTTTCTGGTACCGGGACTGCTCGGCATGAACCTCATGGGCACCGGCATGTGGGGCATCGCGTTCTCGCTGGTCGTGGCGCGAAACGGCAATCTGCTCAAGCGTCTGATCGCCGCGCCCGCACGCAAGAGCCACCTGCTCGGCGCGCAACTCATATCACGACTGATTTTCCTCATCCCTGAAGCTGGCGCTCTCCTGTTATTTAGCTACTTCGCGCTGGGTGTGCCGATGCGCGGATCGGTGCCCCTGCTCATCGGCATCTCGCTCCTCGGTGCCCTGGCCTTCAGCGGCCTGGGCCTGCTGACCGCTGCGCGGCCCCGCACGATCGAAGGAGTCTCGGGCGTCATGAACCTCGCGATGGTCCCGATGTGGGTGTTCTCAGGAATCTTCTTCTCGACCGAACGCTTTCCGGCGAGCCTGCAGCCCCTCGTGCAGGCGCTGCCCCTGACCGCGCTCAACAACGCCCTGCGCGGCGTGATGCTCGAGGGCACGGGTCTCGTGGCGCTCCTTCCCGAGCTGGCCCTGCTCGCCGCGTGGGGCAGCGTCAGCTTCGTCGTAGCGCTCAAGATCTTCCGGTGGCAATAGGGGTAGGGTCATCACCGGGCGATATGATAGGACCTTGCCGCAGCGGGCCGACCAGATTAGCGATTCGTGATTCATCATTCCCACCAACAAGGGCCGCGCGGGGCCGTGAGTCCTGACGGAGACCGCCGATGAACCGCCACCTGATCCACATCCTTCTGCCGCTCGTTCTCGCAGTTGGCTGGCAGCGCGAACCACCGCCGAGTCACATCTTCCACAGCGCCAAGATTGTGACTGTTGACCCGCAGTTTCGCATCGTGGAGGCCATGGCGATTCGCGACGGCCGCATCGTCTCCGTAGGCACGAACGCCAGCATCGCGAAACTGGCCGGCCAAGGCACCGAGCAGATTAATCTCGGCGGCAAGACGGTGCTTCCAGGGCTGATCGATTCCCACGTGCATGCACCGAGCGCGTCGATGTACGAGTTCGAGCAGCGTATCCCGGACATGGAGAGCGTCGAGGACGTTCTCGCGTACGTCCGTGCGCGCGCCGAGACGACCGATCCCGGGCGCTGGATCACCTTGTCGCAGGTCTTCATCACGCGCCTCCGTGAGCAGCGCTATCCGACCCGCGCCGAGCTCGATCGGGCGGCGCCGCGGCATCCTGTCGCCTTTCGCACTGGCCCGGACGCATCACTGAACTCAATGGCTCTGTCGATGAGTCGCATCGACGCGAAGTTCCAAGTGCCCGCCGGCCAGCCCTGCCGCGTCGAGCGCGACCCGAGCGGCCAGCCGACGGGCATCCTGCGCAACTGCGCGAGCCATATTCGGTCCGGCTCGAACGGATCGTCCCCGACCAACGCCGATCGCCTCGCCCGGTTGCGGGCACTCCTGGCCGACTACAACTCGGTTGGCATTACCAGCATCGTCGACGCCAATACGAGTCAGGCCGACCTCGAGCTGTACCGCACGCTGCTGGGGCAGAACGCGCTCACGTGCCGCACGTTCATGGCCTACGGTGTTGACGCGCAGGCGCCGCTCGACCGGATCGAAGCGACGATTCGCGAGGCCGCGGCGCATCCACTGCACCAGCACAACGACATGCTGTGGCTGCGGGGCATCAAGGCCTTCATGGATGGTGGCATGCTGACCGGCAGCGCCTACATGCGCCAGCCGTGGGGTGTCAGCAAGATTTACGCGATTGACGACCCGGAGTACCGCGGCGTGAGGTTCATCGAGCCCGAGAAGCTCTACCAGATGGCAAAGCTCGCCCTCGCGAACGATCTGCAGTTCACGGCCCATTCACAAGGCGACGCGGCGGTCGATGCCATGGTCGAGGCCTACGAGCGCATCAACCGCGACGACTTTCCGGTGCGCGCCCGGCGGCCCAGCATCACGCACGCGAGCTTCATGAGCCCGGAGGCGATTGAGAAGATGAAGGCGCTGGGCGTCGTCGCCAACATGCAGCCGGCCTGGCTGTACCTCGACGGCACGACGCTTCGCCAGCATTTCGGCGTCGAACGGCTTGCTTACTTCCAGCCCTATCGCACGCTCTTCGAGCAGGGCGTGACGGTCGGCGGAGGCTCCGATCACATGCAGAAGATCGGCAGCCTGCGTTCGATCAACCCCTACAACCCGTTTCTCGGCATGTGGACAACGCTCGTTCGACAGCCGCGCGGGAGCGAAGCGCCGCTGCATCCCGAGCAGAACCTGACGCGGGAACAGGCGATCCGCCTCTACACGGTCAACAACGCGTTTCTGACCTTCGAGGAGGCGCGGAAAGGATCGCTCGAGCCGGGCAAGCTCGCCGACTTCATCGTGCTCGACCGCGACATCCTCAGCTGCCCGGTCGAAGAGGTGAAGGACATCAAGGTCGAGGCGACATATCTTGGCGGCGCGCGCGTCTATGTGCGGCCCGGGGCGACACGGAGTCGGTGATTCAGGCGACCCATCATGAACATCGCGACGCTCGACTGGATTGTCATCGCGGTGTACTTCGTCATCATCACGGCGATCGGGCTGATCGTTGGTTACCGGGTTCGCCGGACAGGTGAGTACTTCCTCGGAGGCCGACGCTTCGGCCCCTGGCTGATGATGGCCCAGAGCTTCGGTGTCGGCACGCATGCCGAGATGCCTGTGGCGCTGACGGGTGCGGTGTACAGCATCGGCGCCTCAGCCATCTGGTTCCAGTGGAAGAACCTTTTCATCACGCCGTTCTATTGGCTCATGGCCCCCGTCTTCCGGCGCATCCGCCGGACGACGATGGCGGAGTTCACCGAAGATCGGTACGGCTCGTGGATGGCGGCCATCTACATCGTCTTCGCGCTCTGTTTCTTCATCATCAACACGGGCAGCATGTTGAAAGGGGCAGGCAAAGTCATCAGCCAGGCGACTGGCGGTGGTGTCGGAGTGAACGAGATCGTCGTGGCGATGACGGCCATGTTCATGTTGTACAGCTTCGTCGGAGGGCTGATTGCTGCAGCGTGGACCGATCTGTTCCAGGGCTTTCTGATCATTGCGCTCTCGTTCATGCTCATCCCGCTCGGCTTTCAGGTTGTTGGTGGTCTCGACGGCATGCAGGCCTCACTCGAGCCATTCCGCTTCTCTCTCGCGACGCCATCCGGCATCGGCCCCTGGGTGATCGCGATGCTGACTGTCAACGGTCTTGTCGGGATCATGGCGCAGCCGCACCAGCTCGCGGCCGTCGGCACCGGGAAGGACGAGCGCACGTGTCGTGTCGGCATGCTTTACGGCAACATGATCAAACGTGTGTGTACGGCGGGCTGGGCGCTCGTCGGCCTGATCGTCGCGGCCATGGTCGCCCAGGGACATGCCAGCGCCGCGGCGCTCGGCGACCCTGAGAATGCGTTCGGCTTCGCCTGCCGTCAATTGTTGTTTCCCGGAGCGCTGGGGCTGATGATTGCGGCGATTCTCGCCGCCAACATGTCGACTTGCTCTGCATTCCTGGTCGACAGCGGCGCGCTCTTTACCGAAGGGCTGTACCGACGCCGAATCATGCCAGACAGGAAAGACCGGCACTACCTCTGGGTCGGCCGCGCCAGCGGATTCGTCATCACGATGCTCGGCGTGCTGTACGCGATGTTCCTGATCGACAGTGTCCTCTACACATTCCTGCTGACGGAAACGCTCGCGACGTTTGTCGGGATAGGAGTGCTCGGCGGCATTGTCTGGCGGCGTGCGAACCGATGGGGCGCCCTTGCAAGTCTACTCGCGTCGCTCACGACGAACTTCGTGCTCTACTACGCCACCGGACAGCGGCTCGATTCCTGGGACGCGAACGTCTTTCTTGCCTCGCTTGCAATTGGGACCATCGCACTCGTTGTCGCCAGTCTGCTCACGACTCCAGAGCCTCGGACCGGCATTGACGATCTCTTCGAGCGCCTTCAGACGTCGAGCGATTCTCCAGCGCCTGTGACTACGGCGGAAAGTCGGATGACCCACCGACCACTGCTGCTCGTCAACCTGCTCCAGCCTCGCCGTGCGGCCGGCGCTCGGGGGTGGAGGACCTACCGCGAAGATCTCGGAGGCTTCGCCGCAGGCTGGATCATGGTGTTCGCGGTGGTGATCGCGACAGCCATCATGCTGAGGATGTAACCTGCGAGACGTACGGCCACAGCAACAAGCGTCAGGAATGCCGTCGATATTTGCCCCGACGATTTGTGCGCATTGATGTGAGCGGTGGATGGCCGTGGAATGATGTGATGAACACGAACCAGACGTCGGGTCCGCTCTTCAGCTGGACGCAGGCCATCTATGCACTGCACGCATTCAGCCTGCTGACCGGTATCCTCGGCGCCGCCACGGTCGTCGGCGCGTTTCTCACCGGCTGGCCGTCGATCATCGCCGTGATTCTGAATTATGTGAAGCGCAGCGAGGTGCGGGGCACGTGGCTCGAGTCGCACTTTCGCTGGCAGATCCGGACGTTTTGGTACGGATTGCTGTGGGTCGGTCTGTGCGTACTGTTCATCGTCTTGACGCTCGGCATCGGGATCATCGTGGCATGGCTGCCCCTCGCGGTCGTCGGCCTGTGGTTCGTGTACCGAGTCATAAGGGGCTGGCTGGCGCTTAAGGATGCGCGCGCGATGTACATGTGACCAGCTAAATGCGGGTACTCGACCCCACGCAGCTAAGAGGTGCGCAACGCGTCGACAGGATCGACACGGCTCGCACGCCAGGCGGGCCCCGCGGCTGCCGCGAGGGCCGCGGCGACGAAAATGGCCACGACGCCGCCGAGCGCGGCCGTCTGATCCGTGTCCAGGATGACCATCGACGACAGCCACCGGCCTGCATAGACTGAGGCGAGCACGCCCGGAACCGCGCCGGCGGCAATCGTTCGGAGCGTGTCGAACATGACGACACGCACCACCGCGGATGGGCGTTGCCCGAGCGCGAGTCGGACGCCAATCTCCCGCGTTCGCTCGGTCACGGCGTAGGAGACGACGCCGTGCAGCCCGACAATGGCGAGCAGGAGCGTCAGCCCGGCGAGCGTCCCGGTCACGATCGCGCGGAAGCGCTCGGGAGCGACGCTCTCCGCAAGCCGTCCCTCCATCGTGTCCGCGTCGGTCAACGCGACGTCGGGGTTGATGGATTTCACGCGCTCTCG
>JBBQEJ010000271.1:0-5524 GCA_038320555.1 Vicinamibacterales bacterium | reverse complement strand
TATGAGGCGACGGCGGACGACCGCGAGGCCGACGTCATCGTGATTAACACGTGCAGCGTGCGGGAGCGCGCGGAGGAAAAGCTCTTCACCAGGCTGGGGGAAATCCGTCAGATGACCGCCGAGGAAGGCAGCCGCCCGGTGGTCGCGGTCACGGGCTGCGTCGCCCAGCAGGAAGGCTCGCAAATTCTGCGACGCTCGAAGGCGGTCGACGTGATCGTCGGTACGCAGAACCTGAAACGACTGCCGATGCTGGTCGACGAAGCCCTCGAGCGGCCGGCGCCGTTGCGCGCCGGGACCACAATCGCCATCGATCCGGTGGACGACGTGTCGTTTCCGCTTGGCATCGCGCGCCGGAGCGATCCCGTGAAAGCTTACGTGACGATCATCGAAGGGTGCAACGAGTTCTGCGCGTTCTGCGTCGTCCCGTATACGCGCGGCCACGAACGGATGCGGCCTGTCTCGGACATTCTGGCTGATGCACGGCACGCGGTGGCGACCGGGGCCAGGGAAGTGCAGCTGCTCGGCCAGATCGTGAATCACTACCAGGCCCCGGACGACCCTTCCTGCGACTTCGCCGCGCTTCTGGAGCGGTTGAATGGGCTGGAGGGCCTCTCACGGATCCGGTTTGCGAGCCCCCATCCGCGTCATGTGACGCCCCGCATGATTGCGGCGATGCGCGACGTGCCCGCCGTCTGCCGCCATTTGCATCTGCCGGTGCAATCCGGATCCACGCGCGTCCTGGCCGCCATGCGCCGGCGCCACACGCGCGAGCAGTATCTCGAGCTGGTGGCGCGCCTCCGCGAGGCCATGCCGGACATCGCGCTATCGACCGATATGATCGTTGGCTTCCCGGGAGAGACCGAGGCGGACTTTGCCGACACGCTCTCGCTCGCGGCGACGGTGCGGTACCACAGCATGTACTCGTTCAAGTATTCGGAGCGTCCGAACACGCTCGCGCTGAAGCGGATGCCGGACGACGTCCCGGAGGAGGAGAAGACCCGGCGCATCGTCGCGCTGCAGTCGCTCCAGAGAGATATCCAGGGATCGCTTTTCGCCGAGGCGGTGGGGCGCCGGTTCGACGTGCTGGTCGATTCCCGCAGTCGGCGCCGCGACTGGGAGCTCTCGGGCCGCACGAGCGGCAACACGGTGGTGAACTTTTCAGGCGATCCGGACTGGATTGCGCGCACGGTGCCGGTGCGGATCACCGCCGCTAACCCGAACAGTCTTCGGGGGGAGGCGATCGCGCTTGACACCGCCGCACGCGGCTCCTACGTTTGACGGGGTTCTACAAGGTTCTACGGGGGTTCTGCAAGGTTCTGCCGGGCTCGACACGGTTTGGCACGGTTCGACGCGGGACAGGCCCGCCTGAAAGCTGGACGCTTCACATATGCAGATTGAAATGACGATCAAGGGGTTGATGGTCGACCCGATCACCAACATGCCGATCATCATCCTCCGCGACAAGGCGGAGCAGCGGGTGCTGCCGATCTGGGTGGGGGTGTTCGAGGCGAACGCCATCGCGCTGCAGATCGAAAACGTGACGACCCCGCGCCCGATGACGCACGATCTGCTTCGGAACGTCATTCACGATCTCAAAGCCGACATCCAGAAAATCGTCGTGTCGGATCTCAAGGACAACACCTTCTACGCGCTGATTTACCTGTCGGTGAACGGGGAAGCCATGGCGATCGACGCGCGGCCGAGCGACGCCATCGCGCTGGCGCTACGCGCGCGAGCCCCGATCTTCGTCGAAGACAGCGTGATCGACAACGCGAAGACCGTGGACTTCGCCCCGGAGAAAGGGGACTCGGAGCGGCTGCAGAAGTGGCTCGAGAGCCTCGATCCTGACGACATGGGGAAATACAAAATGTAGCGGCGGTTGCCCCGGGCGGGCCGCACCGCCGTTTTTGCCTCCCACGACCCCCAGCTGAGCCATACACCCGAGTCCTTTTCATTGACACCTTCGCGGTGGCTTCCTACAATGACGCCACTCCCGTGAATTCGCGTTCAGTCAACTGATGATCGTCGCCATCGCCAATCAAAAAGGGGGCGTGGGGAAGACCACCACCGCCATCAACCTCGCGGCGGCCTTGTCGTTGCGCGGCAAGCCGACGCTGCTCGTCGATCTGGACCCGCAGGCCAACAGCACGATGTCGTACGTGGACGCCACGACGATTACCCGCAGCGTGTACGACGCCATCGCGGAACCCAACTGCACGTTTGCGGACGTGATCATGCCCTCCACGCAGAAGAATCTGTGGGTGGCGCCTTCGCGCATTGCGCTCGCGAAACTCGAGTCGAAGCTGGTGGGCGAGCTGGATGCGCATTTCCGTCTGAAGGACCGGCTCGAGCCCATTCGTGCCGATTACCCGAACATCGTCATCGACTGCCCGCCGACCCTGGGTCTGCTGACCGTCAACGCGCTCGTGGCCGCGACGCACCTGCTCATTCCGATCCAGTCCTCCTATTTCGCGCTCGAGGGGACCGACGATCTGCTGGAGACCATCGAAAAGGTGCGCGCGAGGGCCAACCCGACCCTGCGCATCCTGGGCGTCGTGATCACGATGCACGACAAGCGGACCGCGCTCGCGCGCGACATCCGATCGCAGATCGACAAGGTGTTCGGCAGCAAGGTCTTCAAGACGGTCATCACGAAAAGCGTGCGCCTGGAGGAGAGCCCGGCCTATAAGGAGTCGATTTTTTCCTTCGCGCCGGAGTCAAGCGGCGCGGCCGAGTACTACCGCCTGTGCGAGGAGGTCATGGATCGTGAGTAAACGCGGACTTCCCGAAACGGTACGCATGCGTCACGACGAGCATTACGTCGAGGCCCTGTCGAGCTCCGCCGGCGCCCCCATCGGACGCATGGTGCCGATCGACCAGATCGATCCGAATCCCAACCAGCCCCGGCAGGTGATGGGAGACCTGTCGGAGTTGATGGCCTCGATCGCCGAAAAAGGTATCATCGAGCCCATCATCGTCCGCCAGCGCGGAAGTCGGTTCCAGATTATCGCGGGGGAACGGCGCTACCAGGCCGCCGTCCAGGTCGGCCTGCGCGAGATCCCGATCGTCATCCGCGAAGTGGACGACAACGAGATCATCGAGATCGCGCTGATCGAAAACATCCAGCGGAAGGACCTGACGGCGTTCGAAGAGTCCGAGGCGTTGAATGCGCTGGCGGAGCGCTGCGGCTATACCCATGAGGACATGGCGCGCAGGCTGGGGAAGTCCCGGACCTCGATTACCGAGTCCCTGGCGCTCAATCACATGCCCGACGAGGTCAAAAACCTTTGTCGGCTGGCCGACATTCACTCCAAGTCGTTGTTATTGCAGATAGTTAGACAGGGTGATACGCAGAAAATGGTCGCGCTCATCGAAAAGATCGCCCGCGAGGGAGGCACGACCCGCGAGGCCGTCCGGAAAGAGACCGCCAAGCCGAAAGCCGGCCGCCCGAAGGCGTACGTCTTCAGCTACAAGGCCCCCACTAAAGCCTTCAAGCTCCAGCTGCGATTCACGAAGTCCCGCGTCGACCGCGACGAAGTCATCTCCGCGCTGCAGGAAATCATTCGCGAACTCCGCTCCGGCGTCAATCGGTAATCCGAGAATCGCCCCTCCACTGATCCCGGAACCATCAAGCCGCTGAATCCCCGCCTCGCCCGCGTCGCGTCGGAGGATTCGGCTGGCCGGCAACAAGGCCCGCACGAGGCCAGGAGCAGCGCGCCAGGGGTCTGCGGCGGCGAGGATTTGCTCGCGGGTCGTGATTCGCGATTCGTGGTTAGCCGGAAGCTGGAAGCCGGGAGCGGGAGCTCGGAACTGGTAGCCGGGGTACGTAGTTAACATAACATCCATTATCAGACTCAAGGCCTTTAGCCAGTAAAAAGGCCCTGTGGAAGATTCGCGGATGATCTCCTAAGGATCCGACCTAGATCCTCGCGCCACCCACTTTGGCCTTCGGCGCAGGAAGCCGGATAATGGGGTCTGCAGCGAACAGATGCTTAGAACGATCGACCGCTACGTCATCCGCGAGGTCATTCCACCGTTTCTGCTGTCGCTCGTCATCTTTACGTTCCTGCTCGAAATACCCCCCGTCATGCGCGACCTCGAGATGCTCGTGGCCAAGGGGGTGTCCTGGCAGGTTGCCGGCCGGATCATGCTGACCCTGATACCTCAGGCGCTTGGCCTCACGATCCCGATGGCGCTCCTGACGGGACTCCTGATTGGCCTCGGGCGGCTGTCGGCCGACCGGGAAGCTGTCGCGTTGCTCGCCTGTGGCGTCAGTCCGTACCGGTTGCTCCGGCCCGTCTTGCTGATGGCGGCGGTCGCGGCCGCCGCCACGATGTACGTGATGATCAAGGCAATCCCAGACGCGAACCAGACGTTCAGGGAAATCACGTTCGAGGTGATCGCGAAGCGCGTCGAAAACGACGTGCATCCCCGGGTGTTTTTCGAGGATTTTCCGGGCTGGGTGCTGTACGCGAGCGAGGAGCCGCGCGACGGCGTGGGCTGGAAGGACATCCTGGTCGCCAATACCAGCAAGCCGGATTCGACTGAGTTGTCCCTGGCGTCGCGGGGCCGGCTCGTCCTGAATCGTCAGGAGCGCCGCGTTGATCTGGTCCTGACCGACGGTATCCGGTATTCCACGGGCAAACCGGGGGAGACCCAGACCTACCGCTTCCCCGGCGAATTGACGATGGCGCTGAATCCGGAGATGGTGTTCCGGAAGGCCGAACTGCCGCGGGGCCTGACCGAGAAGACCATCACCGAGCTGCGGCAGGACATGGCAACCAAGCTTGGCAGCCAGCCCGCCTTGTCTCCGCATCCGGAAATCATCCAGATCGACCAGAAATTCTCGGTGCCGGTGGCCTGCTTCGTCTTCGCGCTGATCGGCCTCGCGCTGGGTCTGTCGGTCGCCCGCGACGGAAAGATGGGCGGGTTCGTGATCGGCATCGCGGTCATCTTCGCGTATTACGTCGTGATGTACCTGGCGGAGGCCCAGACCCAGGGACACTATCGAGCGATCGAGAGCGCGAAGGCCCTCGGCTCAACGAGTTTCCTGTTCGCGCACCTGACACGCTGGTGGCCCAACATTCTTCTGGGGGCCTTCGGGATTGCGGCGCTCGTCTGGCGCGACCGATTCTCCACCC
Organism: Vicinamibacterales bacterium; assembly: GCA_038320555.1. Lineage (GTDB taxonomy): Bacteria > Acidobacteriota > Vicinamibacteria > Vicinamibacterales > 2-12-FULL-66-21 > JALZOC01. Next base: position 383 of record JBBQEJ010000271.1, on the reverse strand, counting down.
GGCAGCTTCCCCGGAGTTTTCCACTCGTGGTGCCGCAGCTCGCCGCGCGGTGGGCGTCGAAAGGCACGGCGGCTGGATCGGTCAGCGTCCCGTCCGCCAGCGAGCCGGCCGGCGGGCGCGGCAAACGGCGCAACGTCGTGGTGGTCGTCCGCATCCCCAAAGTGCGCCTGCCAGCCGCCGGCCTGCTCGATCAGTACGTCAGCCGGATGTACCTGCGCGTCGTCGCCCTGGGCATTCTGGCGCTCCTCGGGTTGTTCTATATCTCGACCTTTATCGACGCCTCGGACAAGCTGTTCAAAGGAACGGCGGACGTGAACACCGTGATGCACCTGCTCGTGTACCGGACGCCGCAGTTCATCTATTTCGTGATCCCGATCGCCGCG
>JBBQEJ010000270.1:0-5550 GCA_038320555.1 Vicinamibacterales bacterium | reverse complement strand
CGGCGTCGCCGACGCGCTGATGCGTGCGCTTCTGACTGCCCTCGCCGCGCGCGGCATCCGGCGCATTGTTCTTCACGCCTCGGATGAGGGCCGGCGCCTCTATGAGCGCCTCGGTTTTCTGCCGACGAACGAGATGCGGCTGACGCCACGAGCGGAGACGTCTCGAGGTTAGAACGTTCCCTCGGTCGGTCCTCGTGTTTGCTTATTGATCTGCCGGATCGCCCCCAGATGGTAGGCAAGATGAGCAATGCTCGCAATCATTCCGGTGAGCTCGACGTCCGCGACGTCACGCGCTGGGTTCAGCGCCTCCAACCAGCGATGGGCTTCGTCGCGTAATCCGTCTCTGATCTCCTGCCACGCGTACGCGTCGACGAGGGACGTCTTCCAAGCTTCGTCCCATGTCGCGTCCGCGAAAGGATTGCCACCCGCGGCCGCCCATCGGTTCATCAGCGACAGCCCGTAGCGCACGTGTTGCGCATGCGCCGCAATCGTCGCGCCGTCGTTGACCGCGCGAGACGCGTCGGCAGCCGACAGTTTGTCGAGAGAGCGCAGCAGTCCAACGTCGCCCGCGTTGAGCACGAAACCGCCCGTCCGGCTGCTCGCGCCGTCAACAAGCTCCGAGAACAACCGGACAAGGGCGGAATTCACTTCTGCTGTGTTCATAGTCGTTTCGAAAGGCGGCTGTCTTATCTTACGATTCCAAGGCCCTGCACGAATGGGCGTTTCGCACAGTTACATGACCCCGAAAGAAACTCCATTGAACTATGGGAGTCGCGAAGGACCCTCGGCGCAGAAACGTCGAACTTTTCTAGAGTTCGCTCGCCATCTATGAGCCTAGTACGACTTTGTCAGATTGACGAATTTCTGTGGAATTCGAGAGTGATCATCGCTGAGGTCGTCGTACTATTTGCGTGGTATCGCTCGGCGTTACCGGTGTTTGACCGTGCGCGGAGAAGACGATGCCACGCGGAGGACGCACAGCCGCAGAGAACGCCGAGAAGGCTGCCGAGAACCGTCTCGGCGACGCGCGAGTCGCCGGCACGATGCCCGCAGCCGCTTCTTTGTCTTCTGCGCGCGCTTGGCGCTCTCTGCGCGAACCTCGTCGTGACAAGTCGCGGGCCGTCGACCGAGAAAAGGGCGGATCTGACAGAGTCGTACTAGGCCGGAAGTACCCAACGGACGGAATCGACGCCCGCTTAGCGATGCGTGAGGATGTCGGCCAGCGACGTCACCGGAAGCTCCGGGAACCGGCGATGGAGATCTGTCGCCGCAAAGCTCAGATCCCTGGTGTCCATCGCAATCGCCGCCCGCATCTGACGTGCACGATTGGGCTGCACAGGTCCGAGCACCGCCGCGAGCGCGCGCAGTATCGTGCGTGGAACATGGCGCGGCGGCGCCGTGCGTCCCGAGGCGTGCTGCAGACCTGCCGCAAGCTCGTTGAATGACACATTCTGCGGGCCGCCGATTTCAAACGTCGCACCACGCGCTGAGGGATCGACCACCACTCGCTCGGCGAGTGCCGCCACATCGGAGACCGACACAAAATTGATGGGGTTGACGCCTCGCCCGAATATGACCGGCCGGCCCGAGGCGCCGGCCGTCTGGTCAAGCAGATCGAGCCAGAACTCGGCAAAGGCCGTCGCGCGCAGGATCGTCCATGGCGCGCCGCTCACTCGCAGGTGCTCCTCGGCCGCATACTTCATCCGAAAGAGCTCGAGCGGGTGCTCCGCCGACGCGCCGACGATGGACATCAGGACGACGGCCGCATTCGCAGACGCCGCCGCATTGGTCAGATTGTAATTACCGTCGCGATCGACCGACTTCGGCGAAACATTGCCGATGTCGCCGAACCCATGAATCGCAGAGACGACCGTGCCGACGCCCGCCATTGCGGCGCCCAGGCTGCCGCCATCGCGCACATCGCCTTCCATAACCTCGACCCGGCTGCCTTCGAAATGAGCGGTCCGCCTCCGATCGCGGGTGAGCACGCGAACGCCCAGACCTCGCGCCTCCAGCCGCCGCACGATGAGGGTACCCAGGCGTCCGCTTCCGCCGGCGACGAGAATCACCGCCGCTGCTCCGTTGACGACGCCGTGGGTGGCGGGTCTGCCGCGACGACCTGCCGGCGAACCGCGGCATCGACATTCCCGCCCCCTTCCTGAACCGGCTCGAGGTAGAAGCGCGCCCAGGTCAGCAATCCGCTGCCGACGCCGAAAATCACGACACCGCGCATCACGTGCGCCAACCCGTCCCGCCGCGTGCCGCGGTGTTCCCACTCGCTCCACGCCTCGTCGCCGTTGAACGCAGAGCGCACCACCGTCGCGGTCACGTCGGGGATGGCGGCGAAGATCTGCTCCCAATTCCTGCGGACCTGTTCGCGGCCGGTGAAGCTGCGCTCAGGGTGAGCCGGTGTGTCGTTCCGGTAGTCCGGAGCGAAACACGCCACCAGCGCGTTCAGATCGTGCGCGTTGGTGGCGCGCACGAGCCGCGCGAGCACGCCGGCTGCGTCGTCGATCGTGTCATCGTTGGTCATCATGGCCTCGGTATAATGGATACAGTTTAACTGTAATTAAATGTATAATCTCCTCGATGGCCGCGAAAGTCAAGCGACGGCGACGATACGACTCGGCCCGACGCCAGGAAGCTGCGCAAGAGCGTCGTGCCGCCGTCGTCGAGGCGGCGAGCCGCCTTTTCATGCGAGAGGGATTTTCCGGCACCACCATCGCGAGGATCGCAGAGGACGCGGGCGTGTCCGAAGAGATGGTTTATAAGGTCTTCGGCAATAAGATCGCGCTCGTGCGGGCAATCCGGGATAAGGCCCTCGCCGGCGAAGGGCCGGTGCACGCTGAGCGCCGATCGGATCTGATGCAGGCGAGTCAGAATGACCCGCGCGCGATCATTCGAGGATGGGGCGCCCTTACGATGGAGGTGGCGCCGAGGGTGGCGCCCGTGCTTCTGCTTGTGCGCGAGGCGGCGGCAAGCGATCCGGAACTGGCGAGATTGGACAAGGAGATGGATGCGTCCAGGCTCACGCGCATGACGCACAACGCGAGGACGTTGCTGAACGGCGGACACCTGCGGGCGGGCATCACTCTCGATGCCGCGACGGACGTGTTGTGGACCTACAGCTCGCCACAGCTCTACGAACTGCTGGTCATCGGGCGGGGCTGGTCAGTCGAACGTTACGGACGGTTCATCGCAGACTCGATGATCGCCGCGCTGCTGCCCTGATGATCCGAACATGAGCCACGGCGGATGCCGGCCAACCTGATCGGTCGGCACCTCTCGAAGGCCAATCAAGGAGGTATGTATGATCTGGCCACCGGCTGAAGACCGCCTGTAAAAGCGCGGCTACCGACGAGCGGGAGGATACGCGCAACGCTGGCAGGTATCCACGGCACCCACGTCATGGTGTGTGGGCTGATCGGTGGCACAGACGGTTCGTGACGAAGACCTCGCCTTGCCAGAATGCTCGCCCCACGTTGACGGACCGGCGAGTGAGGACTACGATGCTGAGTCGGTACGACACCCATGCTCGGCACGCGCGTCTCGCACTACGATGTCATTCGGCCGCTCGGCAGCGGCGGCATGGGCGTGGTGTACGAAGCGGAAGACACCCGGCTGGGCCGGCGCGTAGCCCTCAAATTCCTGCTGCCTGCGCTGGGTCGTGATCTGAAGGCGCTGGAGCGGTTCCAACGCGAAGCGCGCGCGGCGTCAGCCCTGAACCACCCGAATATCTGCACGGTCTACTCGATCGAGCAGCACGATGAGTCGTGCTCAGCGCCTGACTGTCCAAGCGAGCACTTCATCGTCATGGAGCTGCTCGAAGGCCAAACCCTGGCGCAGATGATTGATTGCCATTATCGGTTCGACCTGACGCACTTGCTCGACATCGCGATGCAGATCGCCGATGCCCTGGAGTCGGCACACGCCAAGGGCATCGTCCACCGCGACATCAAGCCGGCCCACATCTTTCTCAGCCCACGAGGCCAGGTGAAAATCCTCGACTTTGGGATCGCCCAGATCGAGGGCGCGCGAGCCCTCGCGGACTTTTGGGGATCGGAGGCAGAGACGACCGCGGACCAGCATCTGACAATCCCCGGCACGGCGATTGGCACGGTGGCGTATATGTCGCCGGAACAGGCGCGCGGGTGGCTCACCGACGCGCGCACCGACCTGTTCTCCCTCGGCATCGTGCTCTATCAGACCGCCACTGGCGGCCTCCCCTTCCAAGGGGACACGTCCGCGATGGTGTTTGACGCCATCTTCAACCGCGATCCGGTACCCGTCACGCATGCCAACGCGGCGCTGCCTGCCGAGTTCGGGCGAATCCTCAATAAGGCGCTCGAGAAAGATCGTAACCTTCGGTACCAGACGGCAACGGACCTGAAAACCGATTTGATCCGGCTTCGGCGCGATACCGACCCTGGCAGAAAGACGACCGCTGAAGCCACTGGCCCCGATACGTCGGTTGAGCGATCGGTTGCCGTGCTGTTCTTCGAGAACCTGAGCGGCGTGAAGGAGGACGAGTACTTCCGCGATGGCATCACCGAGGACATCATCACGGAGCTGTCCAAGATCAAGGGCCTGAACATCTTCTCGCGCGCCACGGTGCTCGCCTACCGCGACAAACCCGTGACCCCCGCCCAGATCAGCCAGCAACTCCGCGCCACATGCGTGCTCACCGGCAGTTTGCGGCGGGCCGGCAACCGGCTGCGCATCAACGCCCAGCTCGTCGACACGCGGACGGACTTTCCGCTCTGGTCCGAGCGGTACGACCGCGAGATGCACGACGCCTTCGAAGTCCAGGACGAGATCGCACGCAAGATCGCCGAAGCGCTGCGCGTCGCGCTCGCGCCTCACGGCCAGGTGGCGCTCGCGGCCAAACCCACGGACACCCTGCAGCACAATCTTTGATTAATTCAGGAGCAGCAGGCGCGTTTCGACCCTTCATCGAGCGCTACAACGAGCAGCGGCCTCACCAGGCATCGGCCATGAAAGTGCCCGCGGACGTGTACGTGCATTCACCCCGCGTGTACCGCGGCCTCGAGGACCTCACCTACCCGTTTCACGACGCCACTACACGGTGATCAACTGCGGGCGGATCTGCTTCAAGGGACGGAAAGTGAATCTCAGTCAGGTGTCCGCCTAAAATGTCGGAGTCACGCAGGTGGGAGAGCACATCTGGCTCGCGACCTTCATGCACCACGATTTGGGCTATTTCGACGACGAAACGTGCCGGCTCGAACCGATCCAGCTTCATTTTCTTCTACTTCATGATCGACCGAGTTGGCTCTGTCGACGATGACGATGACACGCCTAGCCGATGGAGTTTATCGTGTGGGAACCGCCGAATATCACAGCATCCATTGGATGGATCTGGCTGGTGTGGCTTTGGCTGGCCGCCAGGCGCAGCTCCCGACTGGCGGATCTTGTCGGCGCCAGCGGTACGCTACCCTGGCGCTTTTGTCTTGATCTCAAAACAACAACGAGGACGCTGGGCACGTTCGCAGCATTCGTGAACAGAGACGCCCACGAATTCCTTGACCA
>JBBQEJ010000269.1:0-5556 GCA_038320555.1 Vicinamibacterales bacterium | reverse complement strand
GGCGACCACGGCGGACCTGAACGCGCTGATGCAGATCTGAGGCGAGTGCAGCGGGCGCCAGAGGCACGGCGGCAGAAAATTGCTGCTACCATTTACTCTCCGCGCCCGTAGCTCAGTTGGATAGAGCACCGGCCTTCTAAGCCGGGGGTCGCAGGTTCGAGTCCTGCCGGGCGCGCCAACTTAAGCCTAGTGGATATGGGAGTTACCGGCAGGATCGGGAGCAGTGTTGCTATCCGGCCGATGGTTGCTGACCGGGGAACTTGCAACGGGATTGCAAGCCGCGCGCTGCTGATCGTATTTCCGCATGGCCTGTTCCAGCCCGCCGAGCGGCACATTCAGATAGATGGAAGTCTGCTTTAGGTTGGAGTGCCCGAGCATCGCCTGCACATAATGCAGCGGCCACCCGGCTTCCACCAAGCGTGACCCAGCCTCATGACGCAGGTCATGGAAGCGCAACCCCATGATGCCTGCGCGACGACACGTGGCGCGCCACGCGGTCTTCGGAGACGCGATGCGCCCCCCAGTCGCGATCCTGCCGGAGTTCGGAATCGGCGGCGATTAATGGCGTGGGGCGGTAACCCTGCCGGACCATCCACCGCCCGATCAGCTTCAGCAGGCGGAGATAATGGTTCCGCGTCGAGGGCGCTCGACCGGCAGCAGCGAGCCCCTGCAGGAACACCTCCACGTGGTGCTCTGTCAGGTCGGTCACTGCCAACAGACCGAGGCGCGTGCCTGCGTACGAATGGGCACATACAATCCGGAGCATGACCTCGTCGTCGCGCCACGACGATTTCGTGCCGCTTGCCCCTGTTCGGCGGCGGCCGGGAACCGCCGCCCGCGAGTAGTGCTTTACGAACCTCTCGGGAGCGTCGTCGAGCGTCAACGGCTGCGCTCCCGCCGGGGCAACGGCGCTTCCCGGGCTAGTGACATCGAAGCCGCCGGCCCGGATCGCGATTCTGAGCATTTCGGCCTCGGCTTCTCCTTCCGTGCGGCTGGTGACGCGGCGCCCCAAATGCTTGTCCAAAGAAAATCGGTAGGACTACCCTCCCACGTGAAATTGAAATACCACGCGTGTCGGCAGCCAGACTACCGCCGTCGCGGGCACCCACAGAGTTTTCGTAATCCGCCGTTGTAGTGAACCGGAATCTCCGTGCCGCGAATCCGCCGTTTTCCTTTGTGTTCCACTTGTGCCTCCTCGCTTGAACGTTCGATCTTCTTGCTCGCCTTAACAGTGCCCCACCGCACGGTCAGACGAGGTCACAAGATGATCATCTAAACGGAGTTTTAGCTCCTCTCCATTGACTTGTCTCGTGAATTTTGATCGCCTAAACCGCAATACCACTGGACACCGGCGTGTCCGGGTCTGTGACTGTCAGCGCCGGCGTTGCTGACCGTCCCAACAAGGATTTCGAAGCCGACCTGATACGCTTTAGAGCCCTCGTCGCGCAAATCTTTGGCAGACACCGCTCGTCTCAGATATACCGTGGCGCGACCATTACCATGAAGGCCGCGGTGTGCCGCAAGCTATCGCCCCGTTCGGTGATGGTCGACATTCACAAGGAATTATTAGCCTCGTATGAGCGGCTCGAGGCATGACAGGAGCCGATTCGCCGAGCCAGTTGATTGCCACTGGCGCGCAGGACGACGCCGCGTGCGTGGTACCTGTAAGGAGCAGGTTTCCGGAGGTCCACAGGCATGGAACGTAAACCTCCTCACGTGCTTGCCGGACCCGGCGGACCACTGGCGAAAATCAGCAAAAATACGCGTGAAGCGGCGGGAGGCTCGCCCGTTCGAATCTTCCTACGTTTAGCAGGATTGTGGCACCGATCCACCAAGGCTCAGATTCTGATCTGATCGGCGACCATCGGACCGCTGCAGCCGCGACTGGTACGCTGGCGCTACGCCAAGCACAGATCGGGCGTGATCGCTCGCCGATGCCGTGAGGACCGATCTCGCCGCGCATCGAACAGCTCCCGACGCCCGATCATCTGCGAGTACTCCGGGTTCTTCACCTTCAGCCATGAGGTCCGGCGGCCGTCCGTCTGGTACGTCCCGCCCGTCCATTTGGCAACGATACCTTCGAGGTCGCGTTCGCATGCGACCCGGTACAGGTCGCGACCGCGTTGCGGGATGTGGTCCAGATACAGCAACCTGGATTCGACCGTGGGCATGATCGTCTGAAGTCGCCGCTTGCGTTCCAGCAGGGGCTGCATCCGCAGGTCCTCACCGTCGACCTCCAGCAGATCGAACGCGTAGAAATGCGGCCACTCGCGGCGGAACAACAGATGTTTGAAGTTGCTGCGCCCGTCAGGGGCGAGGCAGCAGATCTCGCCGTCCAAGACCGCGACAGGGATCAAACGGTGCTCCGCTGCTGTCAGCGGATGTTTTCGAGCATCCAGATGTTCCCGGACGTCTCTCGGAGGGACACGACGAGGCGACCGCCGGCGACTCTGAGGTCCTGAAGCTGCTCGGGACGGGGCAGCTCTGGATTGCGGAACGTCGTCACCTGGAACGGCGCCCCGAGGGAGTGGCCGCGTCGGGATCGATCCGGATCGCCCATACGTTGAACACATTGCCTGGGCTGCCCCGATTCGATGTGAAGTACAGCAGCGTTCCGTCCGCAGACCATCGGGGCTTGCCATCGAAAGCCGTGCCGTCGGTCACCTGGACAAACGGTTCGCCACCGAGCAAGTCGCCAACGTACAGAGTGGACGACTTCAGCGGTTTCGGGACCGCACTGATCGCCAGCCACCGCCCATTGGGAGAAATCCTCGCATGCCAGATTTCCCTCCCTGCGGGTGTCCCGATTATTCGCCTCGGCCGAGAGGTGGTCGGCTCTCCCAGCGGGTAGAGCACCGGACCAACGGACTGCTCATTTCGCCCAGCAGCAACAACCACGGCGGATCCGTCCGGCGAGAAGTCCACACGACGAACACCTTCTCACCATCGATGTCGGATATCACGCGTTCGTCGCCGGTCTGCGCGTCGAGCAGAACCATCTGCTGGAACTTCGGCCCTTGCGGGTTGCCCTGCGCGTCACGGTCCCTCTAAGATGGAGAAAGATGTATCACGCGATCGTCAAACATAGCGAAGCGGAATTTCCTCCGGGTGAATCGGAAAGACTATGAGGCGCTATTGAGGGATTGCGCTCCAAATGTGCACCATCGATTTGGAGGGCAGCATGCACTCGACGGGGAACGCCACGACAAGGAATCGGTGCGCCGCTGGTTCGGCCGCTTAGGTCGCCTGGCCCCCGGGCTCACTATCACTGTTCGGGATATCTGGGTGAAAGGTCTGCCGAATAACACTACGATCATCATTCGCTGGACGGCCACCGATACGTATCCCGGCGCCTCTCCATACAACAACCACGGCGTTCACTTCGTAGCGATGCGTTGGGGCAAGGTCTTCGACATTGATGCGAACGAGGAGTCGCAGATTGTTGCTCACATGCTGCAAAAGCGCGCGGAGGACGGTGTGGAGGAAGCGACCGCGCCGCAGATCGTGAGCTGATCGGATGCCCCAGAAAGTCAATCTGCCGGAAGCAGACCGACGAGGAGTCCGCGGCCGAGATGGCGCGCGCTCTTCAGATTGCACGCCACCATGGGTCAGGGGACGGCGGCGAGCCTGCCAGCCGTAAGGGAACGTCCCTCGCGTTTACCGTGTTGGCGGTTGTGACGACGGGACGCAGGCCGCGAGTTCCGCTTCAGCCAGCTCAGCGGTAAGACAACTGCTATCTAGCCATCGCAGTGTAAAACACTCTAAAAACCCGTTCCAGGTCTCCTAAGCTCGTCTACTGGAGACCCCGGTCGATCGCCCCGAGTGGGCCGCAGATGTCCGCGCTCGACGCCGCGCAGACCACGCCCCGATGCAGGCGAAATCCGTTTGCGCCGATAGAAGGGCTTAGGCCACCGGGTTGAGCCAGCAGCGTTCGTGTCGGCCCCCTCTGACGGAGCCCGACGACCCAACTTCTTGGGCCTGTGCCGCGCACAGCACGCGGCGCGTGATCACGTCCGTCGTCCATCGGCGCCTTCGGAAGGACTTGTCCCACCGGTCCAGTAGTTTTCGGAAGGAGTCTGATTATGGAATCGCAGCAGAGGAGCACCTTCAATGCCCAGGCGTTTCTCAACTCGGCGGGGAGCGCGAGAACGATTGTGGAGTATCGGCGAGCCGAGGTCATCTTCACGCAGGGCGATCCCTCTCAAAGCGTGCTGTACATCCAAACGGGTTGGGTGAAGCTCTCGGTGCTCTCGCAGACAGGGCAAGAGGGGGTCGTGGCGCTGCTGGGCTCCGGCGATTTCTTTGGCGAAGGATGCTTGGCGGGTCAACCCGTCCGCCGGGGGAATGCGACCGCGATCACGGGCAGTACCATCCTCATCATTGACAAGGATCAGATGCTGCGCCTCCTGCACCAGCAGCACGCGCTGTCGGATCGGTTCATCGCGCACATGCTGTCGCGGAACATCCGGATTGAGGAAGACCTCATTGACCAGCTGTTCAACTCGAGCGAGAAGCGCCTGGCGCGCGCGCTCCTATTGATCGCGCGCTTAGGTCCAGAGGACCGTTTCCCGCATGTGCTCCCCCACGTGTCTCAGGAATTGCTGGCGGAAATGGTCGGGACGACGCGCTCTCGCGTGAACTTCTTTATGAACAAGTTCCGGAAGCTCGGGTTCATCGAGTATGACGGCGGAGCGATCACGATCCATCAGTCGCTCCTGACCGTCGTCCTGCACGATTCGGAGGGGCGCCACGCCGATCGCGCGTCAGCTCGGCCATGATCCACGCCCTGGGAAGGAGGCCGCTAACGTTTCGTGAGAACCTCCTCGTGGTGCCAGCCGGAGAGCCCTATTCGGTCGGTCCGGAATCCGGGTTCCCAAGCGATCGCGCTAAATCGGTGCTCTTCCCGAGCTCGCCGCGAGCATTCGCCGCGTGAAGGGCGTGCGGCGCCTCGGGGTGCCCTGGGGAACTGGCTAACGGCGGAACAGGGCCGGCGCCTCCTCCAGACGGAAAGCCCACCCACCCTGCGCGGACTGCGCGACCACGCGATGGTGGCCCTGCTGCTGGACTGTGGATTGCGGCGCGGCGAGGCGCTCACATTGGCACTCGAGTCCGTCCAACAGCGCGAAGAGCACTGGGTGATTGCCGATCTCATGGGCAAGGCCGGCCATGTCCGAACAGTCCCGATTCCGCATGGGGTGAAGGCGAGTCTCGACGCCTGGACCACGGCGGCTGGCCTTACCCGCGGACGAGCGTTTCGCGCGATCAACAAGGCCGGCCGCGTGTGGGGAGATGGGCTGACAGCGAAGGTCATCTGGGACGTGGTAAAGGCGGCCACGCACGCCGGCATCGAGAAGCTGGCCCCGCATGCCCTCCGGCGCACCTGTGCCCGGTTGTGCCACCTCGCCGGCGGCGAATTCGACCAGATTCAGTTCCTACTGGGACACGTCTCGATCCAGACGACCGAGCGGTACCTGGGCTGCAAGCAGAAGCTCCGGTGCGCCGTCAACGACACCATGGGCCTCGAGCCCGAACCGTCAGCGTGATCAACAAACGAAG
>JBBQEJ010000268.1:0-5572 GCA_038320555.1 Vicinamibacterales bacterium | reverse complement strand
TTCAGACGGGTCGAGGTTCAGCCCGTCGCCGGAAAGATGCACGATCGTCGAGGCGGCCGGCTCCAGGCCCGGCGCGAATGGATGGGGCATCGGCACGCCGAACGCTGCGGCAGCGGCGCCGCTCATCTCGATGAATCGCCGTCGCGACGGATCCTTCATCAGCTTCTCTCCCCGCGGCACCGTCCGGTGCCGCACGTCACCTCATGTCTGGCAAGGCCCGGCCGCATGACGCGGAAGGTCAGGGACACGCGCCTGGAACGGGTATCTCCGTGCCCTGCCATGTGTCAATGGCCCGAGCCGGAATCTCGTGTTGCCATGCCCAGCGGGCGTCTCCCGACAGGACCAGCACACTTCGCGGCTCCAACTGGAACTCCTCGCTTCGACCGGATTCGAAGTGTGAGAACCGCATGACGCAGGTTGAGCCGAGACTCACGGATGCGACGACGTCGCCAAACACCGGCTGATCGATGTGCGCGAAGATACCAGAGCCCGGTCGGTAATCATTGGCGACCATCTGATCGGGCACCTTCGGGAGCAACCCATCACAACAGAGGCGCACGGCGAGATCACTCACCCACGGGGGCAACTCGCCGATCCGATACGCGGCTCGATTTGCGTGACTGTAGCGGTAGCTATAGACTTGCACGCCGTGATCGACCGACATCAACCACGGATCCAAGTCTGCCGCGGTCAACAGGCTCTCGTGTGCAGCTCGATCGAGATAGTCAGGGACGTACTGTAGTCCCGGGATACGTGGCAGCATGTAGTCGATTGCTCCGTCAGGGCTGATCGTTTCTCGTGAGGTCTCACGTCTGCATTTCGGCGGCGGCTCATGATCGCACCACCCTCCGTCGGCTGCAAATACCTTGTGAACCCCCATGCAATCGTGCTCGGATGTTTCGCTCTGTTGCGCGCCTCGAACCCCTCATGGCCTGTTCTGAGTCACCGATCGGTCCTGTTTCTGGCGGGCCGGCGCGGCTGACTCAATCGACTGCTCGCTAGTACGACTTTGTCAGATCGTTGACGAGGTCTCGTGGGAATCGAGAGTGGTCAGCATTAGGGCGTCGTACTCTACTTGTCACGACAGGTTCGCGCAGAGAGCGCCAAGCCCGCGGAGAAGACAAGTAAAGAAGCGGCTGCTGGTACCGTTCCCTGACAGAGGCGCACTAGTACTCTAGTGGAGCATCATGCCGCGTCGCTTACGGCTCCGGCGACCACTCGTTGAGGAATCGCCGAATCTCCGGGAGCCGTGCTTTTGCATCGGCCTCACCCAACTCGATGAGGTGTTTGACGTAGTCGGCTTGAAACATCACGAGGCTCAGCATGTCGTTTGAGCGCGTCTCTCGGGTGCCCAGCCCCCGCGTGAGAAAGCGGAACGCTCGTGGCAATTCGGGCTCGTAGGCGTTCGCGATCCGTCCCAGATCCTGCGACGGCCGCACCACGAGCAGCTCGATACGACGCAGGTCATCGCGGTGATTTACAGGCAGTCGCGCCACCAACTCGTTGATCTGTTGCATGTGCAGCGCATCGCTGTCGAGCTGATCGAGAAAGATCGCGTTGTAGAGGACGCCGGCGACTTGTGCCGGTGGCGGATAACCCAGGACCGCCGGGCGGTCGGCTTCCTCGCGCGTGCGGGCATAGCGCGTCGAGACGGCGATGATATGTCTCGCGCCGAGGTGAACCGCTGGGGACAGCGGCGAGGTCAGCCGGATGCCTCCATCGCCGTACCATGCGCCGTCGACCTCCACCGCCGGAAAAAAGAACGGCAGCGATGATGACGCCATCACATGGTCGACTCGGAGCGCGCAGGCGGCGCTCTTGCGCTGCGGCCGTTCCCAGGTTTGGATACCGAGGTCGTCGCGCGTCTGCACCCAGGTGATCGACTGCCCTGTCGTGTAACTCGATGCGGTCAGCGCGACCGCCCGCAGGCAGCCGTCCTCCAGGCTCCGCGCGATGCCGTGGATGCTGCCGGACTTCGCCTCGAGCATGCGTTCGAGCAGCGAGCGAAGCGGGGCGGTATCGACGAGACTCCGCGCCAACGGCAAGGGAGAGCGGCCTCCCGACAGCAGACGTCCGCCCCATCGCGCGGTGCGCGACGCCAGGTCGCGCAAATCGACGCGGAACACATCCTCGATACGCAGACTGCTCCAGATGTCTACGAGGTTCTCGAGTTTCCGGGTAAGCGATTCCTGATGCGCAGCCAGATACGCCGCGTTGATTCCGCCGGCCGATACTCCGGTCACGACGTCTGGGGAAAGGTCGGGAAACACGCGCGCCAGATGGCGGAGGACTCCAACTTGGTACGCGGCGCGCGCACCGCCGCCGGTGAGTACGAGAGTCAGATCGGATCGCTTCTGAGGAATGCATCCAGTTTACGCCGGAAGGGCGGATCGCCACACGGTTTCCATCGAGCAGCGCGGGCGGCGCTCCTTCACGCCGCGCGCCGAACAACGCGCCCGGGCTGGAAAGGAGTGCCGCACGGTCACGGACACAATCTGGCTACTGGCTGTTACCGTGGATGCCACGAACGAATGAGTCATGGTCTTGGCGGTATTTGCGCGCGGCCTCACTCGATGGCGGTCCGGGCATCATGAACGCAAGGAGGGCTGAGCGGATATCAATCGTCTGAGGATCGAACGGGATATGAATCTGGCTCCCGGACTCAGTGTAGAAAAAGCACTGGCCCTTACGTTGGAGCGGCGACGCGCTCACCTCCCTCATACACGGCGGCCCGGCGCTTTGCCAGTCGGGTCGACCATTGATTTCCAGGCCATTCGGCCCCCGTGTAAGTGCAAGACGGTAACTGATGATTCCGGATGCTAGATAGCTCGGCTCCATCACCATGTCCGGAACGAGGAGCGTGAAGACCGTCCCCTCCTCCACTTCCTGCACGGGGTCGCGCCGCTTTCCCTGGCCTGCGGAGAGATCCGGGCCGGCCTTGGTGGCTCGCCGCCTTTCCTGGCCCGCAGGTGGCGTAGACCGGCCGGCGAATGCCAGGATGCCAGCGATTACTGCAGAGAAGAACCGTCTCATCTCTCGTTCGTTTTCGAGGTTGGTGATGTCCGAGGACAGACAGGATCTTACCATCTCGAGCGCGCCTTGCGGAGATCCAGGCATCGAGGGCAACGCCGTCTGTGACTTGCTCGAGGTGTTGAAGAACGGGGTGGCGCTGCACGGCCAGAAGCTCCGACCGTGCATCTGGGCGATCTTGCGGCCGAGCCCGTCCACTACCTTCGATTGCAGACCGTCTTGCAGAAGCTCTGGCGGTCACTCCCCGCTCACGCGCGTCATGTCACGCAGGTGATGGAAGACCCGCAGCGAGCCGCTCAGGCTGGTCGTGCCGCTCGACCATAACTCCTCGAGGGTGCCGGTCATCTCGCCGTTCTGAGACAGCTCGAAGCGAGCATTCTGTAACTGACGAGTGAACGCGTTTCGCGTCGTGCCGGTGAGCGACAAGGCGCCCTCAGGCAGACCCGCAGACGTCTTAAGGGCCAAAGCGGAACGAGCCCGAGACACTGTCGCCATTCTGCGTCAGTGTCAAAGTCGTGAAAACAGTCCCCAGGTCCCAGTAGGAATCACAAGGTTGGATGTGGACGAACTCTCCGCTCGACTGACAAGCGGTCTCCTTCACTTCACCGCCCCACGATCCGCCGAAGTCGGGCACCGTCCGATTCATGTCCACGAAGATCGTCGCGGTCCCGGTGCCCACCGCGTAACCCGTCCGGTGTAGCTTTCCACGGTCGCAACCGTAGGCGCGTCAGTGCCCACAGTGGTGCCGTAAGGGCACCAGCGTTGCCCGGCCGCCGTAAACGTCACGCTGCTGCCGACGAGCACCACATCACTGCCGGTCACAGTGATACTGTTGACACTGGGGACACTGGGGAACGTCGGAGCTGACGACCCGCCTCCGCACCCCGCGGCCAGTGCCAGACAGACGAGCCAGGATCTTTTCATGACGCCCCTTCTACGTGGGCACCAGGCCACTCTCGACATCAACGCTGAGGAGCCAGGGTGTACATAAAAAGCACAGACAGATCGCCCGTTCTGCGGTATGAATGACCGACAATCGTGGGCCGTTAACTTGTGTTTTCACGACGCTCAAACCGGAGTACCGGTTGGTACTTTCGGCGACGCGCTGTTTGGAGGGTTCTCATGGGCCGCACACCTCGGGTAGCCTCGGCCCCGAATGGCATCAAGGCCATCCGATATTCGAGAAGCAGGCTCGGCGTCGTGCTGCTCATCCTCCTTGCGTCTACATGGACGAGTTGCGGGGGTGATAAGTCAACGCCGACACCCACGACCCCGACATCGCCATCGACGCCGTCGCCAACGGTTACGGGCCTCTCGATCACCGGCAACCTCACGCTGACAGCAGTCGGCGAAACCTCACAGCTTATGGCCACGGCCAGTCTCAGCGATAACACAACGAAGGACGTCACGACCAGCGGGAGATGGCAATGGGGTGATTCGAGAGTCATCACCATCAGCTCGGGCGGTCTCGTGACGGTCGTGGGTTTCGGTGCCACGTGGATCTCGTTCGTATATCAGACACGGGGCGCGACAGGAAACGTCATGGCCACGCTTCCGGGCACTTTTGCGATAGGCGGACGAGTCAGGGAACCGGGTGTCGGCAATCTCCCGAACGTGACCGTCGTCGACACTATTTCGGGCCGCTCCGCGACAACCGGTTCAGATGGCGAGTTCTCTATAGCCGAACTGCCCCGACTTCCAGCGCATATCAAAGTCGAGAAGGAAGGATACGAGCCGGCAGAAGTGGATGCGACGCAAGGGTACGTCGATCTGCCGATCCAGCGCGTCGTCCGTCTTGTCGCAGGTGAAACGGTCAGGCCGGCCGATCTGGCACCCAACGATCTCTCCTACACGGTTGGCGGCAACAGCTGCAGCCCCTGTCGCCTGATTCGCGTGGTCGTTTCCCAAGCCGGCACGGTTCATGTGCGAGTGACATGGACGCCCGCGGCCTCGAAACTAACTCTGTTCGTGGAAGGTCAGGTGGTGCCGGGTCTGGCAGATGGATTGATCGCCGACGTGCCGATCAACGGGCCGCGTGAGGTTCTGATGTACCTCGGAACGGTTCCGCCCATCGCCCTACCTGGTCACATGCCTTTCACTTTCGAAACATCATTGCGTTAACGCTTCACAGGGCTAGTTCGGGCGCGTGACGGTCAAATTGAACGGCGTAATCCCTGCGGGGGCCGAGCCTCCCGACAGCGCGAACGCGCTCACCCGAACAACATACCGCGTATGTGCGTACAGGGTGGCCCTGATGTGCGCTCCTGATTCGATTGCGCGCCCCGACAACTGTTGACCGTCGTACACGCTGTCGAGCTCCATCGAGAGCGCAGTAGAACTGTTCGTCCACGTTAAGTCCGCGTTGAGCGTGCCGCCGTGGTGCACGTTCAACAAGAACTCTGCCTTGCATGGCTCGCTCGAATGCTTCGGGCCGACGTAGTCCCAATACCCCGGGCACGCATCGCCACCGCTGATGGATTCGTTTCTGGTGGTCGTTACCATCTCGAACACGGGGTCGAGCTCGATCGCGACCGTCCGATCC
>JBBQEJ010000267.1:0-5582 GCA_038320555.1 Vicinamibacterales bacterium | reverse complement strand
TTTTCGCTGGAGCGGGAAATTCCCCGCGGAAGATTTGGCGAGCAGAGTCGAATAGAATCGCGTACACGGGCTCGAAAGCTGATCTGAACATGGCAAACGCGACTGTGCTGGTCGTTGACGACGAAGACCTCATACGGTGGTCGCTGCGGGAGCGGCTCCGGACTGATGGGTACGAGGTGCTCGAGGCGGGCACCGGCCGGGCGGCGCTCGATCAGTTCAAAGAGGGCGTCGATCTGGTCCTGCTGGACTACCGGCTGCCCGACACGGATGGCCTGTCAATCCTGCGCGAGCTGAAAAAGCTCGACCCGGACATCCTCGTCATTCTGCTCACGTCCTTCGTCAGCGTGGATACCGCGGTCGAGGCGATGAAACTCGGCGCGTTTCACTTCGCCAACAAGCCGTTCGACCTGGATGACGTCGCCGCGCTTGTGGGGCGGGCTCTCGAAACCACGCGGCTGCGCCGCGAAGTCAAGCAATTGCGCGAAAACGAAGCGCGCCCCTACAGCCTCCGAGCCATCGTCGGTGAATCCGAGACGATGGAATCGCTGCGGCAGATGGTTGCGAAGGTGGCCGGAAGCCCCGCGTCCACGGTACTGCTGACGGGCGAGAGCGGGACGGGCAAGGATCTGGTCGCCAAGACGATTCACTACAGCAGCGCGCGGGCATCCCGGCCATTCATGAACATTACCTGCTCGGCACTCCCGGAGCAGCTTCTTGAAAGCGAGCTGTTCGGACACGAGCGAGGGGCCTTCACGGACGCGCGGATGCAGAAGCGCGGCCTCCTCGAAAGCGCGGACGGAGGCACGGTATTTCTCGATGAGATAGGCGAAATGATGCCGGCGCTTCAGGCCAAGCTGCTGCGCTTCCTCGAGGAAAAGAGTTTCAAACGTGTCGGCGGCGCCGGCGACATCCGCGTGGACGTCAGGGTCGTAGCCGCGACAAACCGCAATCTCGAAGAGCACGTGGCGAAGGGCGGGTTCCGCAGCGATCTGTACTACCGGCTCAATGTGCTGCCGATCCGCCTCCCCGCACTCCGCGAGCACGCTGACGATGTGCCAGCTCTTGTGGGCTTCTTCATCGACACCTTCAATGCCGAATTCAAGAAACGTATCACCGGCGTGAGTGCCGGAGCGACTGCTCTCCTGAAAGCGTATGGGTGGCCCGGCAACGTGCGTGAACTCCGTAACGTCGTCGAACGGGCCATGCTGCTCGCCGAAGGTGACCGGCTGGAGGCTCACGACTTCGGCGCTTTACAAACGGGTCTCGGCTCAGGAGATCCGTTCCAGCTGCCTGCAACCGGCGTCGACCTCGAGGAGCTCGAACGGAGTCTCGTCGTTCAGGCGCTGAAGCGTTCGGGGGGCAACCAGACAAAGGCCGCGGCGCTGCTCGGGATCAATCGGGATCAGATTCGGTATCGGATCGAAAAATTTGGTCTCTCGACAACACCGTAGGGCATGCAACAGGACGACACCGTTCGGCTCCTCGAGCAAATCCGGTACGCCCTCGATCAGGCGGCGATTGTGGCGGTGACCGACCAGCGCGGCGTCATCACGTACGTCAACGACCAGTTCTGCGCGATCTCGAAATACTCGCGGGAAGAGCTGCTGGGGCAGGATCACCGAATCATCAACTCGGGCCATCACCCGAAGGACTTCATCCGCGGGCTGTGGCGTACCATCGCGCAGGGGCAGATCTGGCGCGGCGAGCTCAAGAACCGCGCGAAGGACGGCTCCATTTACTGGGTCGATACGACAATCGTGCCCTTGCTGAGTGCCGACGGCAAACCCTACCAATACCTCGCGATTCGCAGCGACATCACCCAGCGAAAAGCCGTCGAGCAGCAACTCACCGACCAAGCTGCGCTGGCGCAACTGGGGCAACTCGCAACAGTTGTCGCCCATGAAGTCCGCAATCCGCTTGCCGGCATGAAGGGATCGCTCCAGGTGCTCCGCTCGCGCCCTGCGATCGACCCTGACGACAAGCGCGTGATCGACGTGATGATCTCGCGGCTCGATGCCCTCAACAACAAAGTGGAAGACATTCTCCGCTTCGCGCGACCGCGTACACCGGTGATCGACTCGGTGGATGTCAGGCCGGTCATCATCGATGCCATGGCGAGCGCCGAAGCAGCCGCGGATGTCGTGTGCGCCGGCATCCGGGCACCGGAATCGACCGCGGTGGTTCGTGCCGACCGCGAGATGCTTCGAGCGGTGCTGCTGAACCTGCTGCTGAACGCCTGCCAATCTGGATCCTCGACTCCGATCGAGGTATTCGTATCTGGAAACGCCGGCAAGTGCGCCATCGATATCGCCGACCGCGGCGCGGGGTTCGGCGATATCGATCCCGAACGACTGTTCGAGGCTTTCCACACGACAAAGAAGAGCGGTACGGGGCTTGGCCTGGCGATCGTGAGGCGGCTCGTGTCGCTTCAAGGCGGAACGATCGTGTTGCTGCCGCGGGAAGGCGGCGGCGCAGTCGCCCGTCTCACGCTTCCGTGCGCACCGCCCGCCTCTTGAGGCGGTCCTGTTCTTGCTGTTCCCCTGAGCATCATGAATATCCGGGGCAATTCTCCATGATGCCCTTCTCTCGCTGTGGGAAAGTCCCCACCCCGCGCGCAAGACTTCCCGCGCGCGTTCTGATCATCGATGACGAACTCCTCGTCCGCTGGTCGTTGGCGACCGGTCTGTGCCTCGCGGGCTTCGATACCGTCACTGCGTCCAGCAGCGCGGAGGCGCTGACGCTCGCGCGCGAAGCTCCGCACCCGGATATCGTACTGCTCGACTCACGGCTTTACGGCAGCGACCCGACAGTATTGCTCGAGGACCTTCGGCTCGCAGCACCGCGATGCCGGTTTGTCATCCTGACCACATCGAGGCACGAGATGCCGGTCCCGCCCTGGGACGGCATCACTGTCATCACGAAGCCGTTCGATTTAGTCGATGTTGTGCGAGTGGTCAGGGCGAACCTGGCACCAGCCTATGCGGTCTGACCCGTCGAATGGACAGATGTTTCAATGGAACGCTGGCGTCGTCACACACACGGCGGTGTCGACAGGATAGCGTAACAAACTGCTAGCGGGCGTCGGCGGAAGCGCGAGGACCAGCGTGTGCGCCAGGCACAGCACTCGATAGGTGACCGAACCCATGCGCGGACCGAGGAGTGGCGAGGAGTGCAGGCCCATCACGATCAACCCGGCATCCCGGTCGTTGGCGACCTTGGCGATCTCCTCCGACGGCTCCCCGTACGCGACGAGCGCTTCGGGTTTCATGCCCGCAGGCATGGCAGTGGCCACGCGCTCGAGTTCCGATTCCACCCGATATCTCCGCTCGGTTTCGACAGTCGGGAACGCGGCCTGCGGAGCCATCACCGACCGCACCGGCTCGATGACATGCAGGAGCAGGAGCGGCGACGAGAGGGCTTCCGCGAGGCCGCGCGCGATCACAAGCTGGTGCAGCGTCGCGGCCGACAAGTCGGCAGGAACGAGCACTCGGTGAATGCGCTTCCTCAGGTCGTCGAACTCCATTGGCCCGGGGTCGCCACCCGGCGTGACGAGCATCGGCACGACGGTTTCCCGCAGCACTCGTTCGGTCGTCGATCCGAAGAACAGCTTCCGGAAACCCGTCGCGCCGTGCGAAGCCATCACGATCAGATCGCACCCGCGCTCGCGTGAAACACGCAAGACTTCCGCCGCGGGTTTCCCGCTGCCCACCTCGAACTGCGGCTCGCCGAAGGCTGTCGCCCTCACACCGAGCGACTGCCTGAAAAACTTTTCCATCTCGCGAATCGTGTGGTCCACCAGGCGAGCCTGGCCGCCTGTGAGCTCCGCGGCTTCTCCCACGAGTGGATCGTTGACGGCGAGCAACGTCAACCGCCCGCCGACATGCGCGGCAATCGTCGCGGCGTAGCGCAGCGCCCCGCGGGAGCTTTCCGAAAAGTCGACCGGACACAACACGGATTGGCTGTAATTCATAAAAATCGCTTTCCTTCGCCACGACTGCGCCTGACAGCCGCGTCGAGTAGATCCGGACGCATGCCGCTCGAACATCCGCCTAATCGCGGAGAGCGAGCATGTAATCGCCCATGGGCGAGCGCCGAAGGAAGTGCGTGCTCTCCAACGTGTCGAGCAGTGCGTCGCATGTCGCCGCGTCGAGGGCCCAGAGCCGCTGCGCCTGGCGCCCGGTCAAACGCAGTCCCGGCATTTCCAGATATTCGCGTTTGACGATATCACGGAGGCGAACGAGGTCGACGTTCGGTGGCGAGGCGGCGTGACCATCAGTGGCTGCAAGCATGGATTAGTCCTCGGGGAGCTGAGGTGGCACGGGGCTCAGGATGCGAGTGGAACCGCCTGAAGGCGGCTCTTTTCAGCGAGCGTCTTCAGACTCAGCATCATCTTTCGCTCCATGATGAAGTGCGCCGGTTCGAAGACCGTCATCCAGAACAGCCTGCCCAGGAGTGTCGGCGCTTCGGGTCCCCGAGACCGGACGACGAGACGGGTCCTTTGCGGATCGACGGGAACGAGGATGAAGGTCCACGTCCCGCCCAGGCTAGTTTCACGCCTCACCAGCCGTCCCCAATCGGAGGGTGAGGCGAGCGACAAGGCTCTTCCGCGATCGATCCGGACCACTTTCTGGCGTGCCTCGCCGCGGTATCGATCCGGTCGCGCCAGCCACACGATGTCGCCCAGCGTGCGTTGTTGCCACTCGCGCACGATGTGCTCGACTCGGGGCATGTCGCAGCGGAAGATATTCTCCAGCCATCTGTAGCTGTAAAACCCCGCGCGATCCTGGCCAATCTGGACGAGCCACGCCCACACCAGGGCGGACGGCGCATCGATCCAGATCGCGCGGGTCGCGATCTCAGTGGCGTTTGGGGATAGCTCATCGCCCGGCCAGGCGCGTACGAGTTCCTCCGGCGTCGTCCCCCAGCTCAATGCCCAGCGCCTCATTTCCCACATCGCCACCATTGCGGCGATCGCGACCAACCCGAAGAAGAACAGTGTGGGCCCCATGGTGTCTCGCCTTTCTACGTCGGCTGGTGCTGTCACTGGCTCGCAGCGCGCCCGCGACTCGGGTAGAACGCATAATGCACGCCACACATCCGGGACCCCTTCCAGTTTGCCGGCAGGCGATACCGCGGCGGGCGTAGCCACTCAACGCGATCGACCGGTTGCAGGAGTAGGCGCGGCAATTGCTCTGGGCCCGCGTAGGAGAGACACATGAACGCCCAAACAATCCGTCGAAGACCCTGGACCTGTCGTTTTGGACGGTTTGGCGTGACGGTTGAACAGCTCGGACCCGAAACGTCAAGAGTCGATGACGTCTTCTGGGCGTGTAGTCAGTCGGCCCGCATGCCGGCGCCCAGGATTACGACACGCGGCGAATGCGAGGAGTGTTCTTTCTGGGAAGCGTCGCCGCGATTCGAGCGCGAGTCCTGATTCAGGGCATGCGATCGCCGAGCGGGGGATATTTCGCAACCCAAGGGGAAAAAGCCCCGATGCCCAGCTGATGCAGATCCCCTCGGCACCATCGACAATCTCACGCGTGCAGGTGACCGCGCAGCATCTCGACAAGCGCCAGGGGCAG